>JALUVI010000240.1 GCA_027020785.1 Planctomycetota bacterium | reverse complement strand
CGACGACATGCGGCGGCTGCGCATCAACCTCGCCCAGGTGCGCGAGCACGGTCTGCCGAACTACTTCGACGACCAGCGCTTCGGCTGCCTGCGGCACGGGCAGGGGTTCGTGGTGCGCGACCTGCTGCGCGGCGATTTCGAGGCGGCGCTGAAGGCCCTCCTCACCGCGCCCTCGCCGTTCGGCGCCGAGAAGGTGGAGGCCTACAAGGCCGGCATCGCGCGGCGCTGGGGCGACTGGGGTGAATTGCGCTCCTATTGCCGCGACCGTCGCGGCTCCAGCGTGTTCGCCCACCTCGCCGAGCACCCGGGCGACTTCGCCGGCGCGCTCGAGCGCGGCATCGCGAGCCGCGAGAAGACCATCCACCTCTTCGCCTACCAGTCCTACCTGTGGAACCGCGCCCTCGGCCTCGAGGTGCTGCGGGTCGTCCCCGAGGAGGACCGTGTCTGGCTGCCGGGCGACGCCGGACCGCTGCCGACCTGGCGCACCCTGTCGCCGGAGGCCCGGGCCGAGCTGGAGTCGTTCGAGCTGCCGCTCCTCGGCCCCGGGGTCGAACTCGGCGACCGCGCCCGCCGCCACTACGAAGCGGTGTTCCGCGCCGAGGGCTTCCGGATGGAGGACTTCCTGGCGCTGGACCTCTCCGGGTTCCGGCCGCTGGCCGAGCCCCGCGCCATCGGCATGGACCCCGAGTTCCTGCGCGCCGCGCCGTCCGAGCCGGACGAGCTGCATCGCAAGAAGCAGAAGATGCGGGTGCGCTTCACCCTGCCGCGCGGCCGCTACGCGACCCTGGTGCTGAAGCGGCTGCTGGCGCCGACCGAGGCCGGGGCGCGGCGGCCGCGGCTGTGGATCTCGCGGCACGAGCTGATCTGGCCCGAGGACGACGGCACGGTGCCGAGCCGACTCGAGCTGGAGGCCCGGCGCAAGGCCGAGCGCGAGGAGCGCGAGCGCCGCGAGCGCCGGGGCCGCCGTGGCGACGACCGCCGCGGGCCGCGCCGCGAGGGATCGTGGGGCGAGCGCCGCGACCGCGGGGAGCGGGGGGAGCGGGGGGAGCGTGGCGGGCGCGACGACGACCGCCCTCGGCGCGACGACCGCCGCAGGCCCAAGCGCGACGACCGCCGCGGCGGCAGGGACGAGCACCGCGGTCCGAAGCGCCAGGGGCGTGGGCCGGGCAGCCCCTGGCAGGAGCGCGAGCGCAAGCCCTCGCGCTGACCGCGTGTCGCTGCAGGGGCGGCGGCCCTGACGGCCGGCCGCCGCCGTGGCAGACTGGCGCGCGATGAGCGCCCCCCTCGGCATCCTCGGCGGCAGCGGGCTCTACGCCCTCGACGAACTCTCGGACGTCGAAGAACTCGACCTCGACACCCCCTTCGGCGCGCCCTCGGCGCCGCTGGTCCTCGGGACCTGGAACGGCGTGCGCGTCGCCTTCCTGGCGCGCCACGGGCGCGGCCACGTCCTCCTGCCGGGCGAGGTGCCCTACCGCGCCAACCTCTGGGCGCTGCGCTCGCTCGGCGTCGAGCGGGTGGTCTCGGTCAGCGCCGTCGGCAGCCTGCGCGAGGAGTGCGCGCCCGGCGACTTCGTCCTGCCCGACCAGTTCGTGGACCGCACCCGCGGCGGCCGCGCCCGTACCTTCTTCGGCGACGGCGTCGTCGCCCACGTGCCGATGGCCGACCCGGTGGACGCGGTGACGGTCGCCGCCCTCGCCGCCGCCGCCGAGGGGCTGGACGTCCGCGTCCACGTCGGCGGGACCTACGTCTGCATCGAGGGGCCGCAGTTCTCGACCCGCGCCGAGAGCGAGTTCCACCGCGCCCAGGGATTCGCGCTGGTCGGCATGACCAACGCCACCGAGGCGCTGCTCGCGCGCGAGGCCGGGCTCGCCTACGCCAGCGTCTGCATGGTCACCGACTGGGACTGCTGGCGCTCGCACGACGACGACGTGGACGTCGAGGCGGTGCTCGCCGTGATGCGCCGCAACCTCGCCCACGCCCGCGACCTCCTGGCCCGGGCGCTGCCGGCCCTGGCCGCGCTCGGCCCGTCGCCTTGGCGCGGCATCGCCCGCGCCGGCTTGCTCACCGACCCGGCGCGCGTCCCGGACGAGGCGTGGCGTCGGCTCGAACCCCTCCTCGGGCCGAAGCCGTGAGCCGCGACGCCCCGCACGGCCGGCGCATCGTCCGCGAGGGTCGGGGCGAGGTCGAGGACCGCGGGTCGCGCTTCGTCGCCTGGGCCTTTCCGGTCGCCGACGAGGACGCCTTCCGCCGCCGCCTGGAGGCGGTGCGCGCCGAGTACCCCAAGGCGCGCCACCACTGCTGGGCCTTCCGCATCGGCGGCCGCCACCGCTTCTCCGACGACGGCGAGCCGGGCGGCACCGCCGGCAACCCGATGCTGCGCGCCCTGGAGGCGGCCGGCGTGGACGACGCCGCCGTCGTCTGCGTGCGCTGGTTCGGCGGCGTCAAGCTCGGCACCGGCGGGCTGGCCCGGGCCTACGGCGGGGCCGCCCGCGCCGCCCTGGCCGACGCCGAACTCGCGCCCTTCGTCCCCCGGTCGAGGCTGCCGCTCCGGCTCCCCTTCGACGCCACCGGGCTGCTCGACGAGCTGCCGCGGCTCTTCCCCGACGTCTCGCTCTCCGGCGACTTCGACGCCGAGGGCTGGCGGGGCTCGCTCGAAGCCCCTGCCGACGGGTTCGAGGCCGTCCTCGCCCACCTCCGCGGGCGCGGCGTCCGGCTTCCGGCCAACGGGCCCGAGGGTGGGGCGTAGTCCGATGGTCGTGACCACCCTCGAGACCCGCGACCTGGAGCTCGCCCACCGCATCGCCGCCGGCGACGAGGCGGCCGCGTCCGAACTGGTCGGGCGGTTGGCCGGCGAGATGTACGGTCATGCGGTGCGCATGCTCCGCGACACCCAGGCCGCCGAGGACGTGGTCCAGGAGACGCTCCTCGCCATGCTCCAGGGCATCGAGCGCTACGACGGGCGCACCTCGCTGCGCGCCTGGGGCTACGGCATCCTGCGTCACAAGATCCTCGACGCGCTGCGGCGACGCAGGCGAGAGCCCGTGCTGGCCGACGTGGACCCCGAGCGCGACAGCTTCACCCCGGCCGGTGGTTGGCGCGAGGCCGACTTCCGCCCCTGGAACGAGGAGGCCGAGACCCTACGGGTGGTGGAGGAGTGCCTGGACCGTCTGCCGCTCCCGCAGCGCGAAGCGCTCGAGCTGTTCGCGCTGGAGGGGGTGCCCGGCAAGGAGGCGGCCGAGGCGCTCGGCGTCAGCCATGCCAACTTCCGTCAGATCCTGCACCGCGCCCGCGCCGCCATGCGCCGCTGCGTGGACCAGAAGATGGGCCACGAGCCCGAGGAGCGTCCGTCGTGAGCGTGCGTGAGGACATCCGGACGCGGTGCCGCAGCCTCTACGAGGTGTTGAGCGATTACCTCGACGGCGAGCTCACCTCGGAGGAGTCGCGGCTGGTCGAGGAACACGTCGCCATGTGTCCGCCCTGCCAGGGGTACCTCGAGCAGTTCAAGACCCTCTACCGGATGCTCGGCCACGTCCGCCGCGAGGACCTGCCCCCCGACTTCGACCACGTCATGGGCGGCGTCCTCGAGGCCTGGCGCGCCGCCCGCGGCCGGTCCTGACCGGCGCCGCAGGCCCGCGCCCTACGCCGGCAGGACGCGGCGGTGGAAGAGGCGGCGGGCGAGCAGGGAGGCGCCCACCGCGAAGGCCCACAGGACTCCGATCGAGGTGAGCAGGGTCGGACTGGTCCACCCCAGTCCGTTCCACAGCATGCCCTGGTATCCCGTCATCGCCCAGTGGGTCAGGGTGAGACGCATCGCGACCTCGGCGGGTAGCGGCATGTCGAAGAGCTGGACCGGGAACCAGGCGCCGCCGACTGCGCTCATCACCAGGATGAGCAGGGTGGCGAAGCCGTTGGCCTGCTCCAGGCTGCGCGCCCAGGTGGCGATCAGCATGCCGAAGGCGGTGACCGCGGCCGTCAGCGACAGGGACAACACCAGCAGGGTCACCGGGTCGCGGAACATGCCCACGTGGAACACCAGCTCGGCGAAGGTGAACAGCACCGCGAGCTGGAGGAGGCCGGAGGCCGCGGTGAACAGGAACTTGCCCAGGAGCACCGCGTCGCGGGGCGAGGCCGCGGCCAGCAGACGGTCGAGGGTGCCGGAGTCGCGTTCCCGCAGCAGCGTGGTCGCGCAGCGCACCAGCCCGAACATCAGCATCATCACGACGAGTCCGCTGACGCTCTGGGCCACGATGTGGGAGAGGTTCGCGGCACGCTCCGGGGGGAGTCGGTCCTCGACCTCGAGCGGGACCATGTCGCGCATGAAGGCGGTGAAGTCCAGGCCGCTTCCGCCGTCCTGCCCGTCGTCGCCGCCGTCCCCCTCGGGCGCCCGACCCGTCTCGGCGTCCTTCCCGTCGTTGCGCCCCAGGGCGGCCTCCATCAGGCGACGCGTCTGCTCGGCCGCCGCCACGGCGCTCCGGACCGCCTCGGGCGAGGCGCCCGACTGCTCGAGCAGGCGGCCGAGCATGGCCGGCCAGGCCCGCCCCTGCGTGGCGCCCATGTAGGCCGACGACAGACCGATGGTGACCAGGGTGTCCTCGAGCGAACGCCCCGGATCGCGCAGCATCCGGAGCTCGGGCAGTTCGCCGGCGGCCAGCGCGTCGCCGAACCCCCGGGGCAGCACGAGGACGTGATGGGCGCGGCCCTTGCGCAAGGAGGCCTCGGCGCCCTCCAGCGAGAGGGGGGCGTCGTCCGGAGCCGGGCGCACCTCGAGCATCGCCAACCCCCGCAGGTCGTCCACGAAGGCGCGACTCGCCGCGGACCCGTCCTGGTCCACGACCCAGAGCTCGGCCCGCGCCATGCCGCCGTCCTCCCCTCCGAAGGCCTTCTGCATCATGAACCCGAAGGCCAGCACCAGCGCCGCCGGCATCAGGAAGGCGAGCAGGAGTCCGACGCGGTCGCGGAAGAACAGCCGCAGGTCCTTGGCGGCGATGGCGGCGGCGGGGCGGAGGAGTCGGCTCATGAGTCGCGCAGGCTCCTTCCCGTGAGGTGCAGGAACACGGTCTCGAGGTCGGCCCCGGGCTCGCCCACGCCGGCGGCGAGTTCCTCGTGGGTGCCGACCGCGAGCACGCGGCCGTGGTCGAGGACGACGATGCGATCGCACAAGCGCTGCGCGTCTTCCATGGCGTGGGTCGAATAGAGGAGGCTGGCCCCTCCGTCGCGGAGTCGCTCGAGCGCGGCGAACAGGTGATGACGCGAATGCGGGTCCACGCCGACCGTGGGTTCGTCCAGCAGCAGGATCGGCGGCTGGTGCAGCGTGGCGACGGCGAGGTTGAGCCGGCGCTTCATGCCGCCGGAGAAGGTGGCGATGCGATGGTCGGCGCGGTCCTCGAGCCCGGCCAGGGTCAGGGCCGCGGCGATGCGGTCGTCGAGCTCCTCCGGGGCCACGCCCTGGATGCGCCCGAAGAAGGCGAGGTTCTCGCGCGCCGTGAGGTCGGCGTACAGCGACACCTCCTGCGGCACCAAGCCGAGGACGGCGCGGTCGGTGTCGCACGCGAAGGGGAGGAAGGTGCGGCCTTCCAAGCGCAGCTCGCCGCTCCGCGGGCGTCGCAGTCCCGCCAGGCAGGAGAAGGTGGTCGTCTTGCCGGCGCCGTTCGGGCCGAGCAGGCCCAACGCTTCGCCCCGTCGCAGGGTGAACGACATGCCGTCCACGGCGACGTGGTCGCCGTAGGCATAGGACAGGTCGCAGACCTCGAGCAACGCGGGGGCGGTCAAGGCGCGTGGATGATACGGCGGCCCGCCGCAGCGGTCAGCCGAGGAACACCCGGTCGCGGTGCCACTCCAGGACCTCGGGGCTGGGGCGCAGCGCCGGGTCGGCGGGCAGCGCAGCCAGCGGACGACCGTCCGCCGCGAGGTAGCGCTTGCCGTTGTTCCAGTCCTCGCGCAGCCGCGGGCTGACCCGGACCTCGTAGTCGGGGGTCACGGTCACGTAGCCACGGTCGAACAGGGCGTGGAACTCCTTCGTCAGGAGCAGTCCGTTCTGGACGTGGTTCGAGCGCGGGCCGAGGTACGGCTGGACATGAGCGGCGTCGAGCACGATCTCGGTGTGCTCGCCGGTGATGGCGCAGCTGCCGCCGTAGGCTGCGAGCAGCCGGGCGCGGAACGCGCCCTGGCCTTGGCGCGGTCGGTCCTGCACCAGCACCAGTTCGCGCTCGTCCACGTCGAGGGGGTGGAACGGCTCCGGTCGCAGGTCCTCCGGCAGCGTCGCGTCGTACTGGATCTCGGCGAGCAGGCGCGAGGCGCGGTTGGGGTCGGTCTCGGTCTTGCCCTGGACCACGTTGCGGGCGAAGCCCTGGGCCTCGCCCCACGGCATCCAGCGCTCCTGCGGCCAGAAGTGGACGTCGCGCAGCACGGTGCAGGACAGGAGCTGCCCCGGGTCGCGGGCCAGCGCTTCGGGGGTCGTCTTGCGGTAACCGGCGAGGAGTCGCACGAAGTCTCCGAAGCCCTCCGCTCCGTTCTTCGTGC
>JALUVI010000239.1 GCA_027020785.1 Planctomycetota bacterium | reverse complement strand
GGGCTCGGCTGGCGCAGGTGGGGTTCGGGCAGAAGGGTGGTTCGAAGCGCATCGTGGCGGTCTCCTGGGTCTCGGTACCCAGGACGACGCACTCGGTGCGCGAAGGTCACAGCTCGGCTGTGGAAAACGGAACAGTCTTCGTGGCCAGTTTCCGTGTGGGGGCGCGCAGCGGCCGCCCGGGAGCATCCCCCGGGCGGCCGTCGTCGCAGGGGCTCGGTGCAGCGGCGTCAGTTGGCCGTGGCGTCGCCGTCGTCCGCAGGGCGCGGGTCCCAGCGTGCGAGGACCTGGGGGTCGCCGCCGGGGCCGTAGGGCCGGGGCAGCGCCTTGGCGGGGCGGGCCAGCCAATGGCCTCCCAAACCCTTGCGAGCCTCCGGGTCGAACAGGTAGAGGACCGGGCGCGTCAGCGGTGGCGGGAAGTCCTGGAACCAGGCTGCCAGTCGCTGGGACACGAGGTCGAGGCGCGCCAGCGGGTCGTCCTCCTTCGCCGCCGGGGCCAAGGCTTGACGCACCGCCGAGACGTGGGCGGTCCAGCGCCGACGCCACGCTTCCTTGGCCTCCTCGTCGAGGGTCTTCGGCGCCTTGGGCATGCGCCATCCGCCGATGGCCGCCTCCATGGCCTTGCGCTTGGCAGGCGAAGGCTTGCCGGCGGCGACGGCGTCGCGCCACTCGCCGTAGGCGGAGGCCAGCCGGTCGACCGGGGTCGGCGGCGGGCCGGCCAGGCTGCGCACGTAGAGGACGACCTGCCAGATCTGCTCGTCGGTCAGGGCGCCCCCGAAGGCGGGCATCGGCGCCTTGCCGGTCTCGATCTTCCAGTGGAGCGCCCCGTCGGACTGACGCAGCACCACGTCGGAGACCAGCGTCGCCGGCGGCGGGTTCAGCGCCACGGCCGCAGGGCCGTCGCCGTGCCCCTTCTCGCCGTGGCAGGCGAGGCAGTTCTGCTCGTAGACCTTCTTGCCGGCCTCGAGCACGGCGGGAGTGGGCTGGAGCGGGTTCTTCTTCCGGGCCTTGCGGGCCGGAGCGATCCAGCTCGGGTCCTGCTGGGCGGGGGCCACCGCCGCCAGGACGGCGATGACGGCGAGGCCGAGCAGGCCACGAGCGACGTCGTGGTGGAGGCGTTTCATGGGTTCAGTTCCCGGATTGGAGGAAGGCGAGGATGGCTTCCGCGTCCTCGGCGGGGAGGTTGGCGCGGGTGCGCATGTGTTCGACCAGGGTCTCCCACTGCTGGTCGTCGTAGTCGGCCGGCGAGCGGAACTCGTGGCACTGCTGGCAGGTCTGCTGCCAGAGGATGGCGCCGGCCAGCGGGGCCTCGTCCCGCGGCGAAGCGCACGCCGAGACGGCGAGTCCGGCCGTCACGGTCAGGGCGACCACCAGGACGGTTCGGGTGAGGTAGGAGTAGCGCATGATGGGATGCTCGGTTCAGAAGCCGGTGGCGAGTTGGAGCAGGATCGAGTTGGACTGTTCGCCTTCGAAGTCGAGTCGTTCGACGGCGAGCTTGCAGACGGTGGATTCGGCGATCCAGTAGTTGACGCCGAAGCTCCAGCGGGAGGGTTCCAGGTCCGAGGGAACGCCGGTCGGGAAGGCGATCCAGTCGTAGCGCACGACGCCCTGGAAGTCGGAGAGCTGGGTGCCCCCGAAGTTCGGGCGCAACGCACACTGGAGGTAGCCGCCGTTCCAGCGCTCGGTGTCGGTGTCGTCCAGGGACAGGGTCACGAACTCGGCGTCGGCCCGGACGAAACCGACGGCGGTCTCGCGGTGGGCCGAGACGTCCGCCCCATAGAGGGTCAGGTCGCCGAGCGCGGCGCCGGAGGTGTCGTTGGGGGAGGAGGACATGGCCGAGAAGCCGACCTCGAGCCAGGGCAAGGGCAGGACGGCCACGCGCCCACCGAAGGCCTTGGATTGAGAGAGGTCGCTCACCGTGCCGTAGCCCACGGGGGGGCCTTCGGCGCCCTCCGTCCCGCCCCCACCCTCGTCGGCTTCGGACAGCTGGGTGTCGTTGGCGACGAAGACGGTGTACTTCCAGATGGTGCTCCCGCTGCGGATGCCCCCACGGATCTGGGCGCCGGTGAGCGTCGTGGGCACGAGGCCGTCGTGCGCCGCGAAGAGCGGCGCGTCGGGAAGCGGGTTGATCCAGGCGGGGTGGTAGCGTTCGGTGAACTGTCCCAGCGGGGAGAGGAACTTGCCGGCGCCAACCGTCATCCACTGGTTGGCCGACCACAATGCCTGAGCGTATTCGACGTTCAACTCGCCTTCGCTCGTGTTGAACTCGAACTCGCCCTCGAACAAGAGATCCTCTGCAGGGCGGAACAGGAAGATCGGGTTGAACCCGGCGATGAAGTCGCTCGCCGAGCCGTCGAGGTCGGCGTAGGTCGCCGTGGCGTAGCCGGTCACCATGAAGTCCCGGCTGCCGGGGCGCACTGCCTCCAACTGGCCGATCTTCTGGTCGATCTCGTCCATGGTCTCGTCGAACTCGTCCACGGTGACGAATTGATCCATGTCGGGTTCCTGGAGCTCGTCGGCGAGTTCTTGGGCCACGAGTGGAGGTGCGGCCAGGAGCACAGCGGCGAGGATCGGGATCCGGGCGGCGTGGAGTCGCATGATCATCTCTTGGGTTGGGGAAACGGGGTCGGGAGAGGGGGAACCGGTATGCTCCGGTCGAGGCTATATATAGCAGCGAACACCGTTGTTTTTGGAATTATCCTGCTTTTTTGGGCCGGGAGGCGCTGGGCGGTGGCCGTCGCTCTATCCTGTCCGGCCATGGCCCTCTCGCTGGACCCTCGCGGCCTCCTCGACCCCCTGGAACTGTCTCCGTCCGCCGAGGAGGCCGCCTTCGCCCGTCTGCGGGCCGCCCGCGAGCGCCACCTCGGGGCCGTCCCCGACTGGCGGGGGCTCGGCCACCGGCGTGACCTCTTGTCCGCCTGTCGGAGCCGGGTCGAGGAGATCCGCGGAACCACGGCTCCGGACACCCTGCTGGTCCTCGGCATCGGCGGCTCGGCGTTGGGCACCCGCGCCCTGCTCGATGCGCTGGCCCCGCTCCACCAGGAGTGCGGGATCGGTGGCGGGAATTGCCGGGTCCTGGTCCTCGACAACGTGGACCCCGACGGCATCGCGCCCCTCCTCGCCGCCCTGGAGCCCGCGGCGACCCATGTCGCGGTGGTCTCGAAGAGCGGCGGCACCCTCGAGGTCCGCGCCCAGTTCCTCGTCGTGTGGCGCTGGCTCCGCGAGGCGCTTGGCGCCGACGAGGCGCGCGCCCGCTGCACCTTCGTCACCGACCCCGAGCGCGGGTTGCTCCGCGGGCTGGCCGAAACGGAGGGGTTCGCCGCCCTGCCGGTGCCGCCGGGGGTCGGCGGGCGCTACTCGGTCCTGACCCCGGTCGGGTTGTTCCCGGCGCTGATGGCCGGGCTGGACGCCGAGTCCCTGCTCGCCGGCGCCGCCGACTGTGCCGCGCGGTTGGCCGCGGCCGACGAGCGCCACGACCCGGCCGGACTGCTGGCCCTGGCCCACGTCCTCCACCTCCAGGCCGGGCGTCCCATCCACGTCCACTTCGTCTACTCGCAGCGCGCCGCCACCCTCGGCGCCTGGTTCGTCCAGCTCTGGGCCGAATCCCTCGGCAAGGCGCGCACCGAGCAGGGGGCCGCCGTGGCCCAGGCGCCCACACCGCTCGAGGCGGTGGGGGCGACCGACCAGCACAGCAAGGTCCAGCTTTTCGTGGAAGGCCCCGACGACAAGGTCTACCTGTTCGTGGCCGTCGCCGAGTCGCAGGACGACGTCGCGTTGCCCGCACCCGACTGGGACCTCGCCCCCCTCCACGAGCTCGCCGGGCGCAGCCTGTCCGAGGTCCTGCGCGCCGAGCGCATCGGCACCGAACGGGCGCTGCGCGAAGCCGGCCGACCGGTCGGCGTCCTGACCCTGGACCGGCTCGACGCCGAGCACCTCGGGCGCTACTTCCTCCTGATGGAGGAGACCACGGCGCTGGCGGGACGCCTCATGGGGGTGGACCCCTACGACCAGCCCGGGGTCGAGGCCGGCAAGCGCATCGCCAACCGTCTCCTCGCCGAGGGCGTCCCCGCGGTCGCCGCCGCCGACCGCCTCACCTGCTGACCGAAGCCGTCAGGGCGCCTCGTCCCAGCGCGTGCGGAGGTGGATGGAGTCGAGGAACTCCTCCTCGAGCCGGTCACGGAAGCTGCGGCGGACCAGGTCGCGGAACTCGGGCTCGGGCGGGCTCGGGCGCACCGGCCCCAGCCACACCAGCGCCATCCCCCCGGTGACCCGGATCGGGCCCAGGAGACCCGTGCCTGCGGCGGAGAAGGCGGCGTCGGTCAGCTTCGGGTCCACCCCGCGCTCCTCCCGGTGCACGAACCCGAGGCGCCCGCCCCGCCTCCGGGTGCGCTCGTCCTCGGAGTAGCGCCGCGCCAGGTCCTCGAAGTCCGCACGGGTCACGACCTCGGCGGCCCAGGCGGCGAGCTGTTCCTCGGCCTCGGCGAAGTCCAGGTCGAGCGGGTCGTCCTTCTCGTCCGTGGCGTGGAGCAGCACCCACCACACCTCGCGGCTCGGGCCGAAACGACGCTCCAGCGCGGCTCGTTCCTCGTCGTCGAGGCCGTCGAACCACGCGTCCGGGTAGCGCTCACGCCCATAGGCGCGCATCCACGCCGCGACCCGGATCTCGTCGCCGGCGAGTACCGCCTCCACCGAGGAGCCGCGCGAGGCGAGCAGCGCGTCGTAGGTCGCGCCGCCGTAGTTCGGGTTCTCCGCCACCCGCCGGCGACGCCACTCGATCTCGTCCATCAGGTCCCGGTCCGACAGCGTCAGCCCGCGGGCCGCGCCCCAGCGCGGCAGCGCCTCCAGGAGGACCCGCGCCTTCACCCACTCGCGCAATCGAGTCGGCGGATTGGTGACCAGGATGGTGCGCCCGAGCTCGCCGAGACCGACGCGGTAGGGGGGCGCGTCCAGCGCCCAGCCGCCGTGCGGCGGCGGTGCCGACTCGAGCACCGCTGCGACCCGCTCCTCGGACCAGGCCTGCAGCCGCTCGGGCGACACCGGGGCGTCGGGGGCGAGCCCGAGGTCCTGGCGTACCATCGCCTCGTGGAGCAGCGAGTCGGCGATGAGCCGGCGGAAGGCCTCCGGGGTCAGCTCGCGCTCGCGCAGCACCCGGTCGAGGTCCATGCCGGCCTCCTCGACCGCGGCCCGCGCCGCCTCGATGCGCGCCTCGACCGCCGCCGGGTCGGCGGCCAGCCCGCGCTTCTCCGCTTCGTTCCGCACCACCTGCAGCTGGACCAGGTGCTCCAGCGCCGGGCCGCCGACGTCGGGCACCCGCGAGAAGGTCTCGCCGAGCCAGCGCGCGAAGCGGTCCTCGTCGAGGCTGCCGCCGTCCCATATGGCGACCACGTCGGGGGGCAGGGGGGCGTCGGCCGGCCCCTGCTGCAGGACGGCGGCGAGGACGAGCGTGGTGAGCACGACCATCGCCGCATCCTAGCGCCGGGCCTGCGGCGCGTGCGGCTGGCGGTCAGGCGGCGCGTCCGGCGTCGCCTTCGCCGTCGGCGGCGGCGTTCGAGTCCACCACGAAGCGGACCCGACCCTGTTGCCAGCGGACCGCCACCCGGTCACCCTCCCGGATGCGTCCCTCCAGCACCTCGTACGAGAGCGGCTCCTCGACCAGCCGCGCCAGCGTGCGGCGCAGCTCGCGGGCGCCGTAGGTCTCGCTGTAGCCGAGCTCGGCGATGGCGGCCGCGAGCCGCGGCGACCAGCGCAGGTGGACGTCGCGCCGCAGCATCCGGGTACGCAGCTTGCCGAGGTGGATCTCGACGATGCGGACGCACTCGTCGCGGCCCAGGCCGCGGAAGGTGAGCACGCCGTCGAGGCGGTTGAGCAGCTCCGGCTTGAACGAGCGCTGCAGCGCCTCGCGGGTGACTCGGTCGAAGTCGGCGGCGTCCAGGGACGCGCCGCGGCCGAAACCGACGCGGTTGGCGGCGGCCTCGTAGTCGGCCGTACCGACGTTGCTGGTCAGCAGCACCACCGCCTGGTGGAAGCGCACGGTGTTGCCCTTGCTGTCGGTCAGACGTCCCTCGTCGAGGATCTGGAGCAGCATGTTGTGCAGCTTCTCGTGCCCCTTCTCCACCTCGTCGAACAGGATGACCGCGCGCGGGTCCTGCAGCAGCGCTTCGGTCAACTGGCCGCCGTCGTTGTGCCCGACGTAGCCGGGGGGCGCTCCGATCAGCTTCGCAGTCTCGTGCGGCAGCGCGAACTCGCTGCAGTCGAGCCGGACCAGGGGGCGGTCGGGGTAGAGGTGGCGCTGCAGCGCCTTGGCCAGCTCGGTCTTGCCGGTGCCGGTACGTCCGACCAGCAGGAAGGTGCCGATGGGGCGGGTCGGGTCGGCCAGCCCCGCCGCCGCCTTGCGCACCGCCCGCGCGATGGCGGCGACCGCGTCGTCCTGCCCCACCACCTCTTCGCGGAGCCGTTCCTCGAGCCGCGCCGAGCGCTCCTGCAGGTCGCGCAGTCGGCGGGCCTCGTCCTCGCCCTCGGCCCCGTCGGCGGGCAGGGCCACCGAGTGGATCTCCAGGTTCGGATTGACG
>JALUVI010000238.1 GCA_027020785.1 Planctomycetota bacterium | reverse complement strand
CAGCGCGAAGGCGCAGGCCGCCTCACCCTTGGCGACGCGCGGCAGGTACTTCGCCTTCTGTTCCTCGGTGCCGCCGACCAGGATGGGGAACGACCCCAGCGCGTTGACCGCGAACGCCACCCCGAACGCCGGGTCGGCCTTGGAGAACTCCTCGACCGCCAGGCACAGCGCCAGGACCCCGGCGTTCGAACCGCCGTACTCCTCGGGAATCCAGATGCCCAGCATCCCGCTCTCGGCAGCGGCGCGGAAGGCGTCCTCGTTGAAGGTGCCCGCCTTGTCGTGCTCGGCCGCCTGGGGCAGCAGGTACTTCCGCGCGATCTCGCGCGCCTTGTCGCGCCAGCCGAGCTGGACGTCGGAGAAGGTGATGTCGTGGAGGTCTTGCATGGCTCTTTCCGGGCTCGGGACGGGGAGGCCCGGGGCGCATTGTAGGCCCGCCCCGGGCCGCAGCGCAGCAGCCCGGGGCGGGGGAAGGGCGCGCCGGGGGCGACCGGCGGCCGCCCGTCCGCAGGCCCCGCTACCAGCCGAGGAACGACTTCTCCTCGCGCTTGCGCAGGATCTTCTCGTCGGCCCAGACGATCTGGCGGGTCTGGACGTTGACCGCGTTGAGCGTGAACTTGTACCACACGCTCTCGACGTCGCCCCGCTTCTCGCGCAGGTTGGTGAAGCGCCCGTACAGCACGTACTCGGCGCCGAGCTGCTTGCCCAGCTCGACCGCCGCGGCCTGGTCCACCGCACCCGACTGCTGGTACTCGAGCTCCTTCTCGAGCTCGGCGATCCCCTGGTCGCTCGCCAACACCGTGAACTTCCCGGACTGGATCAGCGCCGTCCGAATCGTGTCGGTGATGTTCTGGGTGTCGATGTGCTGGTCGGTCCGGTTGACCACGCCACCCATGACGATGCGCGGCCGCTCCTCGCCCCACACGTTGGTGCCGAGGAACGAGTCCACCATGTCCTGGGCGATGGCCATCAGGTCGGTGTAGCTGAAGTCCGTGGACAGGACCTCGGTGCCCTCCGGGTCCTCGTAGGTGGTGCGGGTCTGGCAGGACGCCAGCCCGAACAGGGCGAGGCCGGCGAGGAGGGCGGTGGTGATGCGGTTCGGTTTCATCGGTCGTCGAGGGAGCGGATGTCGCAGGAGAACTGGGTGGCGAGTTCGGTCGGCGCCTGGAAGGTCATCAGGCGCTCGCCTTCGGCGGGCACGACCACGGTGCGGTGCGGCGGCTCACCGGTCGCAGCACGCAGCGCCATGCCGTCGGCGTCGCGCCACCGCCAGGACAGCTCGTAGCGCTCGGGTTCGTCCTCGTCCGAGACCATGGTGAACTGCACGGTGAGGCGGCCGTTGACGACGCGCGCCGCGAGGTCCTCGACCTCGAGGTCGTCGTCCCAGCTCTCGACCTCGACCCGCACGTCCTGGACCGCTTCGTCGTCGGGGTCGTAGTCGCGCCCCTCGTAGCGGATGGTCTCGGGTTCGTAGGTCTCGGGGCCGGCGCAGGCGCCGAGCGCGAGCGCCGCCAGGGCGAAGGGGAGGGCGGGTCGCATCAGTAGGTGTCGGGGTCGTGGAGTCGCACCTCAATCACGGCGCGCACCGCGTCGAGCGACGGCGCCACCGAGCGGATGGGCGCGCTGCTGTCCTCGGGCAGGAACAGCGGCTGCCAGGCGCGGGTCACGTCGCGGACCTCGATGCCGTCGGCGTCGTACCAGCGCGAGCGGTACTCCAGCCGCAGGTCGCGGTCGGCGTCGTTGACGACCTCGACCTGGTACACGGGCAGTTCGTTCTTGCCGAAGGTGACGCGCTCGTTCTCGAGCTCGATGAGGTCCGAGATGCCCCCGCCGACGGCTTGGGTCTGGCCGCTCAAGACGCCGTTGCTGACGCCGGAGGAACTGCAGGCGGCGAGCGACGCCACGAGGGCGCCGGCGAGCAGGAGGGCGAGCGGAGAGGGACGAGGCTTCATGGCTCCAGGATGGTAGCGGTTTCGGCGCCGCGCACGGCGCGGGGCGGGGCCGCCCAGATGCGGCCGCCGAGGGTGCGCGCCGAGACGAGGACGGGGCGGCGCGCCTGGAAGCGGATGGGCCCGAGGTCGACGCGTCCGCCGCCGGGCGTGGTCAGGACGACGCGGTGCTCACCCGGCTCGACCGGCACCCGCAGCACCTGGATCTCGCGCGGCAGGGTGCGCCAGGAACGCAGATCGGCGCGTTCGCTGGCGAGGTTCCACAGGGAGCCCACCACGCCCACCAATACGCCCGCCCACTCGCCGTGTTGGTCGGAAGCCGCCTCGGCGGCCTCGTCCACGGCCACGGTCTTCAAGGCGCTGCGCGCCATGGCCTTGGCCGTGACCCAGGCGATGCGGTCGGCGAGGTTGCGGCGCGCGACGTTCTCGACGTTCTCGAGGCGCACGGTGCGCCCGACCTCGGCCCCGTCGAGGCGCACGGCGAGCCGCGGCGGCGCCGGCGGCGCGGCGTCGAAGGCCGGCACGGCGAGCTTGCCGAGCGATCGCCGCGTCTGGTAGACGAACTCCTCGGAGCGCTTGACCGGCATGCGGCCGCGTTCGTGGACGACGATGAGCTCGGACAGGCCGGCCAGCTCCTGGCGCCCCTCCGGGGTCGCGGCCCGCTCGAGCCGCTCGAGCGACGCCTTCACCACGGGGTGGTCGGCGCCGACCTCCTTGGCCAACCGCTCCAGGTCGATGCGCGCCTCGTCGGGACGGCCGTCGAGCTCCTGCGCCACCGCGGCGACGAAGCGCGCGAAGCGGTTCATGCCGTACTTGGTGCCGTAGCGGTCCTCCTCGAAGCGTTCGAGGTCGTAGCCGCGGCGCACCTCGACCAGCGCGTCGTCCAGCGAGCCGAGCCGCAGGTAGTCCCAGGCCATGAAGCCGTGCAGCAGCACCACCTCGAAGCCCTCGCCGTCGTAGGGGATGGTCTGGTCGTTGACGAAGAACGACAGCGCGCCCTCGACCACGCTGCGCCCGCTGATGGTCGGCCGGTCCTCGTACGACTCGAGCACGTCGTCGGCCGCCAGCCACTCGCGCACCGCGGCCTCGAGCCGCCCGCCGACGTGCCAGGCCATCCCGGACTCTGCGTGGGCCAGGAAGGCGTTCTCGTCGTCGGCCCCGGGCAGGTCGCGGAACCACTTGGCGGCCTCCTGGAAGCGCCCGGCCTCCATCGCCCGCACCGCTCCCGCCGTCGCCGACGGATAGTCCGCCAGCGCCGCCGACGAGCAGGAGGCGAGCACCGCGCCGAGCGCGGCCACGACGAGCCGAGGGTGGTTCCGCACCGTTTCCCGCCCTACTCTACGGCCGACCCCACCCCCGGCTGGCGGATGTCGGGGCGGCTTGCGGCGAGTCCTCGATGTCCCGTACGATCAGAGACCGAGAGGACGTCTCATGACCTGGTTCGAGGACCTGACCGGATTGCCCGACGAGTCGGTGGAATCCGTCCGCGAGTTGCTGGAGGTGGACGGAACCATCCTCCGCTCCCGGGCCAATGGCGGTTCCTGGCGCTGCGGCGAGCTCGAGACCCCTTCGCTGGCCGAACTGCGCCGCCGGGTGGCGGTGCTCCCACCGGGGGACGACCCCCTGACGGTGCGCGCAGTCGTCGCCGACGTGGGCGTCTTGCACGAAGACGCGACCAACGCCGGCGCACTCTTCCAGGTCGCTTCCCAGTTCAACCTGTTGGAGATGATCGGTCCGGACGTCACCCCGGAGCAAGGGGTCGGCCGATACCAATGTGACCCCACGCAGGGCCCGACCTGCGCCATCGCCGCCGGGGCGGGGACCATCTACCGCAACTACTTCGTCGAAATCGAGGGGGAACGGGGCCAGACGCGCGACCGGCAGATCGACTGCCTGGCGGACCTCGGCGCCGCATTGGGCAACACCGACGGTCGGCTCTGGGAGATGCGGAACGGCTACGCCCTCGCCACCGAGGAAGGTTTGGCCACGATCGCCGAGCGCTTGCGTGACGCCTCCGAGGCCGAGCGCGAAGAGCTGCGGGGCCTTCTCCGCATCGGTATCCAGTCGGACACCCAGGTGACCCGCGGCGACTCCCGTCACGTCGTCACCCAGGCCTACTGCTCGGCGCTGCCCGTCGGCTACAGCGAACTCCTGCCCGCCCGTTGGGAGCCCTTCGCCCGCTTGGTCCTCGAGGCCGCCTACGAGGCCACCCTCTGCGCGGCACGTCTGAACGCCGCCCGAACCGGCTGCCGGCGTGCCTACCTCACCCTCCTCGGCGGCGGAGCCTTTGGTAACCCCAAGCCCTGGATCCTGGACGCCCTGCAGCGCGCCCTCGACCGACATCGAGACGCGGGCCTGGAGGTCGCCATCGTCGGTTACCCCTCCCCCGACCCGGACGTCCACCGGCTCTGTCGTGCATGAAGGGCCGGCTCGGGACCTCCACGCGCCCCTGAAGGGCCCCGACGGCGTCACCGGACTGCGAGGATGGGCGCGACCACGCCTTTCTGGGAAGGCCGGTCGTCCGTTGGGGGGGGCTGGTTGACGGTTTTTCGCCCTTCCCGTAGTCTCGGCCTTGGACCGGTAACCCGCTCCTGCCCTGGCTCCCCGTCCTTCCTTTCGCAACGTTCCCCCCGCGAGAATGAGAACCTGCTCCCTCCTCGCCGCCGTCTCGGCATTCTTCATCCTCCCCCTCGCCTCCTGTCTCGGTGACGCCGGCGCGTCCACTTCCGCCTCTGCGACCGGCGGGGTGGCGCAGGCCACGGTGGGGTCGGGGTCGGCCGCCTCCCAGAACCCACTCGGCGGCCACGGTTCCACTGGCGCCGGCGGCTTCAACCAGCAGTCCATCCCGACGCTGTCGTATCCGGAAGAACGCTGGATCCGTCTGGAGCGCGAGATCTGGTACCTCGACCTCGATGGAGTACAGCGCGGGCTGCGCGACCAGCTGCTCTCCGACGGCAACGGGAACGTGCGGCTGGACCTGCTCGAGGTGTGGGACCCGGTCGGTCTCTCGTGGGGGCCGCCGAGCGCGGAGCAGGCGGAGACGTACACGCGGGGTTCGGTCTGGAACGTGACCCATCGCGACCTCCACCTCGGGCGCGCCGTCGCACTCCAGTCGAACTACGCTTGGAGCCTCATCGGCGGCATGTCGGTGGCGGGCCGGAACACGACCGGGACGCTCGCGGCCAACCGCTATGGCCTGGGGGACGTCGCGCTGTACCACGACGACAACGACGGCGGCCTCCTGCTCGCCTGGAGCGTCACCGATCCGGCGACCCACCAAGTGATGGTCAGCCTGACGACCACCCTGATCGAGCTGCAGCCGGACCTGAACGGGGTCGGCTGGCCGCAGCCGTCGGTGCAGCGCGTGCCCTACGACGCCCGACAGCACCTCCCGCTCCTCGGCATCAGTCTCGTCCCTCCCGGGTACCTGCCGCCGGGGTCGTATCTCGAGGCGAGTTGGTTCTCGAGCTTGACGCAGCCTTCCGCGCCGAGTCCATCCGCCAAGCTCGATGCCTACTCCGATGGCCTGCGCACGCTGGTCGTCATCCAGTATCGGGACGATTCCCTCGCCGGCACGAACGTCATCCCTCCCATCCCCGTCGGCATGAGGCTTGCCGACGACTGGGAGATCCTCGTCCGGGGCAACCAGGACGTCCGGGTGTTCTCCGTCCAAGGCTCCTTCCCGGCCCTCGACCTCCAGCTGGTCTCCGCCGGCCTCGTCGAGTGACCATCGGGTCCGCGTAGGGCTGTCTTCGCTTCGGCGTGTCCCATTCCCGCCCGCTCTTCTGGATCGCCATCACGGCGCTCGCCGCAGCGCCGCTCTCGGCCCAATCCGTCGGCACGGACACCGACGGCGACGGCTTGGACGACCTCCTCGAGGCGCGTTTCGGGACCTCGGCGACGGCCGTGGACACCGATGGCGACGGGCTGACCGACCTGGAGGAGGTCCTCGGCGGTTCACGGCCGACCCTCGTGGACACTCGGACCCCGGCCGCGTTGGGCACGCCCACCGTGCACGTCGAGGCCTACGCCAGCGGCGCTGCCTTCGTGCTCCAGGTCTACCTGGTCCACACCGCCAGCGTGACCGACTTCCGATTGTCGTGGTGGACCGGGCCCACGACGGTGAGCGGAGACCTGGCCGCGCTGGCGCCCTACCTCGCCGGCAACCAGCTCCTGACCCTGCCTTCCGTTTCGGGGGCTGCGGTCCAGTCCCTCCGCTTCGTGCTGCCGCGTCCACCGATCCAAGCGGCGGGCGCGACGGCGATGACCGCCTCGGCGACGGTGGACGGCTTTCGGATGGCCGACTCGCTCTCCCTCCTCGAAGTCCAGGGCGTCTTCGTCGAGGTGCGCTGGCTCGAGACCGCCGCCTCCGGCGCCCCGGCGCTCGGCGCGACGGCCCGGGACCAGGCCTATCTCTCGGTACTCAACCCGAGCGAGGTGCAGGGGACGGACGACGAGCCGGTCCTGGACTTCCTCTGCATCCTGTCGTTTCCAGACGGATACACGGTCGTGAATCCGTACCAGATCGAATCCACCGTGACGATGAGCCAGTGCCTGCCCCTGGCCGGGGCCTCCTGCGCCCCCTGGATTTGTTCCAGCGCTGCGGGGCAGGTCGTCCGTTTCGACACCGCCGAGACCTACTACCACTAGCCCGGATCCGTCACCAGGGTGTTGAGTGAGGTGGGCGGATTTGGCAAAAGG
>JALUVI010000237.1 GCA_027020785.1 Planctomycetota bacterium | reverse complement strand
GCATGGCAGGCGGCTGCGGTGCCGCCGGAGGCGTCCTCCGTGGCAGGAGGATCGTCCGCGTCCCGCGTCGCGGCACAGCAGGCGCCGCCCCCCGCGGCTCCGCCCGCGCCCGCCGCTCCGTCGTCGCCCACGTCCGGGCCGGAGCCGCCGAAGCGGCCGACGGCCAGTCCGGTGGCGACGGCCGAGCCCACCGCCGCCACCGGCCGCAACACGGTCATCACCGGGTCCATCAGCGCCCAGGTCACGCTGACCGAATCCACGCCGGTCTCGGGGGTGGCGATGAGGAAGCCGGTGGTCGCGCCGCGGCTGGCGCCGGCCCGACGCAGGGCGACCGCGGTGGGGATGACCGAGCACGAGCACAGCGGCAGCGGCGCGCCGACCACCGAGGCCAGGGTCACCGAACCGAGGTCGTCGCGACCGAGGCGGCGCGCGACGCGCTCGGGCGAGAGCCACTCCTTGACCAGGCCGGCGACGGCGAGGCCGAGCAGGAGCCACGGGCCGGACTCGACGAGGATGGCCCAGAAGGCGAGGGCCCAGTCGTGGAGGAAGGAGGTCATGCGGCGACGGCGGCCATGGACAGGATGCCCGCGATCAGGAGCGCCGCCCGCAGCGGCACGTCCTCGCGGTGGTGGAACACCTCCGGCAACAGTTCGCAGAGGCTGACGTAGAGGAAGCTGCCGGCGGCCAGAGCCACGGCGACCGCCAGGCCGACCCCGCCGAGCCGCGTGGCCAGGGCGCCGCCGGCGAGGCAGCCGAGCGGGGTCACCACCGAGAAACCGGCGATCCAGGCGAAGATGGCGCCGCGGCGCACACGGCCGAGCTCGAACACCGAGGCCAGGGAGAAGGCCTCGAAGAACTTGTGGACCAGCAGCGCCAGGAACACGGGCTGCATGACGTCCGGAGTCCGGGCGGCGAGGGCGAGCCCCATGCCGGCGGTGAAGGCGTGGACCGACAGCCCGAACAGGGCGGTGACGGCGACCGCGAGGTGGTGGGCGTCGGCGCCCCCGTCACCTCCGTCGCCGCGGTCGCCGTGGAAGTGGAGGGCCTCGGCGAAGTGGATGGCGAGGACCCCGGCGAGGACGAAGGCCCAGAGGGCGCGCGGCGACAGCGCCCCTTCGGCGCTCTCCCGCAGCTCGGGCAGGAAGTGGAGGAAGACCGCGCCGAGGAAGATGCCGGCGGCCAGCGCCAGGGCCGCGTGGAGGCGGCGGTCGGTCCAGCGGACCAGCAGCGGCAGCCCCCCCCCGGCGAGGGCCGCCGCGGCCAGGAGGAGCAGCCGCCAGGCCTCGACTCCGGTCGCGGCGTCGGACAGGGGCATGGGCGCAGTCTAGCACCGAAGGGGGCGCTAGAATGCCCGGCCCGTCGCCCCCGAGGCGGCATCTCGAACCCCGATCCCCGAACCAGGAAACAGGAAAGAACCATGGCAGTCCTCGTTGGCAAGCCCGCCCCCGACTTCACCGCCACTGCGGTGATGCCGGACGGCTCCTTCAAGGAAGACTTCAAGCTCTCGGACTACCGGGGCAAGTACGTCGTCCTCTTCTTCTACCCGCTCGACTTCACCTTCGTGTGACCGACCGAGCTGCTCGCTTTCGACCACCGGTCCGGTGAATTCGAGAAGCGAAACGTCCAGGTCATCGGGTGCTCCGTGGACAGTCAGTTCTCCCATGCCGCCTGGCGCGACCTGGAGCCGGCCCAGGGCGGCATCGGCAAGATCGGCTATCCGCTGGTCGCCGACCTCACCAAGGACATCTGCCGGGACTACGACGTCCTCGTCGAGGATGCCGGCGTGGCCCTGCGCGGCACCTTCCTCATCGACAAGGAAGGCGTGGTGCAGCACGAGAACGTCAACAACCTCGGCCTGGGTCGCAACATCGACGAGATCCTGCGTCTGGTGGACGCGCTGCAGTGCGTCGAGGGCGGCGCCGAGGTGTGCCCGGCCGGTTGGACGCCCGGCAAGCCCGGCATGAAGCCGACGCCGGAGGGCATGAAGGAGTTCCTCGCGGCGCACGCCGACGAGATGTAGGAACCGCGGCACCCTCCGCCACGCGGCCCGCCGTCCCCGCAGACGGCGGGCCTTTCCTTGGCCCGCCCCCATCCCTACGATGGCCGTCATGAGGCTCTACACGCGCGGCGGCGACGAAGGCGAGACCGGACTGTTCGGCGGCGTGCGGGTGCCGAAGGCCCACCCTCGGCTCGAGGCCTACGGCAGCCTCGACGAGCTCAACGCCTGGCTCGGCTGGTGCGCCGTGGCTTGCGAGGGACTGGGCGCCCCCGCCGCGAAACTGACCCAGCGGCTGCGCCGCGAGCAGGACCGCCTGTTCGTCGCCGGATCGCTGCTCGCCACGCCGCCGGAGGCGTCCGCGAACGCCCGGGCCCGCCTGCCGCAGTGGCCCGAGGAGTCCGTCGAGGAACTGGAGCGCGAACTGGACGCCTGGACCATCACCCTCCCGGAGCTCGGCGGGTTCATCCTGCCGGGGGGCGGTGAAGCGGGCGCGCGGCTCCACCTCGCCCGCACCGTGTGCCGTCGCGCCGAACGCGCCGTGGCCGCTCTCGCCGCCGACCCCGCGAACGAGGTGGATCCGCGGGTCCTGGCCTGGCTCAATCGGCTGTCCGACTGGCTGTTCCAGGCCGCTCGCGCAGCCAACGCTGCCGATGGCCGCGAAGACGTGCCTTGGCGGCCAGTTCCTTGAAGCGGTCTTCCTTGACCGCGCGCCGCACCACGTCCACCCCCGCCTCGATGAGCTCGGGCGCGTGGTGGAAGTCGAACAGGCCGACGCCGTACACCGCGGGCTCGAGCAGGAGGTCCGGCGGATCCGCCGCGACCTGGAATCGGGTCAGGCGGTGCTCCAGGTGGGTCAACCCGTAGTGGGCCGACGAGACGATGCTGGGCTCGGTCCGAGCGCGGCCCCGCAGGCGCTCCAGGATGCGGCGCATCCGCTTCGGGGGATGGCGCGTCGCGTCGAGGCTCTCCATCAGCGACAGGATCTCGCCGGAGAACACGAGGTCGGAGTTGTTGAGGTTGACCGCGATCACCGGAAGACCGTCGCCGAGCTCCCTGGCTGCGGCCAACGGCACCGGCGCGGCGACGCCGCCGTCCACCAGCCAGCGGCCGTCGAGCTCCACCGGCGTGAAGATGCCGGGGATGGCCCAGCTCGCCCGCATCGCCTCGACGAGGTCGCCCGATGCGATGCGTACCTCCTCGCCGGAATAGAGATCGGCCGCGACGGCGACGAAGGGAACGTCGAGGGACTCGATGGCGTGATGGCCCAGCATCCCGTAGAGCTCGTTCATCACGCGTTGGCCGCCGAGCAGGCCGCTGGTCGGGAACACCGGGTCGAGCAGTCGCAGCATGCGCCGCGCGTCGAGGCTCCGGACGAAGGCCTCGTAGTCGTCGAGCCCTCCCGCGCAGTACACGCCGCCGATCACCGACCCGATGCTGGTGCCGGCGACGGCGCGGATGCGCAGGCCCATCGCCTCGAGCTCGCGGATGATCCCGATGTGGGCCAGGCCCCGGGCGGCGCCACCGCCGAGGGCCAGGGCGACGTCGAGGGACTCGAGCATGGGGCCAGGATAGGCCTGCGACGTGGCCGGGGTATCCTGGGGGCGTGGACGACGAACGGGCCGACCTCTGGGAGGAGATCGTGCGCCTGCGGCGCGCGGGCGTGCCGGCCGCCCTGTGCACCGTGGTCTCGACACGGGGTTCGACCCCCGGCAAGCAGACCATGAAGATGCTGGTCCGCGCCGACGGCACCACCCTGGGTTCGGTCGGCGGCGGCTGCGTCGAGAAGGACGCCGTCGCGATGGCTCGTGAAGCCATCGCCTCCGACCGCGCCCGGACCCGGACCTTCCAGCTCAACCGTCTGGACGACCCCGACACCGGGCTCATCTGCGGCGGGCAGGTCACCATCCTCGCCGAGCCGGTGGTGCCGCCGCGGCTGGTCCTCTTCGGCGGGGGACACGTCGCCGAGGCGGTGGCGCGGATGGCGCCGGCCTGCGACTTCCACGTCGAGGTCTGCGACCCGAGGCCCGAGTTCGCCAATCCGAGTCGGCACCCCGAGGCCCACGCCACCTTCTGCGGCAGCTGGGCCGAGGCGGTGGCGCGGCAGGGCGGGGCCGAGCACCACTACCTGGTGGTGGTGACCCGGGGGCACCACGACGACCTCGAGGTGCTGCGGGAACTGTGGCGGGCCCGGGTCCGCCCGCCCTATCTCGGCATGATCGGCTCCCGCGCCAAGAAGGCGCAGCTCGACCGCATCCTCGCCGACGAGGGGGCCGACGCCGCCTGGCTCGCCGCCGTGAAGACCCCGATCGGGCTCGAGATCGGCGCCCGCAGCCCCGGCGAGATCGCGGTCAGCCTGCTCGCCGAGCTGGTCCGGCTGCGCCGGTTGGGCGTGCTCGAGCCCGCCCCGGAGCGCCCCCTGCGTGCTCCAGCGGGCGAGTAGAGGGCCCACGGCAGGCCCCGTTCCCGGTTCCGGCGTCGTTGGGGGCCGCTATCCTGTGCGGCCCGCCTCGCGCGGTGGACTCCCGACGTCCCAGCCATGTTCGCCAGCCTCGCCGCAGTTCTCGCCCTGGCCCTCCCGGCCCAGTCCCTCCAGACCACCAACGAGGTCGTCCTCCTCGACGGGAAGGTCATGACCGTGGACAGCATCCTGTCCGAGACCTACCAGGAGGTCCGCTACAAGAAGGGCAAGGCCGAGGGCAGCCGCCCTGCCGACCAGGTCCGCGAGGTGCGCCACGCCCTCAAGGGGGCTCGGCTCGAGGACTACACCGCCGGTCTCGAGCTGATGGCCCAGGGAGACTTCGCCGGCGCCATCGGCATGTTCGAGAACGTCCTCGCCGACGAGCGGCTCCAGAAGGAGAAGAAGTATGCGTGGACGCAGCAGCACGCGCTGTGGAACGAGATCCGCGCCCTGGCGGCCCTCGGTGATGCGCCCCGCGTGGTCGAGACCGTGGACCGGTTGCTGGCGAAGGTGCCCGACACCTTCTTCTACGCGCCGGCCCTGCTGATGAAGGCGCAGGCGCTGGTGGACATGGGCGACGTCGCCGGAGCGCGCAAGGTGTACGAGCGGCTCGCCGACGACGTGGCGGCCAAGGGGTTGCCGGAGCGCTGGGCCCGCGAGGCCGAGCTCGGGCTGCTCATCCTCGACGATTCCCTGGCGCCCGCCGACAAGCAGCGCCGCCTGCAGGGGCTCGCCGAGCGCAACGCCAGCGAGTACCCGGCGGTGGCGGCCCGTGCCCGGGTCGAGGTCGGCAACGCCATGGTCGCCGCCGGCGACTTCGATGGGGCCAGGGACTTCTTCCAGTCCATCGTCGAGTCGCCCGAGGCCGACGACGCGACCCAGGCCGCTGCGTGGAGCGGCCTCGGCGACGTCGCCTACGAGCTGGCGTTGCGCACCGAGGACACGAACCGGCGCAAGGCCCTGCTCGAGGAAGCGGTCATGGACTACCTGCGGGTCGCCGCCGGCTATCCCGACGCCTTCCAGCTCGTGCCGCGGGCCCTGGCCCGGGCCGGCATGGCCCTCGACCGCCTCGGCGAGCGCAAGGACGCCCAGCAGGTGGCCCGCATCATGCTGCGACGCTACCCGGAGTCGCCCTGGAAGGCCAAGCTCTTCGAGGAGCTGCGGCTCCAGGGCTGACGCCGTTCGGCGCGCCTCCTCATCCCCGCCCGGGCGTCCGACGACGCCCGGGCGGTTGACGTCCATGAGGGCGGCGCGGGGTTCTCTCCACAGCGGTGACGCCGGCGATGCGCGGCCGTCTCCTGGGGTAGCCCCATGGATGACCAACGCATTGCGGATGCCCTGCCGTCGTGGACCGAGGAGGTCCGACGCTACCTCGGTTCGCGGACGCGCACCCGGCGCGACGCGAGCGACCTGGCCCAGGAGGCCGCCGCCCGGCTGCTGCGCGAGCGGGCCCGCGGGCGGGCCCCGGTCGAGCCCCGGGCCTGGCTGTTCCGGGTCGCCCGCAACCTCGCCGTGGACCAGGGGCGGCGGGTGTCGCCGCGTCCGATCGACGGCGAGTGGCTGCACGTCCTGGCGGATGCGCGCGACGAAGGGGCGGACGACGAGCCGGAGTTCCTGCTGGACGGACAGCTCGTCAGCCGCGACCGGCTCCTGCACCTCCTGCCGCGGGCCCTGGCCGACCTCTCGGAACGCGACCGCGACTGGCTCCTCTCGTACTACCGGGACGGGCGCAGCATGGCGGACATCGCCGCCGACGCGGGACTGACGCCGAATGCGGTCAAGTCGGGGCTGCACCGGGCGCGGCGGCGGTTGGCGGTGGCCCTCACGGTGCGCTTCCTGCGCGAGCGCGCCCTGCGCCGGATGCGCCGGGCCAGGATGGTGCGATGAGACGGCTCCGTCCGGTGGGCCGGGTCCTGCTCGTCGTCGTCGCCCTCGGCTGTGCGCGCGGCGAGAGGCCGCCGCAGCCGTCCGGGGGTGGCGAGGCGGCGGTGGTCCCGCTCGGACGCGGCCTCGACGAGCTCGCTGCGGCGCGTCGTCCGCCTCCCGACGGGCCGCTCACCCGCGGTTTCGAGCGTGGCCGCGAGTGGCGGCGCATCGCGGCGCGCAGCGACGACTGGGACGAGCGCCGCCGCGCACTCGAGCGCGCGGCGGCGGTCTGGGGCGGTCTGCTCGCCGCGTTTCCCGACCACGGCGAACTGCCGGCCGAGATCGCATTCCGCCGCGGCGAGT
>JALUVI010000236.1 GCA_027020785.1 Planctomycetota bacterium | reverse complement strand
CCAGGGGCTCGGCCTCCCCATCGAGGTCGTCCCCCTCGAAGCGTTCCTGATGGACTGCTCCAACCCCGAAGGACTGTTCGATACCGATGTCTGATCGTCCGTCGCAACTCCCGAAGATCGGCGAGAAGGAAGGCCAGGGGCTCGAGTTCAAGCGCGCCGAAGTCCTGCGCTCCAACGAGGGACGGCGAAAGCTCCTCCGCGAGGTGGTGGCCATGCTCAACAGCGAGGCCGGCGGCCGCATCCTGGTCGGACTCGCGGAAGAGAAGGGCGCCTTCACCGGCCTCGACCCGCTTGGAGAGGAGGACCGGCAGTTCGAGGACAACCTTCGCGACGCCCTCCTCGACGCCATCGAACCTCGGATCCAGGATGCGGAGTGCCGACTGGACTGGGTTCCGGTGCCGGGCGGCCTCGTCCTCGAACTCCAGGTGCGGCCGCGCATACCCGCTCCCGTTCCTCCGTTCTGCCTCCGTCATGGGGAGAAGCGGGTCTATCTCATGCGCTGTCATGACCGCATCCGCCCGATGTCCTACGACGACCTGCGCAGCCTCGTCGCCGAAGGCGGCGACGGGTCGGAGTCGTGGTTCCAGGAGGTCACCGAGAAGGCGAACTCGTGGTTCGACGTCGAAGAGCGTCCGTCCTACTTCCTGCTCCTCGGCCTCCAACCCCGGGATGGGAGCAAAGAGGTCCGGTTGCCCGAGGACAGCCCGCAAGTCGTCAACCATCCCCCCCAAGAGATCGCACCGCCGCAAGGCTGGACCTTCGTCACCGCTTTCGGGGGCTCCGCCAAATGGGCACGGGGGGGGAGGGAATTGCGCAGTGGCGACCCCGAATCCGGCTATCGCGAGATCCGGGCGGACCACACGGGCGTCTTCGCCTTCCGCACGCTCCTCCACCACCTCCAATGGGACGTCCCGGAGAACTGGAGGGGCCATCACCCCGACGCTCCGGGGATGCTCTATCCCTATGCCCTCGTGGACAGCACGGTCTCGGTGCTGCGCCTGGCCGCGAAGCTCTGGGAGGAACACCTCCACGACGCCGACCTCCATGCGTCGCTGCGCCTCACCCACACGAAGGGATGGCTCCTACCTCCCTATCGCCCCAACACGATCGGCTACCACATGGTCGAGAGCTGGCATGCGACGCGGGAGGAGGAGATCACGAGCGGCCCTCACCGGATGGCGGCCGAAGCCTTCGCGGAGCGCCCCGACGCACTGGCGTTCCAACTGCTCACCGACGTCTATGCCGAGTTCGACTACTGGCCGAAGCACATCCCCTGCTTCGACCCGGCGACCGGACGCTGGCAAGCGCCCTAACACGAGCGGGGACGGGCGAACGGGCTGGGGCTTGCGGGCCGGGCATGCTTTCCACACCCGGTCCCCCCGCTTCGGGACCCGGGTTAGGGTGGTGGCATGACGTTCTCCCTTCTCGTCCTCCTCTGCGCCCAGTCCTTCACCATCGAGGACGTGGGCACCCTGTCCGGAAACCCGTCCCACGAAGTCCTGGCCGCAGGCATCAACGATCGCGGTCACGTGACGGGCGAGAACCAACTCGGCAGCATCGCGCGCCATCCCTTCCTCTGGGACGGGACGACCCTCGTCGACATCCCGCCGCTGTTCCCCGACACGGCCTTCGGCGGCGACGTCAACGACCGCGACCAGGTCGTCGGCTACACCTTCGTGGACCCGGTCACCCTGCACGCCTACCTCTGGGACCAGGGCGTGGTGCACGACGTGCACGTCGGCGACCTGAACTACAGCCGCGCCTGGGGCATCGACACGGACGGCTGGACCTGCGGCGCCTACTCGGTGTTCGTTCCCGGCAATCCCATCGCCGAGTACCACGCCTACGTGCGCGCCCCCGACGGTTCCTTCCTCGACCTCGGGACCTTCGGCGGCGACGAGAGCCGCGCCACCGCGCTCAACGACTTCGGCACCGTGGTCGGCTTCGCGCGCGAACCCTCCGGACGCCACGCCGGCTTCGTCTGGCGCCCCGGCGGCCCGCTCCAGGACCTCGGCACCCTCGGCGGGGGCTTCTGCGATCCCTGGGACGTGGACTCCTTCGACCGCGTGGTCGGCGGTTCGTACGACGCGAACGGCGACCAGCTCCCCTTCCTGTGGGAGAACGGAACGATGACGGCGCTGCCGACCCTCGGCGGCGCGCGTGGCGTGGCCAAGGCCATCGCCGACTCCGGCGACGTCGTCGGCTGGGCGCAGGACGCCAACGGTGCGCAGCGTGCGTGCCTGTGGCGGAACGGCGCGCCGATGGACCTGAACCAGCTCATCCCTCCGGGCACCGGATGGGACCTCACCGGCGCCCACGACGTCAACGAGCTCGGCGAGATCACGGGGACCGGCTGGCTCAACGGCCTGCGCCGCGCCTACCGACTCTCGCCGGTCCTGAACCGGCCACGCATCACTCCCCCGACCCCGCCGCGCACCGGTCGGCCCTCGGCCGTCTTCGGGCTGGGCTTCGCCCCCGGCACCGTGGTCACCCTCGCCGCCTCGCTCCAGACCGGACTCACGCCGGTTCCGGGCTGCACCGGGCTCTTCGTCGCGCTGGCCCCGCCGGCGGTGGTGCTGGCGACCGTCACCAGCGACCCGGACGGCCGCATCGAGGCCCCGCTCGTCCTGCCGAGCACGCTCTCCGGGGCCACCGTCCACCTCCAGGCGGTGGACCTCGGCGGCTGCGTGGTCAGCGATCCGGCGAGCCGAACCCTGCGCTGAACGGCGTTTCGCGCGGATTGCGCCGCCTCTTCGCCCCGTCCGCGTGACCAGCGGGGCGGGGTCGGGATAGTCTCGCCGAAGCCCCCGCTCTTCCTCTTCCATCCCGGGCCACGCGCCCCTGCGTCATGCTCCTATCCCTGTCCTTCGCTCTCCTCCAGTCCTATTCCATCGAAGACCTGGGCACGCTGTCCTCCGACCCCAACGACCTCGTCGAGGCGGCCGCCCTCGACGACCACGGCCACGCGGTGGCCACGGTGCTCGACACCACGTCCTTCCCCTTCCGGGAACGCGCCTTCTTCTGGGACGACGGCCTCCGCACCGAGATCCTGCCGTCCTCGGGCTGGGAGGCCCGAGCCGAGGACCTGAACGCCGACGACCTGGTCGTCGGCGGCATCGACCAGGGAAGCCTCCTGTCGTCGCGGTCCTTCGTCTGGCAGGCGGGAGTCATCACCGAGTTCCAGGTCGGCTCCCTCGCGTTCAGTTCCGCTCTCGGGGTGAACCAGGACGGCTGGCTCGCCGGTCGCTACCAGTACGCGACCGATCCGTTCACCGGCCTGCCCATCCAGGACGGCTACGTCCGCTCGCCCGGAGGCAACGACGTCCTCCTCGCACCGCTCGGCAGCGAGGGCAGCGAAGCGGTGGCGCTGAACGACTTCGGCGTCGCCGTCGGCTGGAGCACCCTCTACGGGGTCGCCGGCCGCATCCACGCCGCGGTCTGGACCGCTCCGAGCCCGATCCCGGTGGACATCGATCCCAACTTCGGTCCCCGGTCCTACGCCACCGACGTGGATGCGTGGGACCGCGTCGTCGGCGGGATGGCCGATGCACAGGGCAACGTGCAGCCGTTCGTGTGGGAGGCCGGGGCGGTGACCCTGCTGCCCACCCTCGGCGGCGCCGAAGGAGCGGTGGAGGCCGCCGCCGACACCGGCGCCCTCGTAGGGTGGGCCGAGGACTCGAACGGCGTCCGTCGCGCCTGCTCCTGGGAGGGCGGCGTCCCCGTGGCGCTCGATGCCCTCATCGCACCGGGTTCGGGCTGGACGCTCACCACCGCGACCGACGTCAACGAGCTCGGCGAGATCGTCGGCAACGGCACGCTCAACGGGCTGCCGCGGGCCTGGAAGCTGACGCCCGTCCTCGCCGCGCCGCGCATCTCGGGCCTGGTCCCGCCCGCCGCCGGCCGCACCGACCGCTGCTTCGGGCTCGGCTTCCAGCCCGGCGCGACCGTCCACCTCGTCGGCTCGCTCCAGGCCGGCAGCACTGCGGTTCCCGGTTGCGCCGGACTGGTCGTGGACCTGGCCGCGCCGACCGTGCTCGCGACCCCGACCGCCGACGCCGACGGACGGTTGGAAGTCGCCCTGACCCCGCCGGCCTCGCTCGCCGGCGTCACGGTCCACCTCCAGGCGGTGGACCTCGCCGCCTGTGTCGCCAGCGACCCGGTGACCCACGCCCTCCGCTGAACCTCGCGCGACGCCCATCCTGCAGCGTCCCCGCATCAGCGGCGTGACCCCGCCGGCCGCCGGGGCCGACGACCGTTGTTTCGGGTTGGGCTTCCGCCCCGGAGCGACCGTGGCGGTGGTCGGCTCCACCCAGGCCGGGACCACCCTGGTGCCCGGCTGCGGCGCCCTCACCGTGGACGTCGGCGCCGCCGTGCTCCTGGCGACGACGGTCGCCGACGCGGACGGCCGCATCGAGACCCCGCTGCACCCGCCCGCGTTCCTCGCCGGGAGGACGGCCTACCTCCAGGCGGTGGACACCTCGAACTGCATCGCCAGCGAACCCGTGGTGCAGGAGCTGCTCTAGGCATGGATCGGCCAGGAATTCGGTGATTTTGCCGAATTCCTAGGCCCCGAGCGCGCTCATCCAGGCCGGGTCCGGCGCACGGACGACCACCGTCTCGCCCCGGGTCGGGTGGGGCAGCGCCAGGCTGCGCGCGTGGAGGGCCACGGCCCGCCCGCCTTCGAGCGGACGCGGCGCGCCGTACTTGAGGTCGCCGGCCAGGGGCAGGCCGAGGCTGGCGCAGGCGACCCGGAGCTGGTGGGACCGGCCGGTCGCGGGCTCCAGCCGCAGCAGCGTGCCCCAGGGGCCGGTCCGGAGAACCTCCCAACGGGTCTCGGCGCGCCGGGCTCCGAGGTCGGCGGCGCGGTCCGGGGCCACGGCGCGGACCACGTTGCGGGCGCGGTCCTTCGCCAGCCACTGCTCGAGGACGCCGCGGCGGGCGGAGGCGCGCGCGTCGTCGAACGGGGTCCGGCTCCAGCCGAGGTACTCCTTCTCGACCCGCCCGTCGCGCCAGGCCGACGACAGCCGCGACGCCGCCTTCGAGGTCCGCGCGAACACGACCACGCCCGACACCGGACGGTCGAGCCTGTGGACCAGGCCGAGGAAGACCCCGCCGGGCTTGTCGTACTCGACCTTCACCCAGGCCTTCGCCCGGTCGAGCAGACTCTCGTCGCCGCTCGCGTCGGGCGCCACCGGCAGCCCCGCCGGCTTGACCACGGCGAGCAGGTGGTTGTCGGCGTGGAGGACCTCGAGGCTCATCCGCCGCGACGCCAACGGGCGCAGAAGCCGCAGGGCAGGAGACGCGGTGGTGCGTCGCGCCCGGAGGTCTCGGGCAGGACCAGCTCGCCGGCCTCCACCGCCCCCTCGGGGAGGTCGCGCAAGAGGTTGACCAGGGTCTGCGGTCCCAAGCCGACCGCGTAGGTCGAGAGCACCAGGAAGGCGCCCGGCGTCGGTGCCAGCAGGGAGGCGCAGGCCTCGACCAACGGCGCGAGCCCCGTCTCCAGACGCCACTTCTCGCCCTTCGGACCGCGCCCGTAGTGCGGCGGGTCGAGCAGGACACCCTCGTAGCGGCGACCGCGCCGCACCTCGCGGGCGGCGAACTTGAGCGCGTCGTCGAGGATCCAGCGCACCGCATCGTCGCCGAGTCCGCTGCGCCGGGCGTTCTCGGCGGCCCAGTCGAGCGAGGCGCGCGAGGCGTCCACGTGGGTCACGCTCCAGCCGGCGGCGGCGGCGAGCACCGAGGCGGCGCCGGTGTAGCCGAAGAGGTTGAGGAGACGGGGGCGGCCCTCCTCGGCCGACGGCGGCGGGCCGCCGAGGAACCAGGCCCAGTTCGCCGCCTGCTCCGGGAAGAGCCCGACGTGCTTGAACGGAGTCGGGCGCAGCACCAGCCGCGCCGCGGGGCCGCCGGCGACGGCGACGCCGACCTCCCACGCGTCCACGCCGGCGCGCGGGCCCTCCCAACGTCCGCCGCGGTCGGACTCGCGGACGAACCGCAGGTCCGCGGCCTCCCAGGCCTCGGGGCCGAGTCGCCGCGGCCACATCGCCTGCGGGTCGGGGCGCCGTAGGACGAGGGCACCATAGCGCTCCAACTTCTCGCCCGCGCCGGAGTCGAGCAGGGCGTGGTCCTCGAGAGGCGCGGGGGCGAAGACGCTCACTTCCGCAGGATAGGCGCGCCGCTACGCTTCATGGCCACGCACCCGCCCGGTGCTCCCTCTCCGTTCCCCGACTCGTGCGCACTCGATGAACTACGTCTTCGTCCCCAAGGAAAGCCGCCCCGGCGAGAAGCGTGTCGCCGCCACGCCGGAGACGGTGGCCAAGCTGGTCGAGCGCGGCGTCGCGGTCCACGTCGAACCGGGCGCGGGCGACGGCGCGATGGTGGCCGACGCACGGTACCGCGAAGCCGGCGGCGTCCTGGTACAGGACGCGGCCGAGGCGTGGAGCGAAGCGGACGTGGTGCTCGGCGTCGCCGCGCCAACGGCCGCAGAAGCAGCGCGACTGAAGGAGGGCGCGCTCCGCGTCTCGTTCCTCGACGCGGTCCGCAACCTCGACGCGGTGCGCGAACTCGTCGCACGCAAGGCGAGCGCGTTCGCGATGGAGCTGGTGCCGCGCATCACCCGCGCGCAGCGCATGGACGCCTTGAGCTCGCAGGCCAACGTCGCCGGTTACAAGGCCGTGGTCCTCGCCGCCGACCGTCTGCCGAAGTACTTCC
>JALUVI010000235.1 GCA_027020785.1 Planctomycetota bacterium | reverse complement strand
TCGGGATCAGCGCTCGGTCTCGCCGACGGGGGTGCGCTGCGTGAACTCGAGCTTCGGCAGCTTCCACAGGTCGGGGCGGTCGGCGCCGGTCTCGACGTTGCGGGCCCGGCTGCCCGGCGGCGGCGCCGGCAGCATGTCGAGGAGGGTGGTGCGCAACCGCGGGAACAGGAGCTCGCTGTTGTAGAGGAACAACCGCACCTGCTCGCGGGTGAAGGCGGCGCTGGGGTCGGTGAACTCGATGGTGTAGGTGTCGTCGCGCACCCCGCCCCGGGTCCGGGTGCGGTGCTGGACGTCGATGGTCCCCATCCGCGCCGCGTAGGCCTGGCTCTGGAAGTGCTTGCGGTAGGCGCGCTCGTCGGTCCCCTTGGGGGCCTTCTCGCGCCGCGCCGCGATGTCGTTGACCATCGAGTACAGCTTGGAGTAGAGCCGCTCGTGGTCGGCGACGGCCTCTTCCCAACCGCGGTCGTACGCCGTGGCCCACATCCGCGCCCCGAAGGCGAGCGCGGTCAACCCCATGAGGAGGTAGAGGATCTGACGGTTGCTCACGACCGGTCCTCCTGGGCGCGGGCCGCCTCGGGAACGATGTTGACGGTGATGATCGCGGTCTTGCCGGGGCCGACCTTGGCCGGCTCGGTGTTCGGGATCGCCGGATCGCCCCAGACCCAGGGCCGCTCGGCGAAGGCCTGCTCCAGTCGGTCGAACTGCCCGGCGATGCGCTCGGCGTCGTCACCCTTGAGGGTGATGCCGAACTTGGTGATGACATGGGCCGGCGACTCGCGGCTGCCCGACCTGCGCGCGTCCACCGAGGTGAAGTCGAAGCTCTCGATCATCCAACGGTCGGGGTAGTCGGCCATCTCCTCGCGGAGGAACTCGCTCAACAACCGCCACGCCTCGAGCGCCGACGGCGGCATCTCGAGGTCCGACTCGCCCATCAGCTCGTCGAGGTCCTTCTTGGCCGCGCGCACCCGGTTGTAGAGGGTCTGCAGGCGGTAGCGCTCCTCGACGTCCAGCCCTTCCAGGTCGTTGCGGATCAGCCACTCCTCGGGGTACTCGTCGTCGGCGCGGACCCGCTCGTTCAGCGCCTCGACCCGGACGTCGGCCTGGCGGTAGATGCGGTCGGCCTCCATGCGCAGGAAGCGGGCGCGCTTGAAGTGCAGCCCGGCGTCGAACACCAGGAAGGCGATCAGGCCGACCAGGGCCAGGGTCAGCGGGCCTTCGACCCGCTCCAGGCCGCGCGCGTAGCGGAACTCCTCCTGGCGGAAGTTCATGCCCAGTCGGTCCACCCCGATCCCGCGCAGCCCGATGCCGAGTGCGATCGGGCAGGCGCCGGCGACGGCGTCGCCGAGGTCGGGACGGGCGACCGGGACCCCGACCGCGGCGGCGAGGTCCTCCTCCAAACCCGGGACGGCATCGCCGAGCACGCCCAACCGGGCCACCGGCACCGGGTGGGCCGCCAAGCCGCGGCGGACCTCGCGCAAGAGCTGGCGCCGGAAGGAGGCGAGCCGCTCGGGGCCGGCCAGGCCCACCGCCTCGTCCAGCGACGGGGCGGTCGGGACGCCGGCATCCACGCCGAAGAGACGGCCGTGGGGTTCCTCGTCGGTGTCGCCCTCGTCGCCCCCGTCGCCCTCGTCCGGCCCGTCCACGCCTTCTCCCGCGTCCCCGCCCGCTTCGGCGGCGGCCTCCTCGGCGGCCCGGGCCTCGACCTCGGCGAGGTCGGCGTCGGGCGGCAGCACCTCGCCCTCGGCGGCGGGCGTCGCCGCGGCGACGTCCAGGCCGCGCAGGATCTCGCGCCAGCCGAAGGGCAGGATGCGCGCTGCGCGCAACCCGCCGTCCGGCGCCTGGATCAGGAGCTGGCACTCGAGCGGGCCGACGTGGAGGAAGGCCGTCGGCGCAGCGGCGGCCGCCACCTCCCGTTCCTCGTCCCCCGCCGCGTCGCCGGACGCGACGCCACGCAACAGCGGCGTGCCGCCGGCGTCGAGGGCGGCGACGGCGTTGGCCAGTGCGGCATACGCCACGTCCACCACCGGCGGGTCCCAACCAGCGCCGGCAGCGACGTCCAGGGCCTCGCGCACGACTTCCTTCGGGAGCACGGTGACGAGCAGGGTCGGCGTGGCCCGCTCGCCGGCCAGGGTCAGGAAGTCGGCGAGCACCTCGTCCACGTCGAGGTGGTAGAGCTCCGACTCGACCTCGAACTTCAGGACCTGATGGACCTTGTCGCGGTCGGTGAACGGCAGCGAGATCTCGCGCAGCAGGGCGCGGCTGCCGGGCAGGGCCAGCACCACCTTGTCCACCTTGCCCTTGAGGCGGACGCCCTCGGACAGGGCGCGTCCCAACGACTTCGGCGCCGCCCCCGGATCCCACCGGCCGGAGCCATGGTCCTTCATGGTCCATCGCTTCGCGCTCCCTTCCAGGAGCACGTAGTCGAACCCGTCGGGTCGGAGGTGGATGCCCAGGCTGCTCGCCATGCGGTTCCCAGGTTAGCCCCCGCGGAGGGTCGGGGCCACCGCCGGTCCGCCCCGGGTCAGGAGCTCCTGGGCGCGACGGCGCTGGTCCTCCCGCAGGATGCGCTGCAGGAACAGGGTCTCGAAGCGGCGGTCCAGCTCGCGCCAGGGCTCGTCGGCGGTCTCCAGCTGCTCGGCGAGCAGCGCATCCCGCTCGCGCGCGTAGTGGTGGAGCAGGATGCGCAGCTCCTCGCGCTGGCGATCGTCCAGGCCCAACGCGGCGGCGGTGGCCGCGTTCCAGGCGGACAGTCCCGGCTCCAGGCCGAGCCCCCGGGGCGCGGTGCTCCGCCCCACGGCCAGACCGAGCACGAACCCCGCCGCCAGGGTGGTCAGGGCCGCGCCGGCGACCCGCAGGGCCGGGCCGGAGGCGACGGTCACCGCCGCGACTCCGTGCCTCGTGGGTTCGCGCCGTCGGCGGGCGCACCGACGGCGGCAGCGGCGCCGAGGTCGGCCGGCGGCGCCACGCCGGGCCGCACCGGAGCGGCCGGGGCCGTTCCACGCGGACGCAGCCATTCCTCGATGGCGCGGTCCACGGCGCTCGGCTCGCTGGCCCAGGCGTCCTCGCGCAGCGAAGCCCTCCGATCGAGCCCGATCAGGAGGCCCAGGCCGAAGACGAGGAGGACCGCGGCCGCCGCGCTCCACACCCCGAGCGCGCGCCGCACGGCACCGGTCTCGCGCCGGATGCGGTCGTCGAGACGCCAGGCCAGGGCCGAAGCGCGCTCCGGCGACAGGGCGTCCTCGGGCTGGAGCAGGGCGAGGTCGTCGCGCAGCTCCTGCCACTCGCGCAACCGCGCCCGCGCCTCGGGGTCGGCCATCAGGTGCTCGCGCACCTCGCGCGCCTCGACCTCGCCGAGCTCGCCGTCCAGCCAAGCCGACAGGCGGCGCTCCCAGTCGGGGCGGCGACGGCTCACAGCGAACCCTCCAGCCGCTTCAGGTCGGCGGCGAGGCGCAACCGGGCGCGGTGGATGCGCGACTCCACCGTGCCCTGCGGCAGGTCGAGGATGCGACCGATGTCGCGATAGGACAGCCCTTCGAGCTCGCGCAGCACCAGGACCTCGCGGAAGCGGTCCGGCAGCCGCTCCAGCGCGGCGCGGACCAGGGCGGCGCGCTCGGCCCGCTCCATGCGCTCGCCGGGCGAGGGCTCGTCGCCCTCGATCCCCGCCTCGACGGGCTCCTCCTGGTCGGGCGCGCCCCGCAGGGGCAGCACCCGCTTCTGGCGCTGGAGCCGGCGCCGGTGGTCGCGCAGCACGTTGACGGCGACCCGGTAGAGCCAGGTCGAGAGCGCCGCGTCGCCGCGGAAGGTGGCGATCTTGCGCTGTACCTTCAGGAAGACCTCCTGGACCCCGTCCTCGGCCTCTTCCGGGGTGAAGCCGAAGCGGCGCGCCAGACCGTAGACCCGCGACGAGAACTCGACGAACAGGGCGTCCACCCTCGGGTCGGCCGGGGGCGGGTCGAGGGCGGGCGCGGCCTCGGCGGGCGCGGCGGAGGAAGCCGGAACGGGGGTCACGTCCTCCTTGGGACGCCCCGGGCCCGGGGTTCCTTCCCGCCCTCTGCGCTCCGGAGGCGGCCCCGCGGCCGCGCCGGGCCCCCGGTCAGCCGGCCCCGCCACCCTCGAGGTGGGGCAGCAGGTGCCCCAGCTTGTCGCGCTTGGTGCGCAGGTAGCCCACGTTGTGGTCGTGGACCGCCGGTGCGATCGGCAGTTGTTCGACGATCTCGAGCCCGTAGCCCTCCAGGGCCGCGAGCTTCTTCGGGTTGTTGGTCAAGAGCCGCATCCGCCGCACGCCGAGGTCGTGGAGGATCTGCGCCCCCACTCCGTACTCGCGCATGTCGGCGGGGTAGCCGAGCCGCTCGTTGGCCTCGACCGTGTCGAGCCCCGTGTCCTGGAGCTGGTAGGCCTTGAGCTTGTCCTCGAGGCCGATGCCGCGGCCCTCCTGGCGGATGTAGAGCAGGACGCCGCGGCCCTCTTCGGCGATGCGCGCCAGGGCCGCCCGCAGCTGCGGCCCGCAGTCGCAGCGCAGGCTGCCGAGCAGGTCGCCGGTCAGGCACTCGCTGTGGACGCGCACCATCACCGGCGCCTCCTGCGCGGGGAACGGTCGGTCCGCTGCCTCGGGCTCGTCGGGCCAGCCGAAGGTCAGGGCGAGGTGCTCCTTGCCGTCGGTCTTGGCGCGATAGAGGTGGAGCCGGAACTCGCCCCACTCGGTCGGCAGGCGCACCCCGGTGACGCGACGCTCGATCAAGCGCTCGCGGCGGCGGCGGTACTCGATGAGGTCGGCGATGGTCAGGATCGGCAGCCCGTGGCGTTCGGCGAAGCGCTCGAGCTCGGGCATCCGCGCCATCGTGCCGTCCTCGTTCATGATCTCGCAGATGACGCCGGCCGGGCGCATCCCGGCCAGCCGCGCCAGGTCCACCGAGCCTTCGGTCTGCCCGGGCCGCACCAGCACGCCGCCGTCGCGGGCGCGCAGCGGGAACACGTGTCCCGGCCGGGCCAGGTCGCTCGGCCGCGCATCGGGCGCCACCGCGACCCGGATGGTGTGGGCGCGGTCGGCGGCGCTGATGCCGGTGGTGACGCCTTCGCGCGCCTCGATGGACTCGAGGAAGGCGGTCCCCATCCGCGAGGTGTTCTCGGCGACTTGGGGCCGCAGCCCGAGCTGGTCCACGATGGCGCCGTCCAGCGCCAGGCAGATCAGGCCGCCGCCCTCCTTGCGCATGAAGTTGACGGCTTCGGGGGTGACCGCCTCGGCCGCCATCACGAGGTCGCCCTCGTTCTCGCGGCCGGGGTCGTCCACGAGGATGACCATCCCGCCTCGGCGGATGGCTTCCAGGGCTTCTTCGACGCGGGAGAACGGCATGGCGCGGCCCGATTGTACCGCGACGGGACGACGCAGGAGCGGGTCGGGAATCCCCGCCGCATCCCGATTTTTCGTCGTATCCTTCGCTGGAACCGAGGCTTCCCAGGAAGTCGCTTTCAGCTCCATGATGTCCTTCCGCACCCGGCCTCCGCTGGCGGCCGCCCTGCTGCTCGCCGCCCCGGCCCTCTGGGCCCTGCTCGGGCTCCATGCCCGTCCCGCATCCGGGGCGGAGGGGTCGGACGAGGCGGCGCGCTTGCGGGCGCGCCTGGCGGTGGCCGAGGCGCGACTCGCCGAGGTGGAGGGGCTGCTCGCGACCCTCCCGAGCGGCGCGGCGGCGCCGACCGCCGGCGCGTCGGGGGACGCGGGGAGCGCGGTCGCGGCCGCCGACGTCGCCGACGTCGGCGTGGTCGCGCCCCCCGGCGGCAGCACCTCGGCGCCCCCGCGGGCGACCGCGCCGACGCCCTCCTTCCTGGCGGCCCATCTGCTCGAGCCGGTGTTCCAGGTCGAGGGCGACGAAGCCGTCGGCAGCGGAGTGCTGGTGGCGCGCACCGCGGACGGCGGCGGCCTCGCGCTCTCCTGCCACCACGTCGTGCGCGACTTCCTCGGCGCCTCCGACGGGGAGGACCTGCCGGTCCCCTGCCTGTTCGACCGCCCCGGCGAGGAGCCGGTCCGAGTCGCGGCGCGCGTCCTGGTCAGCGACCCCTTCCTCGACCTGGCGCTGCTCGAGCTCGAGGCCCACCCCCGCCTCGGGCCGCCGGCACCGCTCGCCGACCGCGAGCGCCTCGCCGAGGTGGACGCCTTCAGCCCGGTCTGGACCGTGGGTTCGCCGCTCGGCACCATCACCCTCGCCACCGAGGGGCGGGTCTCGCGCGCCGACTGGCGTCTCGGCTCGCAGCGCTACTGGATGGTCAGCAGTCCGGCGTTCTACGGCAACAGCGGCGGCGGCGTCTTCCTCGACGGCGACTTCGTCCTCGCCGGCGTCTTCGCCAAGATCTACACCCACGGCGGCAGCTCGCCGCAGGTGGTGACCCACATGGGGCTGGCCATCCCGATGGACGTGGTCTACGACTGGCTGGCCGAGAACGGCTACGGCTTCCTCGAGCCCGAAGGAGGCGCCGGCGCGGTGGCCCGGGGCGCGGCGCCGCGCTGACCCGGAAACTGGCCACTCGGAGCGTTCTCACCGGAAACTGGCCACTCAGGGTGTTCTCGCCGGTGACCGGCCTCCCAGGGTGCGACCAGGCGACCCGTGAAACGTCTTCCCCGGTGTCGCATCGCCGGATCGGCGCCGCCGCGGCCGGGGTGGAGCCTCGGAGGTCGCCGGTCCGCCTCGGGCGAGACCGGGGAGGTCCCGCCGCGCGAGGAGTGCGTCTTCGGTGGCGGATG
>JALUVI010000234.1 GCA_027020785.1 Planctomycetota bacterium | reverse complement strand
GCGGAGCGCCCGACGACGTCGCGCAGTTCGGCGAGCAGCGCATCGGCGTCCACGCCGGCTTCGGCGCAGGCCTCGGCCAGGGGGCGGTCGCCCCCGCAGCAGTAGTCCAGGCGGTGGCGGTGGAGGAGCGGCAGCGCCGCCGGGCAGCGCGCGGCGATGCGGCCGACGGGTTCCTCGAGGGTCGGAGGTTCGGGGCGGGTGGTGTCGGTGGTCGTCATGGTCTGGGTTCGGGGGCGGAGTGGGTCGGAGTCCGGGGGAGGGGGGCGGGCATGCCGAGGAGCTGGCCGCCGTCCACCGGCAGCTCGTGTCCGGTGACCTGGCCGGCGAGGTCGGAGGCGAGGAAGGCGACCACGGCGGCGACGTCCTCGGGGGTGGTCAGGCGCCCGGTCGGACACTCGGCGCGGGCCCGTTCCCGGTGCTCCGGGGGGAGCCCTGCCGTCAGCGGCGTGTCCACCCAGCCGGGCGCCACCACGTTGACGGTCACCCCGAAGCGTCCGAGTTCGCGGGCCGCGCTCCGCGCCATGCCGCCGAGGGCCGCCTTGGCTGCGGCGTAGGCGGTCTGGCCGAACTTGCCGCGCAAGCCGTTGATCGAGCCGAGGAACACGAAGCGCCCGAAGCCGGCGGCGCGCATCACCGGCGCCGCGTGGTGGAGGAGGAGCCAGGCCCCCCGGACGTGGACCCGGAGCATGGCGTCGAGGTCGGCGACGTCCTGCTTCCAGACCACCCCGTCGCGGGCGAACCCCGCGGCGTGGACCACCACCAGCGGGCGCACGGCGGCGACCACTTCCGCGACCGCCCCCTCGTCGCCGGCGTCCGACTCCATTGCGGTCACCTCGGCCTCGGGCGACAGGGCCCGGACCTCGGCGAGCAGGGCCGCGGCGGCCGCGGCGTCGCCGAGGTGGGTCAGGGTCACCGGGTGCCCGGCGGCGGCGAAGCTCCGCACCACGGCGCCGCCGATGCCGCCGGCGCCGCCGGTCACGAGGACGGGACGCTCACGTGGGGACGGCGTGGGCACGGGCGTGGAGGCGCTGGCGACCGAGGAGGGCGGCGCCGAGCGCGCCGGCGTATTCGGCCAGGGGATGGCGCTGGACGCGCATCTCGAGGCGCTCCTCGAGGGCGCGCACCAGGGCCTCGTTCCGCGACACCCCGCCGGTGAGGGCGAAGGGCTCCTCGGCGCCGACCTGGCGCACCAACGAGGCGAGGCGGTCCGAGATGGAGACGTGGGTGCCCTGGAGGATGTCCGGGATGGAGGCGCCGTTGGTGACGTGGTTGATGACCTCGGACTCGGCGAGGACCGCGCAGATGGACGAGATCTCGCAGGGCTGTTCGGCCCGGAGGGCGAGCCCGCTGACCTCCTCCAGGTCGATCTCGAGCGCCTTGGCGACCCGCTCGACGAAGCGACCCGCGCCGGAAGCGCACTTGTCGTTCATCCGGAACTGGAGCACCCGTCCACTGGGCGCCAGACGGATGGCGCGCGCGTTCTGCGCGCCGACGTCGATGACCGAGACCACGCCCGGCATCAGCTCGACGGCGCCGCGCGCATGGCAGGTCATCTCGGTGATCTGCAGGTCGCGGTCGGCGACCTGGTAGCGCCCGTAGCCGGTGGCCGAGAGGTAGGCGACCTCTCCGGCCCCGCGTCCGGCGTCCTCGAGGGCCGCCGCCGCCGCCCGTCGCGCCGCGTCGGCGAGGTCGAAGTGGGTGTACACCTTGCCGCAGCCGAGGATCTCGCGTCCCGGTGCGGCCTCGACGTCGAGGACCACCGCCTTGGTCATCCGCGAGCCGACGTCCACGCCGAGGACGGTGCTCATCGCGACGCCTCCTGGCGCGACGCGCCGGCTCGGGCCCGCTCGACGGCGAAGATGGCGGCGCCGAGCGCACCCATGTACTGGCTGTCTTCGCTGACGTTGACGGCGAGCCCGAGCCGCTCCTCGACGGCGGCCACCATGCCGGGGTTGCGTGCTACGCCTCCGGTGAAGGTCAGCTCCGGCTCCATCCCGACCCGGCGCAGCAGCGAGGCGCTGCGCCCTGCGATGCTGCGGTGGACCCCGGCGAGGATGTCCTCGCGCCGGCGCCCGCGCGACAGCTGGTTCAGGATCTCGCTCTCGACGAACACGGTGCACACGTTGGTGATCTTCAGGCGCTCGGTGCTCTCCAGGGAGACCGGCCCGATCTCCTCGACCCCCAGCCCCATGACTTCCGCGGCCGCGGCCAGGAACCTGCCGGTGCCGGCGGCGCACTTGTCGTTCATGCAGAAGTCGAGGACCTCCCCCTTCTCGTTGACCCGGATGGCCTTGGTGTCCTGGCCGCCGATGTCGAGGATGGTGCGGGTGTGGGGGAACAGGTGGACCGCGCCCCGGGCGTGGCAGCCGATCTCGGTCACCTGGTCGTCCCCGGCCGTGACCCGGAACCGCCCGTAGCCGGTTCCGATGACGTACTCCACGGCCTCCACGGGGATCTCCGCGGAGGCGCAGGCCTGCGCCAGGACTTCCTCGGACGACCGCACCACGTCGGCCCCGGTCATGCGGATGCCGCGGCCCACGATGCGCCCGCCCTCGTCGAGGACGACGGCCTTGGTCTGGGTGCTTCCGACGTCGATTCCAGCTGCGTACACGTCAAACTCCTGCCGTCATGCGGCGATGTTCCAGGGCTTCGAAGAAGGCGTCGATGCGGTTCTTCATCTGCGCCTCGGCGAAGTAGCGCGGGTCGGCGAGGTCGCTCTCGACGAACAGCGTCGGCACCTCGTGCTCGCGGATGAAGCGTTCGCGCAGGTCGGCCTGACCGACCGAGAACGAGCGGCACGACTTGACCGAATGGATGACCAGCGCGTCGGCGGCGTACTCGTCGAGGTAGTGCTCGATGAGTTCCGAGCGCATCGCCCAGTTGCGGTTGGTGTAGCAGCCGAGCATGTAGCGGGCCATCGAGCGGAACGGGTCGGCGGGGTCGTGCCGCTCCCCGAGGTCCCAGACCCCGCCGACCTTGCTGTAGGTGCTGGCCACCGCGACCGCCCCCCAGTCCTGGAACATCTCCCAGAAGCGGCGGAAGTGCGGCCACGCCGGAGGGCCCTCCATGACGATGCGGACCTTCTCCTCGGGGACGGGGCCGTGGCCGAGCCGGACGCGCTCCATCACCTCGCGGTGGAGGGCCCGGTAGTACTCCAGACAACCCTCGGTGCCGCGCATCACGTACATCGGCGCCATGAAGAAGACGGCCTCGAAGTAGGCGTCGATGGGCGAGGGACGGTTGCGGGCGCTGTGGAGCACCTCGACCCAGAGGTCCTCCGACTCCTTGGTCCGTGCGATCGCAGCACGGTAGGCCGACTCGTCGAAGCGCTGCCCCGTCACCCGCTCGCAGGCCGCGACCAGCTCGTGCAGCTGGCGCTCCACGTAGTCCACCTCCTGCTCGGTCGGCCCGGCCGTGCCGCGCAGGTAGGGGACGTCCACCACCACCATCTCGGCGCCCCAGAACTCGGCCAGGGCCTCGAACCAGCGCAGGTAGGTGGCGCAGCCGGCGTAGTTGCACACCAGCAGGTCGGGCGGTGGCAGCGCGGTGCCGTGCGGCATCCGGTTGCCCTTGAGCATCATCCCGATGTCGTTCTTGACGTAGCCGCAGACGTCGCCCGAATAGCCGAGGTCCTCGGCCTCGAGGATGTTCTCGCCGGCGACCTTCTTGATGCCGCACTGCAAGGCGTTGACCTCGGGGAAGACCAGGTCCATGCCGCAGGCCTGGAGCAGTTCGCCGACGTTGCCGCTGATGAAGAGATAGGCGACCTTGCGGCCCTCCTCGGGAGCGGCGGCGAGGCGTCGGTACCAGTCGGTCAGCAGCTCCTTTTGGAGCTGGACGCCGGAGCCTTGGAAACGGGGTTCGGAACTCAACCTACGACCTCCTCGGAGAAGAACAGGATGGATTCGACGAAGGTCTCGGCCTGCGTGCGCAGCGACTCGAAGCTGCTCATCTTCTCCTCGAACTCCACCGCCATGAAGGGCACCTTGCGCTCCTCCAGGGCCCGTTTGTGGAGCACGAAGTCGTAGAAGGCGGGCTCGCAGAACTTCGCGGTACAGAAGACGACGCCGTCCGCGTCGGCGGCCTCGATGCGCTCCAGCAGACGGGCGGTGCGTTCGTGCGGCGCGACGTGGCGCACGATGGACGCTTCGGCGTGGTGCAGGAACCCGTCCACCAGACGCCTCCAGGGGTCGTCGTCGGGCGGCAGCGGCTCGCGGAAGAAGCGCAGGCCGCGGGCCAGGTCCGCGTCCACGACGAAGCAGTGGGCGTCGTCGAACGCGCGCAGCAGCTCCAGCGAGGGTTGTTCGCAGAAACTGCCCTCCAACACGACGCGGATGCCGTCCTGTCGGCGCACCTCGCGTTCGGGCAGGAGGTCCAGCACTTCGTCCAGCACGGCGGCGTGCTCCGCCGGGTCGCGGCGTCCGGCGGCCCGGACCAGGACCTGGAGCTCCTCCAGGGACAGCCGCCAGGGCTCGGCGCTGCGCAGGTCCGCCAGTTTGCGCAGCCGCGCCCGGAGCCCTTCGTAGAGCTCGATGGAGGCCTGCAGCCGGTCGTCGTCCACGACCACCCCGAAGCGCCCGCCGAGCTCGCGGGCGAGGCGCATCAGGTCCTCCCGCAGGTAGCCCGGCGCCAGCGGGCTGGCCAGGTTCTGCGGGTAGTGCAGGTAGTCCACGTACTGGTCGGGGAAGTTCCGCGCCCAGACTCCCGACAGGTTGCGGGCGACGTCGCACAGCGAACCGAACAGCATCCCGTCGAGGAAGTCGAGGCGGTCGGTCAGTCCGAGCTCGAGGGTGGAGCGCGAGATGGAGCAGATGAAGCTCTGGACTCGGGCGTCGGCGCGTTCGATCTCGATGCGGTCGCCGCCGCCCCACACCGCGACCGGCAGCGCGCCGGCGGCGTGGACGACCTCTTGCGGCACCCACACCGGGAAGCAACCGACGGCATGGAAGTCGGGGTCGGTCCGTTTCCGCTCGCGGAGCGCGGTGAACTCCACGTCCTGGACCTCGTCCCGCGCCGCCGACAGGATCCCGTCGAGTCGTCGTGAAGGGGCTCCTCGGTTCATCGCATTCTCCGGGTCATCGGTGCGTCCAGGTGGGGCGTCGCCGCTCGAGGAAGGCGGCCAGGCCTTCGTGGGCGTCCTCGGTCGCCATGAGTTCGTCGAGGTACTGACGCTCCAGCGCTTCGAGCCGCGCTCCCAGGGCTTCCCGCCAGGGCCAGCGCGCCGCGTGCCGCGCCTGGCGCAGCGCCGCGGCCGAGAGCGGCCGGTGGCGCTCGGCGAGCCAGGCCACGGCTTCGGCTTCCGGGTCGCGGCCGGTGAACTCGAGCTCGGCGAGGCCGGAGCGGCGGGCCACGGCGGCGTCCACGACGTGGCCGTGGACGACCATCCGCAGCGCTTCGCCCGCTCCGAGTCGCAGCGGCAGGAGCGCGGCGGCAGCCGGCGGGAACACCCCCAGACGGACCTCGGGGCAGCCGAGTTCGGCGCTGGGCGTGACCGCGACCAGGTCGCAGGCCAGGGCCAGCTCCAGGCCTCCGCCGAGGCAGCGGCCGCCGACCAGCGCCAGGACCGGCGGCAGCTTCGGGTCGCCGATGCGCCGCAGGAGGGCGTGGAACTCGGGCAGCATCGCCTCGAGTTCGCCCGGCAGGTGCTCCTGGACGCTGGCGCCGTAGCTGAAGTGGTCCCCGCGTCCCCGCAGCACGACCCCGCCGAGGTCCGAGCGGGTGGCCACCTCGTCGAGCGCGGCGTCGAGTGCGGCGAGGGTGGCGCGGTCGAGCAGGTTGGCCGGCGGCGCGCCGAACTCGACCACGGCGACCCGCGCCGTCTGGTCCAGACGCACGGCGGCCCGGTCAGAGAGGGTGCGGCTCACGACCCGTCGTCCTCCGCTTCGGGGTCCACGGCGTAGGGGGCGAAGCGGCGGAGGAAGCCGGGGTCCTCCCAGGAGCCGCCTTCGGCGAGGGCCCGCCGCATCTCGAGGAAGTCGGCTTCGCGTGCCTCGCGCGGGGCACGGTGGAAGGTGCGGAAGCCGGCCTTGGCCTCGGTCATCATGTTGAGGGCGAGCCAGGCGCGGTTGCCCTCGCGGTTGCGGTCCCACCACCACAGCTTGTGCCGGCGCAGGTTCTCCAGCGTGAACGTGGTGCACTCCGGCATCGTGTTGGCGAGGTCGAAGCACAGCCGCTCCACCGCCGCGTCCAGCCGGGAGAAGTCGGTGGTGCACTCGCGAACCAGGTCGCGGGCCGCAGCCAGTTCCTCGCCCTCCTTGGGCCGGCCCCAGCGCGGCAGGCCGCGGTCGTCCCGTCCGTCGTCCAGCCAGACCAGCGGGTTCGGGACGAACGCGCCATCGTGGACCAGGACCGGTTGCAGGTCGTTGATCAACCCCAGGCGCCACGCCTCGTGCGCCGTCCAGGTCCGGCACAGGGTGCACGATTCCACGGCGCGGGCCCAGCCGACGTAGAGCGGCAGGAAGTCGGTCGAGCCGCCGACCGGCGCCGAGCCGTGCTTCGGCCCGGCCTGGCCGAAGCGGGCGGTGTCGGCGGCGACGGTGAAGTCGCAGGCCATCCCGATCTCCTGGCCGCCGGCGATCCGCATGCCGTTGACCCGATTGATCACCGGCTTGTCGCAGTGCAGCAGGGCGCTCACCGCATCGTTGAACAGCCGCATGTAGCGGCGGTACTCGTCGGGGCGGCCGGAGTAGACCTCGCTGTACTCGGCGGTGTTGCCGCCGGTGCAGAAGGCGCGGTCGCCGACCGCGGTGAAGACCACGTTCTGGACCCGCGGGTCGTTGGAGGCACGGCGCA
>JALUVI010000233.1 GCA_027020785.1 Planctomycetota bacterium | reverse complement strand
GGGGGCGGGGGGGGGGGGGGGGGGGGGGGAGACACGGAGCGGGACTGCGGCATGATGAGCTTCTATCGCGGAGCCGAGAGACGTGTCAAGGGACGTTGCTCAAGGACTGACGCGGGCCAAGCAGCAGCAAGCCCATCTTCCTGCCCGAGTGATGTGCCCCTGTTCCAGGGCCGATCCGAATGATGGGTTGCCGATCCAGCGACACAGGAGGTCGGGTGTCGCGAGGTGGCACGCGCCAGGAACGGGTCAACGCGGATGCGTCCTTCGCGTAGGCTGGAGGGGATGTTGCGCACCCCCGGTCTCCCGACGCTCGGCGGCCTGCAGCTCTGGGCGGACGTCGCCTGGCGCTGCGGGTGGCGGGTGCAGGAGCTGCCCGGCGGCGGGCGGGGTCGGTTGCTCGACCCGAGCGGGCGGGCCCGGGCCTTCGGCCCGCCGCGTGAGCTGCTCGCCGAACTCGACCGGCGCGTGCCGCGGGCCGCGGCGCGGGGGTCGCGGCCGCTGGTCGTCTTCCTCCACGGCATGGGACGCACGCGCGTCTCCTTCGCCGGTCTGGCTCGGGCCCTCACCGACGACGGCTTCGCCTGCGCGCGGCTGACCTACCCGAGCACCCGCCGCAGCGTGGCCGAGCACGCCGACTGGCTGGAAGGGCTGATGGAGCGCTTCGCCGACGAAGGGGTCGCACCGCGGGTCCACTTCGTGACCCACAGCCTGGGCGCCGTGGTCCTGCGCGCCAGCCTGGGGCGCGGCGCGGCGTGGCGCGAACGCCTGCCCGTGGGCCGCGCCGTCCTCCTCGGCCCCCCGAACCAGGGCAGCCGACTCGCCGAGCGCCTGCACCGCCTCGCCCCCTACCGCTGGCTCTACGGCGCGACCGGTCAGGACCTCGTGCCCGAGCGGGTGCGCCCGCTCCCCGCCCTCGACCTGCCGACCCGGGTCGTCGCCGGCGCGCGCGGCGACGGCCGCGGCTGGAACCCCTTCCTGCCCGGGGACGACGACGGCATCGTCGCCCTCGACGAGACCCCGCTCGACGGCGCCGAACACCACGTGGTGCGCGGACTCCACGCCTTCCTGGCCTCGGTCGCGCCGGCGGTCGCCCTCACCCGCGACTTCCTCGCGTCCGAGCGCCCCCACCGCGTGCGTCCCGTCCTGCGCGCGGCGTCGGCCGAACGGACCGCGCCGCTCCCCCGATCGGGGTCAGCCACTCCAGGTCCTCGACCTCGACCGTGATCGCGCCCTGCTCGTCGCGCGGCACGCCGGTGACGACGCACGGCGCGCCGCCCTCGGTCCACGGCGCGAGCCGGCGGTAGGCCTCGGGGAACAGCACGCCCTCGTAGAGGGCGGTCGTGTCCTCCCACGACACGAACAGCATCGCCTCGCCGCCGCGGGTGCGCACCGCCTTGCGCGCGACCTGCCAGCCGAGCAGGCGCACGCGGCGGCCGACGTGGGCGCGGAGCCCGCGGGCCGGCACCACGCCGGCGCGGCGCGCGGCCTCGCCGTACAGCTCGAGCGGGTGCGCGCCGACCAGCCAGCCGAGCGCCTCCTCCTCGAGCTCGAGCAGGCGGCGCCGCGGGAACTCGTCGCAGCGCGGCGGGCGCGGCACCGACGCGCGGGGGAACAGGCCGCCGGCGGGCTCCGCCTCCGCGGCGGCGTGGAGCGCGGTCCACCGCATGCGCTCGGCTCGGGTCAGCCCGTCGGGCAGCGCGTCGAGCGCACCGGCGCGGACCAGGGCGTCCAGCTCGTCGTGGCGCGGGCGCACCCGGCGCACGAAGTCGTCCATGCCGACGAATGGTCCCTCGCCGCGCGCGGCGAGGATGCGCTCCAGCGTCGCCGTGGTCAGACCGCGCACCTCGCGCAGGCCGACCCGCAGGACGCGGCCGTGCCCGACGAAGCCGGCGTCGCCCTCCTGGACGCAGGGGGTGCGCAGCTCGAGCCCCATCCGCCGCGCCTCGGCGAGATAGGCCGCGGTCGCGTAGTAGCCGCCGTGGTGGTCGAGGACCGCGGCCATGAACTCGGCCGGGAAGTGGGTGCGCAGCCACAGCGACTCGAACGACAACACCGCGTAGCTCGCCGAGTGCGCCTTGCAGAAGGAATAGCCGGCGAAGCTCTCGACCTGGCGCCACAGCTCGGCCGCGGTCTCCGGAGCGAGGCCGCCGTGTTCCCGCGCCCCGGCGACGAAACGCTCGCGCCAGCGCGCCAAGCCCCCGGCGACGCGCTGGTGGGTCATCGCCTTGCGCAGCGCCGCGGCCTCGGCGGCGTCGAAGCCGGCGAGCTCCTGGGCGACGCGCAGCACGTCCTCCTGGTAGGCCATCACGCCGTGGGTCTCGCCGAGGAGCTCGCGCAGCCGCGGGTGCAGGAACCACGCGTCCTCGGCGCGGCCGTGGCGGCGCACGTGGAGGTGGCGCGCGACGTAGGCCTGGAGCATCCCCGACGAGGCGATGCCGGGGCGGATGACCGAGCTCGCCGCGACCAGGGTCGGGAAGTCGTCGCAACGCAGCTTGCGCAGGAGCGAGCGCATGCTCGGCGACTCGACGTAGAAACAGCCCATGGTGTCGCCGCGGGCGAGCGCGCGCCGCGTCGGCAGGTCGTCGGCGGGACGCAGCCGCGCGAAGTCGAGGCGCAACCCGTGGCGGCGGGCCACGGCGCGGGTCGCGTCGCGGACGACGGCGAGGCCGCGGTTGCCGAGCAGGTCGATCTTCAGCAGGCCCGCGGCCTCGACCGCATGCATCTCCCACTGGGTGACGACGAGGCGCCCGTCCTCGGTCTCGCGACGCGCCAGCTGCAGCGGCAGGTGGTCGGTGAGCCGCCCCGGCGTCAGCACCATGCCGCCGGCGTGGACGCCGACGTGGCGCGGCAGCCCGGCGACCGCGGCGGCGTGACGCAGGATGGTGCGCCAGGGCTCGGCGTCGAGCGGCAGGCGCGCGCTGCGCGGATGGGCGCGCAGGAACTCGGGGTCGAGGACGCGGGGGCCGCCCCAGGGGAGAGCGCGGGTGAAGCGGCCGACCTCGACCGGCGGCAGGCCGTGGGCCAGCGCCAGCTCGCGCACCGCGCCGCGCGCGCCGAAGCGCACGTGGGTGCCGAGCAGGGCGACGCGGTCGCGGCCGAAGCGGCGGTAGCAGGCGTCGAGGACGCGGTCGCGCTCGTCCCAGGCGAAGTCGAGGTCCACGTCGGGGAAGTCGGTGCGGCCGCGGTGCAGGAAGCGGTCGAACCACAGGTCGTGGCGCACCGGGTCCACCGGGGTGAAGCCGAGGAGGTGCGCGATCAGGCTGTTGCCCGCCGAGCCGCGGCCGCAGCAGCGGATGCCGTGGGCCTCGGCCCAGGCGACGACGTCGGAGACGATCAGGAAGTAGTCGGTCAGCCCCATCTCCTCGACCAGGGCGAGCTCGCGGCGCAGCTCGGCGGCGTGGGCCGGGGTCCAGGCGTCGCCAGTCAGGCCGCGGCGCCGGCGGCCGCGGGCGCAGCGGCGGCGCAGCTCGGCGCGGGGGTCGCGCGGACCCGACCAGCGCGGCATGCGGCGCACGCCGAGCGGGATGCGAAAGCCGCACGAGGCGGCGAGGTCGGCGGCGGCGTCGAGGGCCCGGGGCGCGGCGGCGAAGGCGCGGGCCAGCTCGCGCGCGCCCCACAGCCAGGCCGACGGCGGCAGCGCATCGGGGAGGTCGTCCTCGGCGCGGCGGCGGGCGGCGACGGCGACCAGCAGGCGGTGGCGCGGATGGTCGGCGCGGTCGGCGAAGGCGGCGCGCGGCAGCGCCACCCCGACGACCCCGAGCTCGGCGGCGGCCGCGGCGTCGCCGGCGGCGGCCGCGCCCGGACGCACCGCGAGGGCCAGGGCCGCGGCGGGCAGGCGGGCGCGAGCGGCGGACAGCCACGCGGGGTCGCGGGCCACGACCACGAAGGGGGCGTCACCGCCGCGGGCGGTCTCGGCCCACTCGGCCTCCAAGCGGCGCAGGAGGCGGGTCGAGCGGCCGACGCCGGGCGCGGCGGCGGCGGGGCCCTCGCGCTGGAACCAGGTCGCGAGCCGGCACAGCGCGGCCCAGCCCGCGGTGTCGCGGGCGATCAGCTGGACGCGCGCGCCCTCGACCGCGAGCGGCAGGCCGAAGACCGGGCGGATGCCCGCGGCCGCGCAGGCGCGCTGGAAGGGCACCGCCCCCCACAGCCCGCCGGGGTCGGCCATGCCGAGGGCGGTCAGGCCGCGGCGCGCGGCGGCGGCGGCGAGGTCCTCGACCGGACTCGCGCCGAAGTGGAACGACCACGGGGTGGCTACGCCGAGGTGGGCGACCACGGGCGGCTCCTCGCGGGACGGCGGGACGGCGTCGGCCGCGGTCGGGCGGTGCCGGCCGTCCACAGCCGGTCGCCGTGCCGCAGGTGGTCGGCGCCGTAGCGGGCGCGGAGACGGTCGAGGACGGCCTGGCGGCGGCGCGCCGCCGCCGCGGCCTCGGCGGCGAAGAGGTCGGGCTGGGTGAAGCCGCGCACCAGCCCCGACAGGCGCACGCCGAGGAGACGCACCAAGGTGCGGCGGGCGCCGAGCAGCCGGTCGAGCAGGGCCCGGGCGTGCGGCCACCACTCGAGGTCGTGGTCGGTGGGCTCGGGCAGCGAGACGTCGCGGGTCACCGTGGTGAAGTCGGCCCAGCGCAGCTTCAGGGTCAGGGTGCGCGCGGCGAGCCCCTTGCGGCGCAGACGGGCGCAGCTGTCCTCGAGCAGGGCCTGCAGGCGGGCGCGCAGCTCGCGGAGGTCGCCGACGTCGTGTGCGAAGGTGCGTTCGTGGCCGACCGACACCGCCTCGGGGCGTTCCCACGGCGGGCGCACCGGGGTGTCGTCCTCGGCGCGGGCGCGGCGCTGGAGCCCGGGGCCCCAGCGGCCGAAGACGCGCTCGAGGAACCAGGTCTCGGTCGCCGCGAGCTCGCCGAGCCGGGCGATGCGCAGGTCGCGGAGGCGGCGCTCCGTGACCGGGCCGACGCCGGGCAGGCGGCCCACCGGCAGCGGCGCGAAGAAACGCGCCGCGCGCGGCGGCGGCACCTCGAGCAGCCCCCGGGGCTTGGCCAGGGCGGAGGCGACCTTGCCGACGAGCCGGTTGTGGGCGACGCCGACGCTGACGTCGAGCCGCAGGCGTTCGCGGACCTCGCGGCGCAGCCGGTCGGCGGCGTCCACGGCGCGCGGGAAGAGCAGCCCGGTGCCGGTCAGGTCGAGGTAGGCCTCGTCCACCGACACCGGCTCGACCACCGGCGCGACCTCGGCGAACAGGGCGAAGACGGCGCGCGAGGCGCGGCGGTAGAGGTCGCCGCGGCCGTCCACCCGGACCAGGTCGGGGCAGCGCCGCAGCGCCTCGGCCATCGACATCGCCGAACGGATGCCGAAAGCGCGCGCCTCGTAGGAGGCCGCGGCCACCACCCCGCGCCGCTCCGGCGGCCCGCCGACGACCACCGGCCGCCCGCGGAGCTGCGGGTCGCACACCCGCTCGACCGCCACGAAGAAGGCGTCGAGGTCGACGTGGAGGACGGTGCGGGAGGGCATCGGACCGAGTATAGGACGAACGTCAGATATTGGGGAAGCCGGCCCCTCGGGGTGTGCCGAGGGCGACGCGATGTCTGCGACTCCAGGGACCTCCTCCGGCGGCGGCACACCGCAGGGGGCCGGCCAGCGGATTCAGTCGGCGTCGGCGAGCTCGATCACCACCCGCGATTCCGTGGGGGCGACGGCCCGCTCGGCCCGGGCCCGACCGGCGACCGCGACCAGGCGGACCGTCTCCGGCGGGAGCCCCTCGACCTCGAAGCCGTCGGGGGGCGTGGGGAGGACGCGCCCTACGGCGAACGGACCGAGTTCGGCCCGCAGGCCCACGCGTTCGACGGGACGGTCTCCCGGGCCCCGGACCCGCACCTCGACCGTGCGCGGTGGTTGGAGGCGCACCTCCTCCCCCGCCGCGCCGTCGGACGGGCGCCAGTCGAGGAGGACCCGGTCGGCCAAGCCCCGGCCCGAGGCCTTCAGGTCCAGGACGTCAGTGAACAGGGGGCCGAGGACGATGCGCCCGCGCCCGTCGGCGGATTCGTGCCAGCGACGGCCGGGCGGGCGGCCGCCCAGCTCGACGGCGGCGCCGGGAACCGGGCGCCCCTCCGGGTCCACGATGCGGAGGTGGACCCATCGGGCGGCGACCGGCGTGCGCAGCTCGAGCGCCCGACGCTCGCCGTGGGCCAAGGCCGCCACCGTGGTGCGGGCGACCTCGGTCCCGGCGCCGTCGAGGAGCAGGAGCGTCAGCGGCAGCCCCGGCTCGAGCCCGGAGAGCACGACGGCGCCGGTGGAGTCCGTGAGGAAGGAGGTCGTGCTGCGCCCCGGCGCGTCCGCGGAGGCTGCGACCCGGCGGACCCCCTGGGGCGCCGTGGCGCCGAGAAGACGTTGCTCCTCCTCGGGTCCGTCCCGCCCGCCCTCGAAGAGCGCCTCGGTGCTCTCGACCACCAGTTCCAGGCCCGGCACGGGTCGGCCGTCGGGGTCGTGGACCGCGACCTCGAGCACGGCGAGGGCATCGAGGTGGACGACGAGGCCCTCGTCCCGCGCAGCTGGGGGGACCGCGACCTCCCGGGACCGATGGCCGAGTGCGTGGAAGCCGAGCCGTCGTGCCGAGAGCGGCAGGCTGGCCAGGTGGGAACGCCCCTCGGCGTCGGTGGGCGGGCTGCGGAGCCAGCCGAAGCGCGCCACCGCTCCGGCGACGGGCTCCCCCTGCGCGTCGAGGACGACGAACTCGAGGTCGGACACCGCCTCGAGGACGACGTCGCCGAGGTCCCGCCCCTCGGGCGGCACGTCGTGGAGGTCGAGCACCCGATGACCGACTCCGTCCAGCGACGCTTCGAGGCGGACCCGAAGCGCC
>JALUVI010000232.1 GCA_027020785.1 Planctomycetota bacterium | reverse complement strand
GTCCGTCGCAGAGTCGGCGGTAGGTCCCCATGCGGCGGTAGCGGAAGGAGCCCTTCCGGGCTCGGCTGGCGCACGTGGGGTTCGGGCAGAAGGGTGGTTCGAAGCGCATCCTGGTCGTTTCCTGGGTCTCGGTACCCAGGAAGACGAACTCGATGCGCGTCGGTCACATCCTTCCGTCGGAATCCGACCCATTCTTCGCAGCCAGTTTCCGATATTCGTCCAGCACCTCGGGATTCGCCAGCGCCTCGGTGTTCCTCACCGGCCGCCCATGGATCGCTTCGCGGACCGCGATCTCGCTGACCTTGCCGGAGCGCGTCCGTGGCACGTCTGAGACCTGCAAGATCAGGTCGGGGACGTGGCGGGGGCTGGCGTGTTCGCGGAGGCGGCGGCGGATGTGGTCGCGGAGGGCGTCGTCCAGTTCCAGGTCGTCGGCGAGGACCACGAACAGGACCACGCGCTGGTCGCCGTCGCCGACGTCCTGACCGACGGCCACCGATTCGACGACCTCGGGCAGGGCCTCGACCTGGCGGTAGATCTCGGCGGTGCCGATGCGGACGCCGCCCGGGTTGAGGGTGGCGTCGCTGCGACCGTAGAGGACGAGACCGCCGCGCCGGGTCAGCTCGGCCCAGTCGCCGTGGCGCCACACCCCGGGGTAATGGGCGAAGTAGGCGTCGTGGTAGCGGCTGCCGTCGGGGTCGTTCCAGAAGCCGACGGGCATCGAGGGGAACGGCCTGGTGCAGACCAGCTCGCCCGGCTCGCCGACCAGCGGCCGGCCTTCGGGGTCCCAGACCTCCACCGCCATGCCGAGGCCGCGGCACTGGATCTCGCCACGATACACCGGCAGCACGGGGTTGCCCAACGCGAAGCAGGAGATCAGGTCGGTGCCGCCGGAGATGCTCGCGACCTGGACGCCGGGGACGTTCTCGGCGAGCCAGTCGAAGGACTCGGGGACCAGGGGCGACCCCGTGGAATAGACGGTGCGGATGGGCAGGTCCGCCGGCGGACGGACCTCGGCCTTGCGGCAGGCGTCCACGAACTTGGCCGAGATGCCGAAGTGGACCAGCCCCTCCTCGACGGCGAGCCGCCACAGGCGGTCCGGCCCGGGGTGGAAGGGGTTGCCTTCGTAGAGGACGACGCGGGCGCCGCTCGCCAGCCCCGACACGAGCCAGTTCCACATCATCCAGCCGGTGGTGGTGTAGTAGAAGAACGGCTCGCCCGGCCGCAGCTCACCGTGCAACCGGTGCTCCTTGAGGTGCTGCAGCAGGGTGCCGCCCTGACCATGGACGATGCACTTCGGCCGACCGGTCGTGCCCGAGCTGTACATCACGTAGAGAGGATGGGCGAAGGGCAGGTCGGCGCACCGTGGCGCAGCGCCGCCGTGGGCCGCCTGGATCTCGTCCCAACGCACCGCGTCGTCGCGCCGCGACTCGGGGTCGAGGTACGGCACCAGGACCACCCGCTCGACGCTCGGCAGCTCGGCCAGCACCGCGTCCACACGGTCGCCCACCGGCACCGGACGTCCCTTCCAACGGTAGCCGTCGCAGACCAGGAGCACCTTGGGGGCGATCTGGCCGAAGCGGTCGAGCACTCCGGAGGCGCCGAAGTCGGGCGACACCGACGACCACACCGCGCCGAGCATGCTCGCACCCAGCATGCCGACCACGGCCTCCGGCACGTTGGGCAGCCACGCCGCGACCCGGTCGCCGGCGACGACCCCGGACGCCGCCAGGAAGTCGCGGAAGGCGGCGGCGGCGGCGGCGAGCTCGTCCCAGGTCAGCTCGCGACGCGTGCCGTCCTCGGCGACGGCGACCAACGCCACCGGGTCGGGTGAGAGCCGGGCGCCGGCGAGGAGGTTCTCCGCGAAGGAGAGCCGTCCCTCGGGGAACCAGCGCGCCCCGGGCATGGCGTCGGGGTCGAGGACGTCCACCGCGCCGGGCGCGCCCCGGACCCCGGCGAACTCCCAGACCGCACGCCAGAACGGACCGCGCTCGGTGATGGACCATCGTCGCAACTCCTCCCAGGAAGCGAACAGGGCGGCGTGCGGGTCGGGACCGTCGGCCGACAACGGCCGTCCGACCCGCTCCGCGAAGGCCGCCATCGCGGTGCCGAGCGCCGCCTCGGGGTCGGGACGCCAGAGGACCGGGGGCGCCTCGTCCACGACGTCAGGGGATCACGCCGCGCTCGCGACCGACCTCGACGAAGGCGTCGCGGGCGCGCTCGAGGTGTTCCTGGGTGTGCGCCGCCGAGAGCTGGACGCGGATCCGCGCCTGCCCCTTCGGCACCACCGGGAAGCTGAAGCCGATGACGTAGATGCCGCGGTCCAACAGGTCGCGCGCAAAGTCCACCGCCAGCCGGGCCTCGCCGAGCATGATCGGAACGATCGGCGTGGCCCCCTCGGGGATGCGGAACCCGGCTTCGGTCATCGCCTCGCGGAACCAGCGCGTGTTGCGTTCGAGCCGGTCGCGCAGTTCGGTGGACGCGGCCAGCCGATCGAACACGGCGATGCTCGCCGCCACGATGGGCGGCGCCACCGAGTTGCTGAACAGGTACGGACGACTGCGGTTGCGCAGCAGGTCCACCACGTCCTGACGGGCCGCGGTGAAGCCGCCGCTGGCGCCGCCCAGCGCCTTGCCGAGGGTCGAGGTGACGACGTCCACCCGCCCCATCACGCCGTGGTGCTCGTGGGTGCCGCGCCCGGTCGGCCCGATGAAGCCGGTGGCGTGACTGTCGTCCACGTGGACCAACGCGCCGAACTCCTCGGCGAGGTCGCAGATCTCGGGCAACCGGGCGAGATAACCGTCCATCGAGAACACGCCGTCGGTGGTGATCATCACGCGCCGCGCCCCGCCGGCGCGGGCCTCGGACAGGCACGCCCGCAACTCGTCCATGTCGCCGTTGGCGTAGCGGAAACGCCGCGCCTTGCACAGGCGCACCCCGTCGATGATGCTGGCGTGGTTCAGCGCGTCCGAGACGATCGCGTCCTCGGGCCCGAGCAGCGGCTCGAACAGGCCGCCGTTGGCGTCGAAGCACGAGGTGTAGAGGATGGCGTCCTCCATCCCGACGAAGTCGGCGACCTTGCGCTCCAGCTCCTTGTGGATGTCCTGGGTGCCGCAGATGAAACGCACCGAGCTCAAACCGTAGCCGCGCTCGTCGAGACAACGTCGTGCCGCCTCCAACACCGTCGGGTCGTCGGACAGTCCGAGGTAGTTGTTGGCGCAGAAGTTCAGCACCTCGCGCCCGCCGACCTCGATCTCGGCGTCCTGGGGGGATTCGAGGATGCGCTCCTCCTTCCACAGGCCGGCGTCGCGGATCTCCTCCAGCTCGCCGCGGATGCCCTCGTAGAAGTCCCGTTTGCTCGGAAGGGTGGTCTCGCTCATGGTCGGGGGGCGGCGACGACCGCCGCCGACACCAGCGTAGCCGCCCCCCGAGCGCCCTTCAGCGGCGCCGACCGCCGCCCCGCCCTGCCCCGCCTCCCGGCGCCGCCGCGTCAAGCGGTGGGGTCGAGGACGACCTTGTGCGCCTCGCCCGCGTCCAGCAGTTCGATGCCGCGGGAGAACTCCGACATCGGCAGCTCCAGGCTGACCACGTGCTCCACGGCCAGCCCCTCGCCGAGCAAGCGGAGCATCTCCTGCCAGGTCGAGAACATGCGCCGACCGAGCACGCCCTGCAGCCGCAGCCCCTTGAAGATGACCCGCTCCGAGAACCGCTCCAGGGTCAGGTCGCGGCGACTCGGAATGCCGAGCTGGATCAACTCGCCGGCCGGGTAGAGGGTCTCCAGGGCGAGGTCGATGGCGGCCGGAGCTCCCGACATCTCCAGGACCACGTCCACGCCGCCGGAGGTCGCCTCGCGGATGGTCCGCGCCAGGTCCGCTTCCGCCGTCGGGTCGTGGAGCCGGACTTCGGTCCGCCCCGACAGCCCCCCGATCCAGGCCCGGGCCCGCTCCAGGTGGCGCGGCTGGACCTCGGTGATGGTCAGGCTGGCCGCCCCGAGGAACTCGACCACCGCCGCCGCCATCGCACCGATGGCGCCGTAGCCCGAGAGCAGGACGTGCTTGCCCGCGACGCCGCTGGAGGCCTGGACGGTGTGGACCGCGTTGCCGAGCGCATCCAGGAACGAACCGATGCGCGGCGGCACGACGTCGCGGTCCAGACGCACCAGGTTGGCCGCCGGCAACACCACGTATTCGGCGAAGCAGCCGTCGCGGTGGACCCCGGCGATGCGGGTGTGTTCGCAGACGTGCTGGTTCCCGGCGCGGCAGGCGCGGCAGCGCCCACACACCAGGTGCATCTCGGCCGACACGTAGTCGCCCTCGCGCCAGCCCTCGACTCCGGGGCCGAGCGACTCCACGGTACCGCAGAACTCGTGGCCGATGACCAGCGGCGGGTTCATCATCGAGGCCACGGACGGGTCCCAGTGGACGATGTGCCGGTCGGTCCCGCAGATCGCAGTCCGCTCCACGCGGACCCGAACCTCCTCCGGACCCGGTTCGGGCACCGGCAGGTCGTCGCGCCAGCGCGCGGCCCCCGGCGCCGGTCGTTCCATCCGGACCGCGCGCATCTGCTCCATGGCGCGCGGATTGTAGCCGGGCGTCCCACCGTGACGACGGCGATCGGGCGGGTCAGTCCTCCTCGAAGGCCCGTGACGAGAGCGGCGCCGCCCGGACCCCGGCCAGGGACCAGGCCAGGCCCAGCACCCAGCCGGCAGCCACCATGCTGGAGCCGCCGAGCGAGACCAGCGGCAGCGGCAGCCCGGTGGTCGGCAGCACCCCCAGGGTGACGCCGACGTTGACGACCAGGTGGACCAGGAAGTAGAGCCCGCACCCGGCCAGGGCGAGGCGCACGAAGGGGTCGCGGTGACGAGCCGAGCGTCGCAGCAGCGCCAGCCCGAGCAGCAGGTAGGCGGTGAGGAACGGGACCGCAACCCGGAACCCGCCCTCCTCGGCCAGGACGGGGAAGACGAAGTCGTTGGTGCGCTCGGGCAACCGGTCGAGACGGTTCTCGGGGCCTCGCCCCCAGCCCATCCCCTCCCAACCGCCGCTGCCGACGGCGAGCTTGGCGTGCCACAGGTGATAGCCCTCGGCGGCGCGCTGCTCCGGGGTCAGCGCGTCCTGCTGCCACCAGGTCTGGATGCGCTCGCGCTGGTAGCCGTGCAGGAGCGGCCACGCCAGCGGCGCCAGCACCAAGGGGGCCAGGAGCAGGATGCGCACCACGCGCCGCGGCGCACCGGCGAGCCAGACCATGCCCAGGAACAGCGGCAGGAGCGACAGCGCCGTGCCGAGGTCGGGCTCGACCAGGACCAGGACGAAGCCGAGGCCCAGGGCCGCGGCCGGACGGGCCAGGTCGGCGAGGCGTCGAGGCCGCGGCCGCTCGGCGAAACCGCGCGCCCAGAGCAGGATCAGCACCGGCTTCAGGAACTCGCTCGGCTGCAGCGAGACGCCGCCGGGCAGGAACAACCAGCGCCGCGCGCCGTTGACCTCGCGTCCGACCACGAGGACGAGGACCAGCAGCACGAGGACGCCGACCCACAGCGCTGGCGCGAGCCGCGACCAGGTCCGAGGCGGACGGCTCGCAGCGAACGCCGCCACCAGGGCGGCGGCGAGCACCCGAACGAGATGTCCCCGCGGCAACGGACCGGCGCCGGCCACCGACCACTGCAAGACGATGCCGATCAGGACCACGAAGGCGGCCAACGGCAGGACCTCCCAACAAGACGACCCCAACGCACGGCGCAGGCGGCGCCAGGCGGTGGGCGGATGCAGGAGGTCGGCCAGCTCGGCGATCACGGCTTGCCGTCGAGCAGCTCCTCGCCGCTCGTCTCGAGGAAGTGGTGGAGGACGACCGCAGCCAGCTGCCCGCCGTGGACGCCGGCGTTCTCGCAGAGCACCGCGAACGCGTAGCGCGGCTCGTCGTCGGGGAACCAACCGGCCAGCCAGGCGTGGGTCAGCCCGCCGCCGACCTGGGCGGTGCCGGTCTTGGCCGCGACCCGCCAGGGCTCGAGCGGCCAGCGCCGGTCGTGAGCGGTGCCGATGGGCGAGGCGACCACGTCGTGCAAGGCGCTGCGCAGGTGCTCGCGCACGGCCGCGGGCAGGGGCGGCGGGTCGAGCGGCGGCACCGGAGGCGAGGCGCCGTGGCCGACCGCGACCAGCCGCGGCGTCCACAGTCGGCCGGTGGCGAGCCAGCCGTAGGCCCGGGCCAAGGCCAGCGGACTGGCCTGCACCCCGACCTGCCCGATGGCGGTCCGCATCAGGGTGGCGACGTCGCCGGCGACGCGCTCGGGCGGAAACAGCAGGTTGGCGCCGCCCTCCAGACCGTAGCGGTCGCGCGGCACGGGGACCCCGCGCTCGTCCAGCCGCCACGGCGCGACCTCGATACCGGTGGCGGCGCCGAACCCGACCCGGCGCGCCAGCTCGTGGAACGGTTCGTAGCCGAGGTCCACCGCCAGCTGGTAGAAGTAGGCGTTGCAGGAGCGGGTCAGCGCCTCGGCCATGCCGATGCGTCCGTGGCCCCACCGACTGTCGCATTGCAAGGGGCGGACCCCGGGCGGCGCATCGGGCGGCGCCCAGGAGCCGGTGCAGACGTAGGTCCGCTCCCAGGCCGCCGGGTCCCGGAGCAGGGCCGCGGCGGCGACGAAGGGCTTGAACGTGGAACCCGGGTACGGCGTCTGCACCGCGGTCGGGTTGCCGCCGAGGGCGCGCTGCCGCAGTGGTCGGTCCGGGTCCGAGACCAGACGCTCGAAGTCGCGCCGGAAGTCTTCGGGGCGATAGCCGGGAGTGGTCGCGAGCACCGGAGTGCTGCCGTCGCGCAGGTCGAGCAGGGCGAAGCCGCAGCGCGGCCGCTCCAGCGCCGCCAGCACCTCCGGCCCCCACTCCGGATCCGGGTCGGCGCGGACGTCGGCCCAGGCCCGCGCGATGGCCTCCTCGGCGGCGCGGGTCAGCGAGGCGTCCAGGGTCAACACCACGTCGCGCCCATCCTGCGCCGGCAGGAAGGCGAGCTCGCGGCGTTCGTCGTCGCCGGTCTCCAGGATCTCGACGAAGCCCCGCCGACCCCGCAGCACCGACTCGTAGCGCAACTCGATGCCGCTCGCGCCGCGGGCCTCGTCAGGGCGCAAGGCCTCGGACAACACGCGCTCCTTGAGCTCGCGGTAGCGCGCCTCCTGCTCGGCGGTGCGTACCAGGAGACGCGCCAGCTCGCGGTACTCGCGGCGCTCGGCCTCCCAGCGCGCCAGGTCCTCGGCGGTCGGCACCCGGACCCGCCCCACCAGGTGCGGAGCGACCCCGGACGGATGCGCGCGCTCGGTCACCGCCTGGACCACCAGGCCGGGGAAGTCGCCGGGGCGCTGCACCAGGAGGTCCACCGCCGCGAAGCCGAGGTCCCGCAGGAGCACGGGCTGGCGGCTGCGGTGGAGGTCGTAGGCGATGGCCCGCCGCAGACCGCGTACGTCCTCGGGACGGCGCTGCTCGACCGCGGCCAGGATCGCGCGCGGCGGAGTCGAACCGCCGCCGCGCAGCGCCGCCGCGAGCTCCTCCGCGGGCAGACCGAGCCGCCAGCGCTCCTCCAACGCCGCCAGGGTCGCCGCACCGGCGGCCCCGGCGGGTGCGGCCGCCTCGCGGAGGATCTCGCTGACCGGGCGCCCCAGCACACGCGAGGCGGCCTGCTGCAGCGCCCGACGCTCGACCAGCGCATCCATCCGCGAGCGTTCGCGCTCGACGAGCTCCGCCAACGCCTCTCCCTCCGTGCCGAGCGCAGCGGCGAGCTCGGCCCAGGCCTTGCGCGCACGGCCCAGGGCCTCGCGGAAGTGGGGCTCGGCTTCCGGGAAGGCGACCCCGAAGCGCGTGGTCCCCGACGCCATCCAGGCGCGGACCGCTGCGCCGTCCACCGACCCGCCGGCGAGCCGCGCCAGGTAGAACACCGCGTCGGAGCGCTCGCGCGTCGGAAGGGCGGCCAGGTCCACAGGGCGCAATCCGAGCCACAGCGGTGCGAGCTCCTCGCCGCGGGCGAAGGCCCCCGGGATGCCCCCGGCGTCCACGCCGAGCAGGCGCAGCAGCTCGAAGGCCTGTCCCGCCGGATGGTCGCGCCGGAAGGAGCGGTAGTGCAGGGCGAGGTGGTGGACCAGGCGGTCCTCCGCGAGCACCTCGCCGTCCCGGTCGAGGATGCGGCCGCGGCGGAACGGAATGGCGTGTCCGGCGATGCGGGTGCGACGCGCCTCCTCGAGCCAGCGCTCGTGCTCCACCACCTGGAGCTGGAACAGACGCGCCACGAGCACCAGCCACAGCCCCACCGCGACCAGGGCGACCTGACGGACCCGGCGCTCCCTCATGGCGTCGTCGGCCGCACGGCGAGACTGCGCGGCGTCAGCGGCCACAAGGCCCAGAGCAGGGCCGCACCGGCCGCGCGCACCGCAGCCGACTCGGGCGCGAGCGGGAGACCGGTCAGCGCCGCGACCCGCAGGTCGAGGAGGGCGAGGGGCGCTGCAGCCGCCAGCCCGACCAGGACGCGGATCGGCCAGCGCCCGGTGTCGAAGCGACGGTCCAGGAGTTCGCGTGCGACCAGGCCGAGGCCCAGTCCGGTCAGGGTGGTCAGCGGCGGCACCACGCTCACGGTACCGCGCAGGAACGCCAGGATCAGCACCCAGAGCGTCGCCGTGCGCAGCCGCGGCGGTGCGGGCAGCGGCACGCCCCACAACGCCAACGCCAACCACGGGTCGGGCAGCCAGGGGCCGCCCGGAGCCTGGCGCAGCGCCGGGAAGACGATGGTCACGACCACCGCCGCCGGCAGGACGATGCGCAGGCTCGGCCCCCTCATCGCCGGTCCTCCGTTGCGGTGTCCCAGGCGACCGTCAGCGGCGGCGCCGTGCCGGGCGCGTCGCCCCGCCGCCCCAGGAAGACGCCGCGCGGCGAGCCGTCCCGCCCCCGCGTGAAGCGATCCCCGGGGTCGAGCGGGGCGAGGTCGCCCGGGCGCAAGCCCGCCGCAGTGGCGACCACCGCCGCAGCCCCCCAGTCCTCGGGCCGCAGCGGACGCACCCACACGACCGGACCGCGCCGCACGAGCACCCGCGCCACTCCTCGACCGTCCGCGAGCAGGACGCCGCGCCCCGCCGCATCCGGGGCCAGGACGGCCCAGGCCGCCCCCGCGAACACGGCGTCGCCGTGGAGCGCCAGCCGAGCTCCGGCGACCCCGACCCCGGGCTCGGCGACGAGTCGGTCGCCGACCGCGCTCGCGGCGACGAAGACGCGGCCCTCGGCCCCAGGAGGCAAGGCGAAGTCCACCACCCAGGCCTCGGTGCCGCGGCTGGCCTCGCCCTCGCGCCGCAACTCGCCGAGGAGCAAGGCGCCGCGCGACAGTGCGGGATCCTCCCCGGGGCGGGCGCGGAACAGGACGCGCGTTCCGGGAGCCGGCGGCGGCCCCTCCTCACGCCAGGCCAGGACCGGAAGGGAGGTCCCGCCGCGTCCGAGCACCACTCCCTCGAAGCGGCGGCCGTCCGGTCCGACCAGCCAGACCCCGGTGCGCACGCCGGGCGCGCTCGCCAGCACCACCTCGGAACGGTTCGGTCCGATGGCGGCCAACCGCCCCAGGTAGCGCTCCCCCCAGGCCACGAGCATGTCGTCGCCGAGGTGGAAGTCGGCGCCGGCGCCGAGCGGCAGGCGGTCGTGCACCGGCTCGGCGAGGACCGGCACTTCGAGCCAGAGCCGCCCCGGCAGGCTCGGCGGCATGCCGGCCTCGCGCTCCAGCTCGGCCAACGCGCGCTCCGGACGGCGCGGGTCCCCCCGCGGCGGTGCCGCCACCAGGCCGAGCACCCAACCGGCGGCCAGGGTGCAGGGCGCACCGACCCATCCGACCACGGCGCCGAGGGCGGCGTCGAGACGCGCCACGGGCCACCACGAGGCCGACGTGCCGACCAGCAGGAGGACCGCGAGCAGGACGGTCCGCCGCCGCCGCTCCGCGCCGCCCAGGCGCATCCTAGGCCAGGTCCTCGCCCTCCGACAGGAAGGAGGCGTAGAGGTCGAGGTCTTCCAGGAAGCGGGCCGTGCCGCGGGCCACTGCCGTCAACGGCTCGGCGTCGACCCGGCTCGGGAGTCCGGTCTCCTGCTCGACGAAGGAGGCCAGACCGGGCAGGAGCGCACCGCCCCCGACCAGGACGATGCCCTGCTCCAGCAGGTCGCTGGCGATCTCGGGGGGGGCCTCCTCCAGGCAGTCGAGGATGGCGCGCAGGATGCCGCGCAACGCCGGGTCCAGCGCCTCGCGGATCTCCTCGCTGTTCAGGATGGCCTTGCGCGGGCGCAGCGACAGGGTGTCGCGCCCCGCGACCTCGAGCGACTTCTCCTGCTCCATCGGCGCCGCCGAACCGATGGTGATCTTCAGGTGCTCGGCGGTCTGCGGACCGATCTGCAGGTTGTGGGCGTTGCGGACGAAGTCCACGATGGCCTCGTCCAGGTCGTCGCCGGCGACCTTGACCGACTTCACGGCGACCGGGCCGCCGAGCGCCAGGATGGCGACCTCGGTGGTGCCGCCGCCGATGTCCACCACCATGGAGCCGAGGGCCTCGGTGATGGGCAGGTCCACGCCGAGCCCGGCCGCCATCGGCTCGTCCACCAGGTAGACCTTGCGGGCGCCGGCGCGCTCGGCCGAGTTGATGACGGCGCGGCGCTCGACCGTGGTGATGCCGCTCGGCACCGAGATCACGACCCGCGGGCGCACCCAGGAGCGCCCCTCGTGGGCCTTGCGCAGGAAGTAGCGCAGCAGTTTCTCGGTGATCTCGAAGTCGGCGATGACCCCGCCCTTGAGCGGGCGCACGGCCTCGATGTTCGCCGGGGTCTTGCCGAGCATGCGGTAGGCCTCCTCGCCCACCCCCATGCCGTCGAGGATGACCTCGTTGGTCCCCTTGTAGACCGCTACCACCGAGGGCTCGTCCAGGATGATGCCGCGCTCGCGCGAGGCGACCAGGGTGTTGGCGGTCCCGAGGTCGATGCCGAGGTCCTCCGAGATGGAGAACCGGGAGAGCAGCCAAGCCATGGAGGGTCCGGGGGGCAACGCGGGAACGCGGGGAAGCGGGACGTCGTCGGCAGTATAGGCCGGGCCGAGGGCCGGCGAAAGTGGAGACGGCCGCCTCGCCCGGGGCGAAGCGGCCGTCTCGGAGGACGCGATCCTACTCGGCGGAAGCGCCCTGGTACTGCCCCGAGAAGAACATCCCGGTGCCGTAGAGTCGGCCCTTGGAGTAGTCCACGAGGAAGATCGCGAAGAGGAGGATCACCCCGGTCAGGACGGAGAGGACGACCTCGACCGGCGGCCCGGGCTTGACCTCCTTGGGCTCCTTGACCTTCTTCTCCTTCCGGGCCTTGGCCGGCTTGGCGCCCCCCTTGCGGGGCGCCTTCTTGGTGGTGCGCTTGCGGGTGGCCATGGCTGGATCAGAGTCGGGTGGTGACGCGGTCGCCCGCCTCGATCGGCGCGGTTCCCTCGAGGATGAGCGAGGCCGCCGACTTGGTGTCGTTCACGGTCTCGATGCGGATGCGGCCCTTGTAGTCGCCGCCACGGTACACGTCGAAGGTGAAGCCGGGCTGGACGCCGTCCTGCTTGCCCAGGTTGAGCACCACGATCGGCTCGCCGTCCAGGACGTCGGCCGACAGCACCACGCCCTCCATCATCGGCTGGGCGTTGATGCTCTCCAGGTCGAAGCCGGTCAGCGCGACCACCTGGCCGAGCTTCGCTTCGCACTCGTCGTAGTTGGCCTGCAGCCGCGACAGCTGGAGCTCGAGATCGCTGGCCTTGCCCAGGGCGAGCTTGGCCTCCTCACGGGCCCGGGTGGCCTCGGACTGGGCCGCGTCCCGCGCGTCCAGGGCGGCGTCCCGTTCCTCGCGGAGCTGGGCCACCTGGCGCTGCGACGACTCGAGCTGCTGGGCCAGGTCACGGTTGGTGGACTCGAGGTCGCCGAGCTTGGCCTCGATGCCGGTGAGCCGCTCGGTGAGTTCGGCGTTGCGCTGGCGCTCGGTCTCGAGACTCTCGCTCAACGCCGTCTTCTCGGCCTTGAGGTTGTCGTTCTCGGTGATCAGGCGGCTGCGCTCGGCGTCGGACGTGGTGAGCCGGGCGGTGAGGTCGCCGATCTCTAGGTCCTTGGCCTCGAGCTGGGCCTGACACTCCTGTTGCGCCGATTCGTACTTGACGCGGTAACTGTCGGCCGTGCCGATCATGGACGCGGCGACGCCGACGAACAGGGCGGCGAGCACGAGGTTGAGGACGAGGAAGAACTTTCCGATGGGGCTCATGGAAGCAGTCGACGGGAGGCTGCGCGGTTGCGCGGAGGGCCCTCCGGGAAGGGGAACCGGGTCTCGGTCCTGGAGGGTCGGAGGAATCTAGCCCTCTCCGGTGGGGTGGTCAAGCGATCCGGCCCCCCTTCTTCTGGGGCCCGCCCCCGGGAGCAGGGCCAGGAGGAGGGCCAGCAGGGCCGCGACGGGCAGGATGGCCCACCCCCAGGCCACGCAGTGCGGCGTCGGAGCGCCCTCCCGCAGCGGCAGGTCCACCCCCCACCAGGCCTCGGCGGCCGGCTCCGGGCCCCGAACCATCCCGCCGTCGGGGTGGACCAGCACGGTGGTCCCGGAGTTGGTCACCCGCAGCACGTCGCGTCCGGTCTCGGCGGCCCGCAGCCGCGTCGCCGCCAGCATCTGGTCCATCTCGCGGCTGGCCTCGCCGTACCAGGCCTCGTTGGAGAGCACCAGGAAGGCCGCCGCCCCGCGCGTCGCCTGGTCGCGGAAGACCTCCTCGAACACGTTCTCCCAGCAGGTCGCGACCCCGAGCGGCGGCAGGCCCGGCGCCTCGAGCGGCCCCTCGTCGTCGGGACGGACGAAGTCGGGGCGCAACCCGGAGGCGGTCTGGATCAGGTCCACCAGGGACCGCGCGAAGGGCACCGCCCCCCATAGCGGCAGGCGCTCACCGAAGGGGACCAGCTCGCGCTTGGCGACGTGGGCCCGCAGCCGTCCCTCGCGATCGAAGAGCAGGGTCTGGGACGAACGCGGCGACAGCCCGTCCGCGTCGTCGTCCGCCTCGGGGGTGAAGAAGTGGGCCCCGGTCACGAAGAAGGCGTCTTCAGGGGCCAGGGCCAGGACGCGCGCGGCGAAGGTGCGCTGGAACTCGAGCGCCTCGGCGAAGTCCTGCCCGGTGTCGCCGATGCCCGGGAACCAGCGCCGGAGGGTGCCCGCAGCCCCCTCCGGCGCCGCCGGCAGGGGCCACATGGTCTCGGACCAGGCGACCAGGTCGGGACGCTCGCCGGCCCGCAGCGCCGCGTCGGTGAGGTCGAGCTGGCGCCGGTACAGCTCGAGTCCGTCGAGGGCGTGCTTGTCGTCCACCCGGATGGACGGCTGGACCGCGAGCACGCGGAGGCTGCCGGTCGGCTCGCTCGGCCGGGTCGCCGCGGCGCCGAGGAGCGCGCCGAGGAACGGCGCCGGGAGCAGGACGGCGAGGGCCGGCCGGCGGCGGGCCCGGACCGCGACGGCGAGTTCGGCGACGGCGGCGGCGGCCAGCGCCACCAACAGGACCAGGCCGCCCTCGCCGCCGGCCGAGGCCAAGGACAGGAGCGGGCCGTCGGCCAGGGGCCAGGCCAGGCTGGCCCAGGGAACGCCGCCGGCTCCGATCAGGAAGAAGCGCATCCGGATCCAGGCGGCGGCGGCGAGGGCGAGGGCGCCGGCCAGCGCCCAGGGCAGACGACGCGCGAGGCGGCGGGCGAGGAAACCCTCGACCACACCCATCCAGGCCATCAGGAAGGCGGCGACGGCGAGGGCGGCGGGGTGGACGTGGGCGAGGAACGAGAACGCGAACGACCACCAGCCGAGCCCGTGGAGGAAGTCCCAGCCCCAACCCCGCCCGGTGCGCCACGACAGGATGCGCAGGGCGGCGGCGAGGAGGACCAGGGCCGCGGAATCGAGCCACCCTGGTTGGGCCAGGCCGCGCAGCACGCCGGAGACCGCGAACAGGAGGAAGGCCGGGATCAACGCGGGGCGGGGGCGAAGGTGGGAAGGAGGACGGGGGGCGGCAGCGGCTGCCACAGGACCGCCCCGCCGGCGGCGACCTCGCTGCGCGGGGGCAGGTGGAGGAGGGCGTCGGCCCCGGCCAGGGCGGTCCAGTCGCCGCTCCCGGTCCAGCCGAGCGGACGGACGCGCGGCGGCGCGCCGTCGCACGCCTCGAGACGGGCCGGCCGCCACAGGGGCCGCGCGCCGGAGCGGACGGGCGCCGCGGCCGTGCCGGGCAGGTGCGGCGTGGGCAGGGGGACGTCGGCCTCGCCGCCGAGGACGCGGAGCAGCGGGACGCCGAGGAGGGCGAAGACGACGAAGGCCGACACCGGGTTGCCAGGGAGGCCGAGCACCCAGGGACCGTCGGCGCCGCGACGGCCGAGCCAGACCGGCTTGCCGGGCTGGATGCGGACGCGGTGGAACAGCGGCTCCACGCCGAGCCGCGGCAGGAGCCGCGGCAGGTGGTCGTGGTCGCCCATCGAGACGCCGCCGACCGTGACCACGAGGTCGGCCGCGGCGAGGGCGGCCTCCAGCGCGGCGGCGAGCGCGGCCGGGTCGTCGGCGACCAGCCGCGAGGAGACGGGCGCGGCGCCGGCCGCGAGCGCGAGGGCGCCGAGGGCGGGGCGGTTGGCGTCACGCACCTGCTCGACCCGCGGCGTCTCGGTCCAGGGCACCACTTCGTCGCCGGTGGCGACGACGGCGAGCCGCGGACGCGCGAAGACCGGAACCGGATCCGCTCCGCATCCGGCGAGGACGGCGAGTTCGCCGGCGCCGATGCGCCGGCCCGCGGCGAGGACCTCGGCGCCGGCGCGCCCGAGCTCGCCGGCGGCGCGAACGTGCTCACCAGGACGCGGCGCGGCCTCGGGAACGACGCGTCCCTCCGCATCGCGGCGCACCCGTTCGCGCGGCACCACGCAATCGGCGCCGGCCGGGACCAGGCCGCCGGTCATCACCCGCACGCAGTCGCCGCGCTCGAGCGCTGGGGCGGCGGCGCGCCCGGCCGGCGCTGCGCCGACCTCGCGGCGGGGCGCGGCGCCCTCGGCGCTCCGCATCGCGAAGCCGTCCATCGCCGAGCGCGGCCACGGCGGCTCGTCGCGGTCGAGGCGGGCCGGCGCGACGAGCACCCGCCCCGCGGCCGCCGCCAGCGGCACCGTCGTGGTCCCGCACCGTGGGCCCCACCGCGCCCGCAGGCGGGCGGCGGCCTCCTCCAAGGGAATCGGGTCGGGCAGCGCGGGGCCGCGCGCGGGCATCGTCTCCGGAGGCGCCACGCGGGGATGATAGGCGCGGCCCGTCTCGGACGCCTTCGACGTCGTCGCGACATGCGACCAACGACGGCCCGGGCGCAGCGTAGGCCTTCCCACCGCTCCCCCGGCTTCCGCCTATCCTGCCTCCGCATGCCGCCCCGCGTCCCCCCCACCCTCCTCGTCCTCCTCGTCCTCTGCGGCGCGCCCCTGCTCCCGGGCTGCCAGCGGCCCGGCGCCGACGACGCGGCGGACGACGCAGCGACGGCGAACGTCGCCCTGGAGGAGGAACCGCTCCTGGTCCGCGCCGCAGCCGTGGCGCGCGGCCCGATCGAGTCGCGGGTCCGCTCCACTGCCAACGTGGTCTCGCTCGACGTGGTGGACGTGGTGCCCGAGCGTACCGACCCGGTGGTCGCGATCTTCGTCGAGCAAGGAGACTCCGTCGTCGCGGGGCAGGAGCTGGCGCGGCTGCGTACCGACGACGCGGAACTCGCGCTCCACGAAGCGGAGGTACGGCTGATGGAGGCCCAGGCCGAACTGGCCCGCGCCCAGCGCGACCACGACCGCAACCAGCGCCTCTACGCCGAGGCCCAGGCCGGCGGGGCGCGGCTGATCTCGGAACGCGAGCTCGAGACCAGTCAGCAGGCGCTCGAGACCGCCCGCGCCGCGGCCGCCGCGGCCCAGGTCGCGCTCGAGCGCGCCCGCCACGAACTGGAGCACTGCACCCTGCGCAGCCCGATCGCCGGGGTGGTGGCGGAGCGCGACCTGTCGCTCGGCGACATGGCGACCATCGGTCAGCGCGCCTTCCAGATCGTGGACCTCGACCACCCCAAGGTGGTCCTCTACCGACCGCAGCGCGAGTTGCCGCTGCTCCGGGTCGGCCAGGAGTTGGTGGCGACCAGCGAGGCCCTGCCCGGATGCCGCATTCCCGGCCGCATCGAGCGGATCTCGCCGGTGATCGACCCCGACACCGGCACCTTCGAGGTCACCGCGGCCCTGGAGCCGCCGGCGGAGCGCACCCTGCCCGTCGGCCTCCTGGTCGAGGTGGACCTGGTGCTGGAGCGCCACGAGGACGCCCTGCTGGTGCCCAAGGAAGCGCTGGTCCACGACGGCGACGAGGTCGCGGTGTTCGTGGTACGGGACGGCCGGGCGCACCGCGTCGTCCTCCGCCCCGGCTTCGAGGACGCCGAGCACATCGAGGCCCTGCCCGGGACCGACCTGCGCGAGGGCGAACTCGTGGTCGTGATCGGCACCGACCGACTGCACGACGGCGACCCCGTGGAAGTGGCGGGCGAGGAATGAGCGCATCGCAGGACGGACACGGCGGCCTCCTCGCCCTCGGCGTGCGGCGCCCGATCGGCGTCGGCATGGTCGTCGCCGCGGCGGTGGTCTTCGGCGTGGTCGCGCTCGGCAAGCTGCACCAGGACCTGCTGCCGCCGATCCAGTACCCCTCGCTGACGGTCCGCACCGCCTACCCCGGCGCCGCACCCGAAGACGTGGAGGAGCGTGTCACCGACCGGCTCGAAGACGTCCTGTCCACGGTCGGCGGCCTGGTCGCGCTGCGCAGCTCCTCGCGCGCCGAGGTCTCCGAGATCGTGATGCAGTTCCAGTGGGGCGAGGACCTGCCGCTGCTGGTCCAGGACGTCCGCGAGCGCATGGATCGGGTGTTCCTGCCGCCGGGGGTGGACGACCCCCTCATCCTGCGCTACGACCCCAACCTCGACCCGGTGATGCGCATCGCGGTCAGCGGCGGCGACGACCTGGTGCGGCTGCGCGACCTCGCCGAGTCGGAGATCGAGCGCGGCCTGGAGGGTCTGCCCGGGGTCGCTGCGGTGCGGGTGCAGGCCGGCATGGAGGACGAGGTCGAGGTGCTCTTCGACCCCCAACGACTGGCCCAGCTGGACCTGACCCCTGAAGTGGTGCTGCAACGGCTGCGCGAGGAGAACCTGAACGTCCCCGGCGGCACCGTGGAAGAGGGCGCGTTCGAGTACGTGGTGCGCACCCTGAACGAGTTCCGCACCCTGGACGAGATCCGTGAGCTGCCGCTCCAGACGCGCGGCGAGCGGGTGCTCCACCTGCGCGACGTCGCCGAGGTGCGACGCTTCCACAAGGAGCGCGACCGCATCCTGCGGGTCGGTGGCGCCGAAGCGGTGGAGGTCGCCATCTACCGCGAGGCCGGGGCCAACCTGGTGGCGGTGGCCGACGCCGTGCGGGCCCGGCTCTGGGGCGCCCGGCGCGGGGCCGAGGCGGCCGAGGCGACCGCTGCGTCGAACGATGGCGGACGACGGCGCGGTCCGAAACCGATCGTCGAGCGCCTGCCCGACGACGTCCGGGTCACCCTGCTCTCGGACCAGTCCGACTTCGTCCGCGGCGCCATCGCCGACGTGCGCCAGGCCGCGGTCCTCGGCGGCGCCTTCGCCGTCGCGGTCTGCTACTTCTTCCTGCGCCGTTGGGGCTCGACCCTGGTCATCGGGCTCGCGGTGCCGGTCTCCATCGTCGCCACCTTCGGTGCGATGCTGCTCGCCGGCGTCTCGCTGAACATCATGTCGCTCGGCGGCCTGGCGCTGGGAGTCGGCATGCTCGTGGACAACGCCATCGTGGTCCTGGAGAGCATCACCCGACGGCGCGAGCTCGGCGACCCACCGCTCACCGCCGCCATCAACGGGGTGCGCGAGGTCGGCGGCGCGGTCACGGCGAGCACGCTGACCACGGTCGCGGTGTTCGCGCCAATCGTCTTCGTCGAGGGCATCGCCGGCCAGACCTTCGGCGACCAGGCGCTGACCGTCGTGGCCTCGCTCTCGATCTCGCTGGCGGTCGCGCTGTTCTTCGTCCCCGGCCTGGCGGCGCGACTCGGCGGCGACGCCCCTCCCCCGCGACGCCTCGCCGCCGGCCTCCTCCCCCACCTGCGCGCGCCGCGCCGCCTGTTCGCCGGCGGCCACGTCCTGGGTGGACGGACGGTGTGGGTCCTGGCCGTGGCCTCGGGAGCGGTCGGCGCCTGGCTCCTCCTCGCCTACCTCCCCGGAGCCGAGCGCGCCGCCCGCGCCGCCGCCGCAGCGGTCGCCGAGCCCCCGACGACGCCCGACGAGGTCGAACTCGCCGACGACGTCCTGATGCGGCTCGCGCTCTTGCGCCTCGCCGGACTGGCGCTCGTCGTCTTCCCGGTGATGACCTTCGGCCAGCCGGTCTTCCTGGCGCTCGGCCGCCTCCTCTCCGACCTGGTCGGCCTGGTCGCAGTGGCCGCCACCGCCCTGTTCGCCGGCCTGCTCGGCCTGCTGTGGCTGGTCCTGTGGCCGGCGACCCGGCTCTTCCAGGCCACGGTGGCGGCGCTCACCGACCACCTCTATCCCCGCCTGCTGCGCGGCGCGCTGCGCATCGCGCCGCTGGTCCTGTTCGCCGGCGTACTCGCCGGGGCCTGGGCGTGGCGCGCCGGCGGGGACCTCGGCAGCGAACTCCTGCCCGAGGTACTGCAAGGCGAGTTCCGGGCCGAACTCCGCTTCCCCCCCGGAACGCCCCTGGCGGTCACCGACCGGTGGGCCGGCGCGCTGGAGCGGCGCATCCGCGAGCTGCCCTTCGTCGAGGCGACCGCGGTCAGCGCCGGCACCGACCGCGAGACCGTGTCCAACCGTGAGTCGGGACCGCATGTCGCCGAGATCCTGGTGCGCGTGGCTCCGGACGCCGCCGAGCGCCGCACGGTGGAACTGCAGGTGGAGCGCGAGGTGCGGGCGATCCTCGAGTCGGCCCCGGAACTGGCGCGCTACGAGATCCGGAGGCCGACGCTGATGAGCATCGAGGCGCCGCTCGAGATCGAGCTGCTCGGCGAGGACCTCGCCGTCCTGGCCGAGGCCGCCGTCCCCGTGGAGGAAGCCCTGCGCCGGGTGCCGGGGCTGACCGACCTGCGGAGCTCGCTGCGGCGCGGCAACCCCGAGGTGCGGATCACCCTGGACCGGGAACAGCTGGCGCGCCACGGCCTGGTCGCGCAGGAGGTCGCGAACCGGCTGCGGCTCGCCGTCGAGGGCGAGGCCGCCACCACCTTCCCCGGCCAGGACGAGCGCATCGACGTCCGGGTGCGCGCCGACCTTTCGAGGCTGCAGCGGGTGGCGCAACTGCGCGACCTGCCGGTCAACCCCGGGGCCGACCGGCCGCTTCCGCTCGGTGCGGTCGCCGACTTCACCGTCCAGGACGGGCCGAGCGACATCCGTCACGTGGACAGCCGCCGGGCCGTGGTGTTCTCGGCGTCTCCGGCCGGCTTCGACCTCGGCGCGACCACCCGTGCGGTGGAGGAAGCCCTGGCCGAGGTCCCGCTGCCGCCCGGGGTCGAGGTCCGCCTCGCCGGGCAGAGCCGCGAGATGCAGGGATCGCTCCGTTCGTTGGCGATGGCGCTCGCGCTCGCGGTGTTCCTGGTCTACGCCGTGATGGCGGCTCAGTTCGAGTCGCTGCTGCAGCCCTTCCTGATCCTGTTCGCGGTGCCCCTGGCCGGAGTCGGTGCCATCGCGGTCCTTCTCGCGACCGGCACCCCGCTGTCGGTGATCGCACTGCTGGGGGCAGTGATCCTCGCCGGCATCGTGGTGAACAACGCCATCGTGCTGGTGGACCGCATCAACCAGAACCGCCGCCGGGGCCTGGCCGTGCCCGAAGCCATCGTCGAGGCCGGCACGGCGCGGTTGCGCCCCATCCTGATGACCACGGTGACCACCGTGCTCGGGATGCTGCCGCTGACCGGATGGCTGCCGTTCCTCGGCGGCACCGACGGCATCGAGCTGCGGGCGCCGATGGCGATGGTGGTCATCGCCGGCCTGCTGTCCTCCACCCTCCTGACCCTGGTGGTCGTGCCCTGCGGCTACCTGCTGCTGGCCCGACGACTCGGCGGCGGCGGGCGCAGCGAGGCCGCTGCAGCCGCGGAGTCCGTCCCTCCGTCGTCGTGAGCGAACCCCCTCCCCCTTCGGCCCTGGTCCGCTTCTTCGAGCGGCTGGTGTCGCGCCCGGTGGCGGTGGCCATGCTCACCATTGCGCTGCTGGGCATGGGGCTGATCGCGGCGGCGCGGATCCCCATCCAGCTGATCCCGAACGGCTTCCAGGACGATTCCATCAGCGTCTCCGCCGAGTGGCCCGGCGCCAACCCGACCGAGATCGAGCGCCGCATCCTCAAGCCGCTGGAACGCGAGCTGCGCTCGGTACAGGGGTTGGAAGACCTCTACGCCGTGGCCCGGAACGGCTCGGCCTCGTTGGAGCTCGTGTTCCCGGGCAACCTCGACATGGACCAGGTCTACGCCGAGGTCGCCGACCGGGTCGAGCGGGCGCGCTCCCAGCTGCCGGCGGAGGTGGACCGCATCCTGTTGCGCAAGGGCGACCCGAGCGCGATGCCGGTGATGTTCCTCGGCATCTCGGTCCCCGAGGAGATGGACTGGGAGCGGGCCCAGGACCTGTTCGCCAACGTCCTGGTGCCGCGACTCGAGGCGGTGGACGGCGTTGCCGAGGCCCGCCCCTGGGGCGTGATGCCCCAGTCGGTCCGGATCTGGCTCGACGAGGAGCGGGTGCTGGCCCAGCGGGTGGACGTGCGCGACCTGGTGACGCGGCTTCAGGGCGACAACGTGTCCAGTCCGGTCGGCGACCTGGACGACGGAGGCTCACGCTACATCCTGCGGGTGGACTCGCGCTTCGACTCGTTGGAGGAGATCGAGGACTTCCCGGTGCGCCCTGGACTCGCCATCCGCGACGTCGGTCGCGTCGAAATGGTGCGCAGCGCGCCCGAGTTCTGGTTCCGCTTCGAGGGCGACACGGCGATCTCGGTCTCCATCACCAAGGAGAGCTCGGCCAACACCTTCGCCTTGACGAAGAGACTGCGGCGGCTGATCGAGGAAGAGCTGCCGCGGGACCCGGTGCTCGGCGCCTTCGGCTACCTGATCTACTTCGACCAGGGCCGGATGATCGGTGCGTCGCTGGCCGACCTGGTCCGGGACGCAGCCTACGGCGGCCTGATCGCGCTGGCGGTCCTCTTCCTGTTCCTGCGCCGACTGTCGGACACGCTGTTGATCACCTTGAGCATCCCGATGGCGGTGCTCCTCACCCTGGCGTATCTCTACTTCAGCGGCGGCTCTCTCAACCTGTTGACGATGATGGGCATCGCGATCAGCGTCGGGATGCTGGTGGACAACTCGGTGGTGATCGTCGAGAGCATCATCAAGAAGCGCGAAGAAGGCGCCCCCCCGTTCCGCGCCGCCACCCGCGGCCCCGCCGAGATGATGCTCGCCATCGTCACTGCAACGGCGACCACCATCGCCGTGTTCCTGCCGTTCATGTTCCTGTCCGAGGACCGCAACGCGCAGGTCATGTCGCGGGCCATCGGCGGCCCGCTGTGCGTTTCGCTGGCCTTCGCGCTGCTGCTCGCAGTCGTGGTCGCGCCGACCGCCTCCAACGCGATGCTGAAGCGGGCGCGCCGGGCGCAGTCCGCCGTCGCCCCGCGGACCCCGCGGCTACGGCGCGCCTTCGGCGCGCTCGCCGGCTGGTCGGTGCGCAATCGCTTCCCAGCGGCGCTGCTCGCCCTGCTGGTGCTCTCCACCTGGCCGCTGACCTGCATCGGTACCGGCTTCACCGACCGCGCCGCCGGCATGGGCGGTCAGGAACGGGTGGACTTCGACATCCTCGTCGGCGGCGGGCTGGCCGCCGCGGCGGCCGAGGTCGAGGCGATCGAGGAACCGCTGCGCTCGGACGAGTTCGCCGAGCGCTTCCCCGACATCGCGTGGGGCACGGGGTTCGGAGAACGGTCCGGTCAACTGATGCTGTGGCCGGAGACCACGCTCAAACCGGATCGGCGCGAGGAGTTGATGACCTGGCTGGAGGAACACCTGCCGCGGCGCCCCGGCCTGGAGTACCACTTCGGCGGCGGCTCGGGGGCGCGCGGCCGGACCGACCAGGAGTGGACGCGGGTGCGCATCGAGGGCCCCGACAGCGACGAGGTCGCGCGCCTCCTGGCCCGGGTCCGAGAGGCCGCCGAGCGCAGCCCCGACTTCGTCGAGGTCAGCAAGGGGGAGGACCTGGCGCGGGAGGTGACCGTCCGCCTCGACCGCGAACGAATGTCGCGCCTCGGCATCCCGAGCCAGGCGGTGCTCGGCAACATCGAGTGGAACCTGCGCGGTTTCATGGTCTCGCGCTATCAGCAGCCGCACGCCGACGTCCCCATCGTGCTCGAGTACGACCAGCCCGAGGACCCCAGTCGCGAGGACCTCGTCGAGATGGCCATCGGCACCGCGGCCGGCATGGTGCCGCTGGCCACCCTGGCCGAGTTCTCCGCCTCGCGCGCGCCGAGTCGGGTGGTGCGGCGCAACGGCGTCACCAGCGATTCGCTGGGCCTGCGGACCCGCGAGAAGGACATGAAGAAGGTCCACGCTTCCCTGGCCGCGCTCATGGCCGAGGTGGAGTTCCCCGAGGGCTACCACTGGGAGCAGGAGGGGGGCTGGAACGAGTTCCAGGACCAGATGGCCGACCTGTTCCGCGGCCTGGCCCTCGCCGTCGCCCTCGTCTTCCTCCTGATGGGGGTCCTGTTCGACTCCTTGATCCTGCCGCTCTGCGCCATCCTCACCGTTCCCTTCGGCATCCTCGGCGCGCGCTGGGCCTACCTCTTGACCGACACTCCGATCGGGATGCTCGAGACCATCGCCCTGGCGGTGGTCGCCGGCGTGGTGGTCAACAACGGCATCGTGCTCATCGACCGCATCCTCCATCTCGAGGGCTCCGGCATGGCGCGCGCCGAGGCCGTGGTCCAGGCGGTCCGCGACCGCCTGCGCCCGGTGGTGATGACGACCCTGACCACGGTGTGCGGATTGCTCCCGATCGCGCTGTCGGAGCCGAGCGGTGAGGGCTTCTCGTTCCAGGGGCTGGCCATCGGGGTCATCGGCGGCATCACCGCCTCGACCTTCTTCACGCTGTGGACGGTCCCCCTCTCCTACTCGCTCATGCGCAGCCTCGGCGAGACCATCGGCGCCTGGTTCCGCCCGGTGCGGACCGTCCGATGACGGCGGCGGTGCCCCGGCCGCCGGTCGGGTACAATCCCGCCCCGCGATGGACCCGCTCCTTCCCCCGACCTCGGCCGAGGGCCGCTACGGCGTCGCCGTCGCTCGCTTCCACGACGACGTGACCTCATCCCTGCTGGACGGGGCCCGCGCCGCCTTCGCCGACGCCGGCGTCGGGCCGGACCGCCTCGAGGTGGTCGAGGTGCCGGGCGCCTTCGAGCTGCCCTTCGCCTGCCGCCTCTTGAGCGAACGTCCCGGCGTCGAGGCGGTGGTCGCCCTGGGCTGCGTGGTCCGCGGGGAGACCCCCCACTTCGACTTCGTCGCCGGCGAGTGCTGCCGCGGCATCATGGAACTCAACCTGCGCGGTCCGGTCCCGGTGGTCCTCGGCGTCCTGACCACCGAGACCAAGGCCCAGGCGCTGCACCGCGCCAGTCGCGAGGCGCTGCGCGACAGCGCCGAGGTCAAGCACGCCGACCGGGCGCCCGGCGCGTCCAACAAAGGATGGGAAGCGGCGCGCACCGCGCTGGCCATGGCCGCCTTGCGCGCCCCTGCGGCGGGAGGCGGCCGATGAACCAGCCCGCCCCCCCGCCGCGCCGACGCACCCGCGCCCGGGAGTTGGCGTTGCAGTTCCTCTACATGCACGAGATGCGCGGCGCCGAGGCCTTCGAGGAGCTCGACCCCTTCCTGGAGCGTCACGCCCGGGGCGGCGACCGCAAGCGGCGTCGAGAGGTCCTCGACTACACCCGCGACCTCTGCGAGGGCGTCGCGCGGCACCGCGCCGACATCGACGACTGGATCGAGGCCATCGCCGAGAACTGGCGGCTGGCGCGGATGGCCGCGGTGGACCGCAACGTCCTGCGCTTGGCCGCGTACGAGCTCCTGCATCGGCCCGACGTCCCCTACAAGGTGGTCCTCAACGAGGCCATCGAGCTCGCCAAGCGGTTCTCGACCGCCCAGAGCGGGGCCTTCGTCAACGGCATCCTGGACCGGATGTGGGCGCTCATCGACCTCAAGCGCGAGGGGGAGGAGGCGCCTCCGCCGCCCAGCCCCGAGGAGGTGGAACGGGTGCGGCGGCGCGGACGGGGGGCCTCCGGTCCGGGTGTCGGCGCCGGCGCCGACGGCACCGGAAGCGAGGATGCCGGACCGTCGGCGCCGGGCGCGACCGTCCGACCCCCGGTACCCGTCCCGCGGCCGCGGCGCCGGCGCGAGGAAGCCCCCTGACCCGCAACACCCAGGACGCCATGGTCTTCGCCCGACTCCGCCACGGCCTCGGCCGCACCCGCAACCGCATCGCGCACGCGCTGCGCCGCCTCGGCGGCGACCAGAGCACGGAGGAGACCCTCGAGACCCTCGAGGAGATCCTCTACACGGCCGACGTCGGCCCGCTCTCCGAGCGGCTCCTCGAGGAGGCCGAAGCCGAGCTGAAGAGCGGCGCGCTGGCCCATCCCCGTGAGCTCCCGGCGTGGCTGGAGCAGCGGCTCGCCGCCGCGGTCCGGGGGCCGGAGGACGGACGTCCGCTGCCGCCGGCGGAGCATCGTCCGACGGTGACCCTGGTCGTCGGCGTCAACGGCAGCGGCAAGACGACCTCGGTGGCCAAACTGGTCCATTGGCTCCAGGGCCAGGGGCGTTCGGTGCTGGTCGCAGCCGGCGACACCTTCCGCGCCGCCGCCGTGGAGCAGCTCGGCGTCTGGTGCGAACGCGCCGGGGTACCGATGGTGCGCGGCGCCGAAGGCGCCGACCCCGCCGCCGTCGCCCACGACGCGGCCCAGGCCGCCAAGGCCCGGGGGGTGGACGACCTGGTCGTGGACACCGCCGGGCGGCTCCACACCCAGAAGAACCTGATGGCCGAGCTCGAGAAGGTGAGCCGCATCCTCGGCCGCCAGGTGGAGGGTGCGCCGCACCACGTGCTGCTGGTCCTCGACGCCACCACCGGGCAGAACGCCCTGCAGCAGGCGCGACGCTTCCTCGAGTCGGTCCCCGTCACCGGCGCCTTCCTGACCAAGCTCGACGGCACCGCCAAGGGCGGCGCCACCCTCGCGGTCGGCGAGGAGCTCGGCATCCCGGTCCTGTTCGTCGGCGTCGGCGAAGGCCTGGAGGACCTCGAGGTCTTCGACCCGGCCGAGTTCGCCGCCGCCCTGCTGGCCCCGCGCAACGAGCCTGCGGAGACTTGAGCGAGGCGCCGCTCCGCGAGGCCCCTGCGCGCCTGGCCACGGCGGCGCTGGCGTCGGCCGTGCTGGGGCCGCTGCTGGCCTGGCACCCTGGGGTCCTCGACGACGCCCGCCTGGACGGCGGCGTGCTCGGGCTGCTGGCCCTGGTTCCGCTGGTCCTGGCCACCCTGCGCGGCCCCGGCCCGGCCTGGGTCCCCGGCACCGGGGCCTTCCTCGCCGGCCTCGCGCTGGCCCTGGTCCCCCTCGCCGGCCGACCGGTGGCCGAGGTCGTCGGCGGACTCGCGGACCGCGCGCCGTTGCTCTCCGCCTGGGCGCTGGTCGCCGCGGCCGCCGCGCTGCGCCCGAACCCGCGGCGCCTCCTCGCGCCGCTGCTGTGGGGGGCGGCCGCGGTCAGCGCCGTGGCCTTCCTGGTCCGCTTCGTCGCCGACCCCTTCGGCTGGCTCCCCTACCCCGAGGCCCCCCCGGTGGCACCGTGGACCGCCGTCCCCCACGTCGGGGAGTTCGTGACCCCGCTGCTCGTCGCGTGGGCCGCGCTCCTCGCCCGCGAGGGGAACCGGCCGGCCTCCGCCGCGGGGGCCCGACGAGGCGCCGCCCTCCCGGCGACCCTGCTCGCCTTCCACGCCGGCTTCCTCGGTTCCCTGGCGGCCATCGTGTCGCTGGCCGTCGGTCTCGGATGGGTCGCCCTCCGCCGCCCCGAGGCCCGACGCGCCGCCGCCGGCATCGGCCTCGCCTTCCTGCTCGGGCTTGGCGCCGCCCGGCTGGCGCCCTCCGTCGAGGCGCCGAGCACGCCCGGTCTGGAGACGCCCGCCCTCCCCCCGAGCCTCGCGATCCGCGTCGCCCTGGCCGAGGCCGCCGCCCGCAAGGTCGCAGCGACACCGCTCGGCATCGGCCTCGGGCGCTTCGAGGCCGACTACCCCACGTGGCGTTCCCGCGAAGAGGCCAGGCTGACTTCCAACGACTGGCGGGACCGCAACTACCGCACGCCGAAGACGGTGCACGACGACCCCCTGCAGCTGCTCCTGGAGGCCGGCTGGTTCGGCGGCGCCCTGCTCCTCGCCGCCTTCCTGGTCGCGTGGCGTCGTGCCGCGCCGTGGTTCACCGCCCCGGCGCTGGCCTTCGGCGTCCACGTCGTGGTTCGCGCCCCCATCCTCGACGACCCTCCGGCGCTGGCCCTCCTCGCCGTCCTCCTGGGTGCGGCGCTGGCGGGCGCGCCCCGACCGCTGGGGACGCACGGGAGGCGGGCGACCGTCGTGGCCTGGGGGCTCGCCCTGTTCGGAGCCCTGCCGGGGCCGTCGCAGGTGGTGGGCGAGGTCGAGGTCGCCCGCGCGTTGCGTCCCGGAGTGGACTCGGCCGGTCTCCTGGCTCGGGCCACCCGGGCCCGTCCCTGGGACCCCCGAGCCTGGGAGATCCGGGCGCTCGGCTATATGGCCGCCGGCCGCTGGGACGCGGCCCGCAGGTGCCTGACCGCAGCGCTCACCCGCTCCCCGAACGGCGTCGCGGCCTGGACCGCAATGGCCCAACTCGAGATGAGCGACCCGGCGGGCGACCCGCTGGCGGCGCTGGCCGCATTGCGCCGCGCCGAGGCCCTGGCGGCCCACCACCCGGCCGTCCGAGACGCGCGCCGCCGCTGGCTCTCCGCCCACCTCGACGCCCTGGAAGAAGGCGCGGCCGAACGCGCCGCCGCCGGCGATCCCTCGGCCTCGGATTGGCTGCTCCTGGCCCGACTGGTCGAAGCCTGGCTGGCCGTGGTCGAAGACCACCCCGACGAGGCCCGCTCCGCCCTGTACCAGGCCGCCGCCTTCGGCGGCCCGGCACGAGCCCGCCTCGAGCGCCTCGCGACGCGGGAAGGACTCGACGAGGAGACGATGGAAGCGGTGGTGCGAACGCTGTACCCGGACTGGCCACGGGGCGTCGAGCGCCGCTGACCGGAAACTGGCCACGAAGAGTGTTCCATTTTCCACAGCCGAGCTGTGACCTTCGCGCACCGAGTGCGTCGTCCTGGGTACCGAGACCCAGGAGACCGCCACGATGCGCTTCGAACCACCCTTCTGCC
>JALUVI010000231.1 GCA_027020785.1 Planctomycetota bacterium | reverse complement strand
CACGACCACCAGGAGGGTCTCCTCGAGTCGTCCGGCCTCCAGCAGGGTGGCCACCAGCCTCCCGAGCTCCTCGTCCTGCGCTCGCAGGGCTGCGTCGTAGCGGAGGGTGAGGTCGGCTTCGCTCCCTGCCGTCCCTCCCGCAGGCAGGAAGAGTTCGGCCACCTCGGGCGGGACAGGAGCCGGCCCAACGGCGTCGGGGAGGACGACGAGGAGGAAGAGGCGGCGTTCGGGGGCCCCGGCGGCGAGGAGGCGGGCGAGGGCCGCATCCACGAGAGCCGGTGCGTGGGGCGGGCTGGGGCGCATCGGCGGGGCGAGGGTGAGTCGCGCCAGCCACAGCCGGGCTGGAAGTGGAGGGACGAGGACGTCGACGACGCGGTCGAAGCCGAGTTGGTCGAGAGCGAGGTCGTCGTCGCCGGCGTGCAACGCGATGCACTGGAAGCCGGCGGCGCGGAGGCTGGCGGCCAGCGGTGTGCCCGGTTGCGAGGGGAGCGCCGCGGAGAGCAGCGCACGCAGGGCGGACGCCGACGAGCCGGGGGCTGCGGAGAAGGCGAGCGGAGCGGCCCAGCCCGATTCGGCCAGGGCGTCGAGGTGCGGCGACGTGGCTCGGAAGTGACCGAAGGCCCCCAGGTGGTCGGCGCGGACCCCGCGCTCCACGACGAACAGGAGGTCGCGGGGAGGTTCGGCCACCCCGCCCGGCGGCGGCGCGGTCACGGGGGGCGGCTCGGTGCTCGGCGGCGACCAGGCGAGCGGGCCCAGCGCCAGGACGGCGACGGCGGCTGCCCCGACGAGGGTCGGCGGAGCCAACAGCGCGTCGAAGGCCCAGGCGAGGGGGGAGGCGGCGACGGCCACCGCGAGCAGGGCGACCCCGGCGGCAGCGCCGAGCAACAGGACGAGGCTCGCGGGGGTGGGGGGGGCGGCGGGCGTCGCGAGTGGCAGGAGGGCCGCGGCCAGGAACGACAGGGCAGCGGCGAGCCCGCCGAGGAGGAGGTGCGGTCCGCGGCGCCGCGCCGTCGGGGGGGCGAGCGGCCAGAGCAGTGCCGCGAGGAGGCCCACGCAGAGGCCCGCTGCGAGGTAGGCGCCGAACCAGGAGCCGGCCTCGCGCAGGGCCGCGCCGAGGGGTTGGAGGGCGTCGTGCCGCGCCAGCACCTCGGCCGCCCACAGGAGGCCGCCGAGGACGAGACCGAGGAGGCCGCCGCGACGGAGCGGAAGCGGAGTCACGACGTCTGGGGGCTCCACGACACGTGGAGGCGCTCGCCGTCCGATTCGCCCCAGGCTCGAACCGGCCCGAAACGGCTGTCGAGGTCGGCAACGCGCTTGCGGACCTCGCCGACGAGCAGGCCGCGCAGGATGCCGCCGCCCTCGACGCGAAAGTCGCGGAACAGGAGTTCCTGGGGGCGGACGTCCACCGCGGCGTGCAGGGCGACGGCGCCCACCATCGGGGCCCGTAGGCCGACGACGAGACCGGCATCGGGGGCCAGTCGCACCGACTCGATGACCACGCCCGAGGGCAGGAATCCGCGGACCAGGGGCCCGAGGTCGAGGTCCTGCAGGGAGACGTCCAGGTTCACGCCGATACTGTAGGGGGTCGCTCCGTGCCTTTCGCCGTCCTCCTCGCCCCGCTCCTCGTCCTGCCTGCCTTCCAAGGGGAGGCGCCGGACCCGTATGGACGGCCGGCCTACGCCGATCGCCTCGACGCGCCGAGCCCCGACGCCCTCCTCGCCGCCGCCTCCGACCGCAAGCTCTCGGTGGAGGAGCGTCTGTCCGTGCTGGAGCTCCTCGGCTGGCTGGGGCGGCCGCTCGACGGCGAGCGGGTCCGTTCGCTGGGGCGCCGGGCGCGTTCTGCGGACCTCCGAGCCGCCTGGGCCCGTTGTCTGGCCTTGTCCCTGCCCGACCCCGATTCCGAGGAGGCCCTGCTCCGGCTGTGGCGGTCCGACCGCCACCCGGAGGTACGCGCCGAGGCATTGCTCGCCTTGCTCGCCCGCAGCGCCATCGAGGACGAGGTCGCCCTACGCGCTCTGCGCTCGAGCCGCAGCCCGGCCCCGGTCCGGGTCGCCGCCCTGCGCGGGCTCGCCTTCCGAGGGTCACCCCATGGGCACGCCGAAGCCCTGCGTACGCTCGAGCGTGGTGACGTCGGCCCCTTGCGCTGGGAAGCGCTGGCGGTGTTGCGCGCCGAGCCCGAGCCCGGAGAC
>JALUVI010000230.1 GCA_027020785.1 Planctomycetota bacterium | reverse complement strand
GACGTGCCCTATCTCATCGACCTGATGCGGCGTTCGACCGGACGGGCCGCCTACGAGGCCCATGCCCTGCTCCAGGAGATCACGGGCTATCGCATCGGGCCCGACTGGCGGACCTGGCGCCACTTCTGGCTGCGCCACCGCGCCGAGGGCACACCCTTCCGACGCGAGGACGACGAGGAGGGCGGCGAGCTCCAGACCCTCTCCTACCTCGGGCTGCCCCTCACCTCCGAACACGTGGCCTTCCTGATCGACGCCTCGGGCTCGATGGACCAGCCCCTCTACGCCGGTGGGGCGACGCGGCGCGAGCGCAGCCTGGAGGCATTGCTGGACCTCCTGCCGCGGCTCCCGGACCGGGCCCGCTTCGACGTCCTGTTCTTCACGGATGCGATCCACGCCTACGCGCCACGACTGGTCCCTGCCGAGCCGGAGCGCCTCGATTCGGTGGCGTCGTGGCTCCGTCGGGCCGCCTATTCGGGCGGCACCAACGTCCACGACGCGCTCGAGTCCGCCCTGGCCCTGGACGGTGTCGAGGAGGTCCTCCTCCTCTCCGATGGGCGCCCGAGCGTCGGTGAGGTCACCGATCCCGCCGCACTCGCAGCGCGGGTCTCGCGCTGGAACCGATGGCGCCGCGTCCGCATCAGCACCCTCGCCTTTGGAGCCCCTCCCGACGCCGCGCGCTTCCTCGCGCTCCTGGCTCGCGAGAACGATGGCAGCTTCCGTGCCTGGTGATCGGAAACTGGCCCCGGCTCCTGGGTCGGGCTCCGGCGACGGCGCTCCGTGATGCATCTCCGTCCCGAACGAACGCACTCCGATCACGGCGGGCCCCTTCCGGCCTCGCTCGGGGCGCACCAGGCGCGGCCGGATGGCCCTCCTGCACGCGGTAGGCGCCGATCACCTGTCTCCACGCCGATGAAGACGCGCGAGGAGGGCCCCGGTCGCACCCTTTTCACCCTCGACCCACTTGGCAGGGCCAGTTTCCGAGCGGGGTCTAGAATCCCTGCCCATGGACGCGCTCCCCGCCCTCTCCGAGGACTGGACCCCCCTGCCCCGTGGTCGCGTGCGGATGCGTCGTCGCGACCGGGTGGCCTGGATCCAGCTCCACTTCCCACCGGCCAACTGCTACTCGCTCGAGATGATGCGGGACCTCGACGAGGCCGTCCTCGCCGCTCGTTTCGACCGCGACGTGGACGTCGTCGTCCTCGCCGGTGAGGGTGACCGCTTCTTCTGCGCCGGCGCCGACGTCGAGATGCTGAAGGCCGCCGATCCGGAGTGGAAGTACCACTTCTGCCTCCATGCCAACGAGACCCTGCTCCGTCTCGAACAGACTCCCAAGCTGGTGATCGCCGCCCTCAACGGCCACTGTGTCGGGGGCGGGCTCGAGGTCGCCCTCGCCGCCGACCTGCGCATCGCGCGGCGGCCTCCGGAAGGAGGCAAGCCGTTCTGGATCGGCCTGCCCGAGGTCCGGCTCGGCGTCCTGCCGGGGACGGGCGGCACCCAGCGTCTGGCGCGGGCGGTCGGCCCGGCGCGAGCCATCCAATGGATTGCCGAGGAGCGGATGCTGACCCCCGACCAGGCCCTCGAGGCGGGGCTGGTGCAGCGGGTCGCCGACTTCGTCGACTTCGAGCGGACCGTCCACGAGTGGGCGGTTTCGTTCACCGCGCCCGCCAAGGCGGCCCGCGCGGTCGGCCACGTCAAGCGCGCCGTGGTCTCGGGCTCCGAACTGCCCCTGGCCGCAGGGCTCGCACTGGAGCGTGAACTGCAGCAGCGCCTGTTCACCGCGCCGGACGCCGCCGAGGGGCTCGCCGCCTTCGCCGAGAAGCGGGAACCGCGCTTTCGGGGCTTCGCCGACGGCGCGGCCGTCGCGGGGGAGGACGTGCGATGAGCGAGGTCCGCACGATGCGTGCAGTCCGGGTGCACGAGCACGGCGACTACGGCGTGCTTCGCCTGGAAGAGGTTCCCGTTCCCGAGCCCGGCCCCTGCGAGGTGCGGCTGCGGGTCGCCTGGGCCGCTCTCAACCATCTCGACACCTGGGTGCGACGAGGCGTGCCCGGGCATCGCTTCCCGCTGCCGATCACCCCAGGCTGCGACTTCTCCGGCGTGGTCGACGCCGTCGGCCCCGGTGTCGTGGGGGTGGAGGTTGGTCAGCGTGTCTGCGTGGCGCCTGGTTTCACCCGGCTTCCCTCCGCCGAGGCCGCCGAGGGGCGTCACGAGCTCGCTGCCGACTACGGCATCTATGGCGAGACCTGCGACGGCGGCGATGCCGACTACGCCGTGGTGCGCGCCGAGAACGTCCTCTCGGTGCCGGACGACTTTCCGCTCGACCTCGCTGCGGCCTTTCCGCTGACCTTCCTCACTGCCTGGCACATGGTGGTCTCACGTTGTGGGCTTCGACCCTGGGAGAAGGTCGTGATCCACGCCGCCGGCAGCGGGGTGTCGGTGGCCGCGCTCCAGATCGCCAAGCTGGTCGGGGCCGAGGTCCTGGTGACGGCCGGGTCCGACGACAAGCTCGCCCGGGCGCGCGAACTCGGCGCGGACCACGCCGTGAACTACCGCACCGACGATTGGACCGAAGCCGTGCGTGCCTGGGTCGGCCGGCGCGGCGTGGACGTCATCGTGGACCACGTCGGGCGTGACACCCTCCCGCAGGGGGTGTGGCTGCTGGCCCGCGGCGGCCGCCTGGTGACCTGTGGCGTGACCAGCGGCGCCGAGATGGAGTTGAACTTCGCGCCGATCTTCTTCAAGAGCCTCTCCATCCTCGGCAGCACGATGGGGGGGCTGGGCGAGATGAAACGGG
>JALUVI010000229.1 GCA_027020785.1 Planctomycetota bacterium | reverse complement strand
GAAGTCGCAGGACTCGACCCCCAATGCTTCACAGATGACCGGCGCGTACTGGCGGACCCGCTCGCAGTGGAGCTGGGTCGGCATCGCGATCCTCGCCATGCCCTCCTCGCGCCCGAGGAGGCGCGAGCCCCGGAGCCAGGCGTCCACCTCGGCGGTTCCGATGACTTCTTCCAGGTGGCGCAGGGTCTCGGACCAGCTGCGGAGCGAAGGCGAGGTACGGGGTGAGTCCAAGGTCTCGAGGAAGGCAGGGGGTCGTAAGTCCTGGAGTGACAGAGGGTTGGGGGTTCTCCGACCCTCGTGCACCAACTCTAGGCGATCCCCATCATGCCACGGACCTACTTTTCCACGACCCGTCCTATGCCGCGTCCCTGCGCGCTCTAGCGGAATCCGACTTCGTAAATGCGCGAAACGGCCCCCAGGAAGCGGGCGGCCGCTTCGTCGGAGGTCTCCGGTTCCAGCCGTGGTGGGACGCTGATGCGGACGCTGGCCCGGGCCAGTCCGGGCTCGACGCCGGCGCCGAGGAGGACGGGGGAGGGCTGGGCCGACCCCGAGGCGCAGGCCGAGCCGGCCGAGACGTCGAGCCCCGCCGCGTCGAGCGCCGGCAGGAGGATGCGCCCGTCCAGCTCGAGGAGGCCGAGCGACAGGGTGTTCGGCAACGCGGCGTCGGGCTCGAGCGGCGTGTGGACGACGATGCGCTCGCCGAACGGGCTCGCCCGGAGCGCCCCGAGGAACCGCTCGCGCCACGCCGCGGCGCGCCGGGCTCGCTCGTCGGTCTCGGCCAGGGCGAGCTCGACCGCATGGGCCAGCGCGAGGGCCAGCGCCGGCGACTCGGTGCCGGGGCGGAGCCCCTCTTGCTGGCCCCCGCCGACGAGCAACGGGTCGAGCGGGGTCTCGGGCCGTCGCCACAGGAGTCCGATCCCCTTGGGTGCGCCGACCTTGTGTCCGGAGAGGGTGAAGCTGCCGACCCGGCCGGCCCACTCCGGCCACGGCAGCTTGCCGAGCCCCTGCACCGCGTCCACGTGGAGGTGGTCCTCGGGGCGCAGCGCATCGAGCGCCGCCGCCACCGGCTGGACCGCCCCGGTCTCCTGGTTGGCCCACTGCAGGGCGACGAGGCGCGGCGGCCCGGGGGCGGCGAGGGCGTCACGGAGGGCCTCGGGGACGACGCGCGCGTGACGGTCGAGCGGCAGCATCGCCAGGGCATGACCGGCCTGCTGCAGCGCGCGCAGCGGGCCGGTCACCGACGGGTGCTCGGCCGCCGACCCGACGACGCCGACCCGCACGCCGTCCAGGCGGCGGGCGGCGCGCGCGAAGCCGAGCAGCGCCAGGTCGTTGGCCTCGGTCGCTCCGCTCGTCAGCACCAGGCCGTGGACGTCCACGCCGAGGGCGGCGGCGAGTCGGTCGCGGGCCTCCTGGACGACGGCGCGGGCCCGGCGCCCCGACCGGTGCAGGGCCGAGGGGTTGGCGCCGACCTCGCGCTCGACGCGGAGCCAGGTCTCGAGCACCTCCTCGCGCGCCGGCAGGCCTGCGTTGGCGTCAAGCGGAAACCGTTCCACCGCCGGCGTCTTCCTCGAGGCCGTGCTCCTCGGCCCGGACCGGCTCCGCCGCAGGGTGCGCCGGGGGAGTGGCGGGCTCGGCGGTCGCCGCGGCCCGCTCGCGGTCGCCGTCCCCGTCCTCGGTCTCGGCCTCGGGGCCTTCCTCCGCCTCTCCGGCGAGCCGCCGCCAGACCTCGGCGGCCAGGGCGCGGAACTCGCCGGCGGCCCCCGAGTCGGGCGCGTACTCGAAGATGGTCTGGGCATGGCTCGGCGCCTCGGCGAGCCGGACGTTGACGCGGACGAAGGGCTCGAGCACGAGGTCGCCGAAGTGCGCGCGCAGTTCGGCCACCACCTCGCGCGACAGGTTGCGCTGGCTGCTGAACAGCCCGACGACCAGACCGACCAGTTCGAGCGACGGGTTCAGGCGTCGCTGCACCCGCTCGAGCACGTCGAGCAGCTGGGCCATGCCCTGCAGCGCGAAGAACTCGGCCTGCAGCGGGACCAGGACGCCGTCGGCCGCGACCAACGCGTTGAGCGACAACGTGCCGAGCGACGGCGGGCAGTCGAGCACGACCAGGTCGGGGGCGTCGTCACTGCGCGCCAGTTTGCGCAGGGCCTCGCGCAGGAGGAGTTCGCGTCCGATCTCGCCGGCGAGCTCGGTCTCGGCGCCGGTCAGGTCGAGGTTGGTCGGCGCGATCCACAGCCCCTCCTTGTGCGTCGGCTGCATCACGTCGGCCAGGGAGTGCTCGCCGGAGAGCACCGTGTACACCGACGGGTCGCCCGGCTCGGGCATGCGGTCGAAGCTGATGGAGAGGTGGGCCTGCGGGTCGAGGTCCACGAGGAGGACGCGGCGGCCGGCCTCGGCCAGGGCGGCGGCCACGTTGGCGCACGTGGTGGTCTTCCCGACCCCGCCCTTCTGGTTGATGATGGCCAGCGTCCTCACGCGGCCAGCATAGCCGGTCACGCTTCCAGCACCAAAGCCTCGCCCGATTCACCAGCCCATGCGGTTGTGCGCTCGCGAACCCGGGCCAGGAACCGGTCGTCCACCACCGCCGGCAGGCGGAACAGCGCGCGGGCGGCGAGCAGGGAGAGCGCCTCCTCCTGCGGCCGGCCGTCGGGCGCGAGCGCCTGCAGCAGCCGCCGGGTGCGGCGGCTGCGGATGCCGCGGCGATGGGCCTCGGCGTTGGCGAGGCGCTCGGCGAGGGCGTCCAGCTCGCGGAGGGCGAGGCGTCGCGTCCGCCGCGCCGGTCCGTGGAGGCCGAGGTCGGCGGTGGTGGCGAGCTCGACCAGCTCGTCGAGTCGCTCGGCGACCTCGGAGCGGAGGGAGCGGAGGCGTCGCTCCAGGGGCGGCCCCGACGGGGGCGCATCCGCGCCCTCCGCGTCGTCGGCCCGGCGCGCCGTGCGCAGGGCTTCCTCCGGAGTCGTCCCGAGTTCGGCGGCGGCGCGGCGCTGGTGCTCGCCGACCCACACCAGGCTCGGCCGCTCGTCCTCGCCCGCTTCGGGGTGGTCCGGCGGGTCGCCGACCTCCACCCGGAGCGTGGGGAAGGTGGCCCTCCACAGGGCGACGGTCGCGGCCGGCGGCTCCTCACCGGGGGCGGGCAGCATGGCCTCCACGGTCGCAGCCGCTTCGGCGCGGAGCTCGGGCAGCCAGTCCAGGATGGCGGCGGCCCAGGCGCGGCGGGCGGCGGGATCGGCGAAGACGCCGCCTTCGGGGGCTGGAAGGGCGAGCAGGTCGCCCTCCGGTCCGAGCAGGCCGAGCGGGGGCGTCGCGCCGTTCCGGGGCGGGTGGACGACCACGGTCAGGTCGTCGCCGCCCCGAGCCCACGCCCAAAGAATTCGGTTGAAATGCCGAATTTCTCCGCCTGCGAACGTCGCCGGGACGAAAACGGCGCCGTTCATCGGCCAAGGGCGGCGCGCAGGTCGTCGCGCATCTCCTCGAGCGCCCGGCGGGTGCGGTCCTTCCAGTCCGGCAGGTGGGCGAGGTCGTCGCGCTCGTGGGCGTGGAGGATGCCGCGGCTCGAGTTGACGATGGCGCCGCGGCCGAGCTCGTCGAAGGCCGCGGCCAGCCCATCGGCCGAGCCGCCCTGGAAGCCGTAGCCGGGGAGGAGGAGCGGCGCATGCGGCATCAGGGCGCGGAACCGGGCCAGCTCGTCCGGTCGGGTGGCGCCGACGACGGCGCCGATGGAGGACCACCCGGTCTCGTCGCGCAGCTCCCGCCCCCACGCGGCGACCCGCTCGGCGACGACCTCGGCCAGCGGGGGCTCGCCGTGGTCCTGGAACAGCCCGGCGCCCGGGTTCGAGGTCTTGACCAGGAAGAACAAGCCGGCGTCCCGGGAGCGGGCGGCCTCGACGAAGGGGGCGCAGGCGTCCTCACCGAGGTACGGGTTCACCGTCAGGGCGTCGCCCGGGGGGAGCGCGGCCCCGGCCTGGCCGCCGGCGAGCCACGCCTCGGCGTAGGCGGCGGCGGTCGAGCCGATGTCGCCGCGCTTGGCGTCCACCACGACCACCAGGTCGAGCGCGCGGGCGTGGGCGACGGCGTCGGCCAGTGCGGCGAGGCCGGGAGCGCCGAGGCGTTCGAAGAAGGCGACCTGGGGCTTCACCGCCGCCACGTAGGGGGCGGCCAGCTCGAGGAGCTCGCGGTGGAACGCGCGGAAGGCCTCGGCCGCGACCTCGGGGTCGGCGCTGCGGGCCCGCGCCCGGAACGGCTCGGGGAAGTGGTCGGGGCGGGGGTCGAGCCCGAGCATGGCCGGGCTGCCCTTCTCCTCGACGCGGGTGAACAGGCGTTCGGCGAATCCCATGCGGTCGGCGGATTGGAGCGGTCGGCAGGATAGCGCCGAGCGGAGGGCGCCGCGCCCACGCGCTCACACCTCGTGCACGCGCGTCTCGTCGGGCAGGAGTTCCAGGAGCACGGTGTCGAGGTGGCGCAGACCCTCTTCGCCGACGCGGATGCGATCGGGGGCGGCGCGTTCGAGCCGCCCGTCGTCGAGCAGGGTGCGCCAGGCGTCGCCGAAGACCCGTTCCGGGTCGAGCCCGGTGGCGTCGCGGGCGCGCGCCAGGTCCACGCCCTCCTCCGGCAGGCGCAACCCCATCAGGAAGCGGTCGAAGAGCCGCGTCCTCGGATCGGGGCGCTCCACCTCGCCGACGGGGTCGCCGGTCGCGAGTGCGGCCTCGGTCCAGGCCGCCGGGTCGGTGAGGTTGGTGCGCAGCTCGAGCTCGCTGCGCGAGGTCGCGCCGACGCCGAGTCCGACCCACTCGCCGGAGCGCCAGTAGTTCAGGTTGTGGGCGCACGCCTCGCCCGCGCGGGCGAAGGCCGACACCTCGTAGCCGCCGAAGCCGTGGGCGGCGCAGACCTCGCGCGTCAGGTCGAAGAGGCGGCGGCGGTGCCGGTCGTCGGCGGGGGCGAAGCGGCCCCGGCGCGCGGCGCGTCCGAGCGCGGTGTCGGGCTCGACCATGAGCTCGTAGCACGAGACGTGTTCGGGCTCCCAGCCGAGGACCTCTTCGAGCTCGGTGCGCCAGGCCTCGGCGTCGTGACCGGGCCAGCCGAAGATGAGGTCCACGTTGACCCGGACGAAGCCGTGCTCGCGGGCGCGGCGGAAGGCGGCGCGCGCTGCGTCGGCGTCGTGCACCCGGTCCCACCGCGCCAGGGTGGCGTCGTCGAGCGATTGTACGCCGAGCGAGATGCGGTCCACCCCGCCGGCGCGCAACGCTTCGGCGCGGACGTCGTCGAACGACTCGGGGTTGGCCTCGCAAGTGACCTCCACGGCGGAAGCGCGGAAGGAGGTCACGGCATCGAGTCCGTCCAACAGCCGACGCAGTTCGGGTGCGGGCAGCAGCGTGGGCGTCCCGCCGCCGACGAAGACGGTCTTCGGCCGCATCCCTCCGGCGCGCCGTTCGGCTTCACACAGCAGGGCGTCCACCGTGCGCGTCAGGTCCTGGTCGCGCCAGGCGTGCGAGTGGAAGTCGCAGTAGCGACACTTGCGCACGCACCAGGGCAGGTGGACGTAGAGCCCGGGGCCCACGGGGTCCCTCGCCCAGGGTGCGACCGCGGCCGCGGCGAGCGGGTCGCGGACGTCAGGCGGGTCGGCGTCCGACTGCGTCGTTGGAGGTCCGCCGCCGCGCTCCGGGCAGGATGCGTTCGGGCGACTGGCCTTCGACGATGTAGGCATGGAGTTTCCGCAGGGCGTGGCGCTCGATCTGACGCACGCGTTCACGCGACAGTCCGAGCTCCTTGGAGATCGACTCCAGGGTAGCGGGCTCCTCGTCGTCGAGTCCGTAGCGCAGCCGCAGCACCGAGGCCTCGAGGGGATCGATGAGGTCGAGGATGTCGTGCAGCGTCTCGAGCGCGTCCTCGTGCATCACGATCTCGTCCGGCGTGCGGTGGTCGCGGTTGTGGTCGGGATGCGTCGGCTCGAGCGACTGCAGCAACTCCGGTGAGGCACCGGTGGCGGGGCCGAGGTGGTTCAAGGTCTGCTCGACCACCTTGCGGTTCTTCGACGAGAGCCCGATGCGTTGCGCGATCTCCTCCGGTCCCGGCGCCCGTCCGAGCTCGTTGCGCAGCTCCTCGCGCATGCGGTTCCACTTGGTCAGGATCTCGACCATGTACGAGGGGATGCGCACCGTCTTGACGGTGTTGATCAGGGCGCGCCGGATCGTCTGCTGGATCCACCACGAGGCGTAGGTCGAGAAGCGGAACCCGGCCTCCGGGTCGAACTTCTCGGTCGCCTTGAGCAGGCCGAGGTTGCCCTCGGCGATGAGGTCGGGCAGGGACAGGCCCCGATTGCGGAAACGCTTGGCGATGGAGACGACCAGGCGGAGGTTGGCGCGGATCATGTGTTCGCGCGCCGCGTCGTCCCCGGCTCGGATGCGCCGGCCGAGCTCGACTTCCTGCTCCGCGGTCAGGAGCGGGACCTCGTCGATCTCGCGCAGGTACGTCTCGAGGCAGCGGTCGGATGCGATGGTGGGTCCTCCTGCGGCGCGCCGAGGCGGCCGCTCGATGGGTGGGACTCTTTCGGCCGCTCCCGGGTTCCGCTTGAATCGGGATCGGCCGGGCCCCCCGGGGCTGGCTTGGCGGAGGGGAGGGCACCGGCGAACGGGTAGACTCGAGGCTCGCCCATGGCCTCCAGCTCCCCCCTACCCGGCGTCCCCGTGCCCCGCGCCGTGATCTCGGAGGAGGCCTTCGCCGAGGCCCTCGCCGAGGAGGCGGGTCCCTTCCTGGGCGAGGCCCAGCGGCTGCTCGACGAAGCCCGGCCCGACCTCGGCGAGCGCTGGCTCTACGGCTACTCCCGACTCGCCAACGACCTGGAGACCTTCCTCGACGACCATGGAGCCGCCGAGAACCAGCGCTTCCACGTCATCCGGGACGCGGTGGCCTGGGTGCGTTGGACCGCGCTGGCGGCCTCGGCGCTG
>JALUVI010000228.1 GCA_027020785.1 Planctomycetota bacterium | reverse complement strand
CGCGCGCTGCCCGGCGGCGCTGCCGCTCCTCCACCGCCACCGCCTGGACTACTGCTGCGGGGGCGACCGCCCCCTGGCCGAGGCCTGCGCCGAAGCCGGCGTGGACGCCGATGCGCTGCTCGCCGAGCTGCGCGACGTCGTCGGGCGCTCCGCCGAGGTGGACTCCTGGAACGAACGCCCGCTCGAAGAGCTCGTCGAGCACCTGCTCGAGCGCTACCACGCGGTCCATCGCGAACAGCTCCCGGTGCTGGTCGGCATGGCGCAGCGCGTCGAGCGCGTCCACGCCGAGCGGCCGGGGGTCCCGAGCGGACTCGCCGACTTCCTGGAGGATTGGATCCCCGAGTTGGAAGCGCACATGCAGAAGGAGGAGCAGGTCCTGTTCCCGATGATCCTCGCCGGGCGCGGCGGCATGGCCGGCGCGCCGATCCAGGTGATGCGGATGGAGCACGACGCCCACGGCGAGAACCTGGCGAAGCTTCGCGGAATCGCACACGAGTTCGTCCCGCCCGCCGAGGCCTGCGGCACCTGGCGCGCCCTCTACGCCGGGCTCGACGCCTTCGTCGCAGACCTGATGCGCCACGTCCACCTGGAGAACGAGATCCTGTTCCCCCGCGCACTGGCCGAGGGTCGCGAGGAGGTCTAGGAAGTCGCAACGGGAGGGGCAGGAGCGATTCCGTTCCTGCGTTATCCTGGAGCCTTGCCTGCCTCCCACGGAGCCATCGCCTTCGCCTGCCTCGTGACGGTCCTCGTCTGGAGCGCGCCGCTCGCGGCGCAGGCCGACCCGAAGCCCGGCTCCGACGAGGAATTGCGTGAGCTCGCCGTGCGCTACGGCGAGCGCTGGACCCCGGAGGCCGCGGTCCACCGCAAGGCCGGCCCCGCGGTGGTCTCGGTGACCTCCTTCGACCGCGGCCCCGACGACCAGCCCTTCCCCCGCCCGCGCTCCGTCAACGGCGGCACCGGCATCGTGGTGGACCCCAAGGGACTGGTGCTGACCAGCGCCCACGTCGTCGTCCCCGACGAGTTCCTCGACCCCAAGCGCATCACCTGCCGCATCCACTTCGCCGACGAGTTCGGCGGAGGTGAGCACGCCGCCGAGGTCGTCGCCGTGGACCGCGAATGGGACCTCGCCCTGCTCCGCATCCTGGACGGCGGCGACTTCCCCGCCCTCGCGCTGGACACCCCCGGCGAGCCGCCCCTGGTCGGCGAGCACGTGATCCTGATCGGGGCGCCCTACGGCAACGAGCTCTCGCTGTCGGCGGGCGTCCTCTCCGGCGTGGACCGCACCGTACGCGTGGACGGAGTGCGCACCAGCCACGTCCACGAAGGGCTGCTGCAAACCGACGCGCCGGTCAACCCGGGCAACTCCGGCGGCCCGATGCTCGACGTCACCGGGCGGCTCCTCGGCATCTGCAACGCCACCATCGGGTCGGCCGACGGCATCGGCTACGCGGTGCCGGTGGAGCGGGTTCGTGAGATCCTGGAGCAGCGCCTGCTCGCCCCGCGGTTGTGGCTCGGCTTCGGCGTGCGACCCGACAGTCTCGAAGTGGTCGCCATCCACCCCCGCGGACCGGCGGCCGGATCCGGGCTCGCGCTCGGCGACCGCGTGCTGCGCGCCGACGGGCGCGAGCTCCACGACGTCACCGACTTCTACGAACTCCTCCTCGACCGTCGCCCCGGTGAACCGCTCGAGCTCGAGGTCTTCGGTCGCGACGGCGCGCTCCGCCGCGTCGTCCTGACCCCGCGTCCCGAGGAGGACCGCTGGACGGTGGGCCTCCTGGGCATGCGGGTCAGTCCGAACGCCATCGTCCCGGCCCAGGTCTTCGGCGGCCCCGTCTCCACCTTCCTGCGGGTGGACGAGGTCTTCCCCGGCAGCGGCGCCGCCGACCTGGGCATCCGCCCCGGCGACGTCCTGCTCGCGGTCCGCGCCCGAGGCCGCGGCGGTGAACCCGGCTGGATGCCGCTGCGCACCCCCGACCAGCTCGTCGCCCTGGTCCGCGGTCCCGACTTCGTGCGTGACGACCTCAACCTGTGGTGGATCCGCGAGGACGGGCGCTCGCTCAAGGGCCACCTCCGACTCGACGACCCGGCGATCCTGCCGGCGAGGGATGAGGCGCCATCGGGCGCGCGCTCCGAAACGGGCCCGACCGGCGCCGCCGCCGCTTCCGAAGGCGCGGCGGGGACCGACTCGTGAGACACGGCTCCGCCCTCCGCGCCCGGGGCCGACGTCAGTAGACCACGCGGAGGGGGTTCGTCGTGCGACAGGTGGTCAGGTCGATGGCCTGGAGGTGGAGACGGCCCCGTCGGACCCACGGCGCGAGACGGGTCGGCGTCCGGGCCCGCCCCAGGCCGTCGGCGAGGACCAGTTCGGCGAGGATCGGAGGATCGCGGAGGTCGAGCACCGTGCCGGCGCAAGGACGACTCGGCGGCACCGTCGTCGGACCGCCGGCGCCGAGCGAGTAGGCGAACACCACCTTGCCGAACGGCGTCATCCCCGAGGCGTGCGCGCTCATGAGGTCGCCCCGCAGGCCGCGGATCCCGAGCGCAGGCGGAGCGGGGCTCGGGCCCTCCAGCCACTCGATCGCACCGAAGATCCCCCACCACTGGTCGTATCCGATGGCCCCCGGGATCCCCGTCTTCGGATCCATCACCCACAGGCCCCCATCCGAGAAGTAGAGGACGCCGTCGGGCCGGAACGCGATTCCCGGACTCAAGGCGAAAGCCTCATGGAAACCGGCGTTCACGTCGGTGGCCTGGGCCGTGACCGGGTCGATCCGAACCAGCCCGAGGTCCACGTCCACTCCCCAGAGCGTATCCCCATACCAATCCAGCGACGCCACGTGCACCAGTCCGGTCGAGCCCACCACGGTCGTCTGCCCCGTCGCCAGGTCGATGACCACCAGGTCGTCCGGCCCCGACGTGAACGGGGCATTCGGGTCGTTCACGGCATACAGGACGTCCCCGGGACCGAACGCCAATGCGGTCACGCCCCCGAGGGTGGTCTGCGCGACGAAGGTCGTCGCACCGGTGTCGGGCTCGATCTCGTAGATGGCGATGTCCGCGATCTCAGCCAGTCCGTATCCCGCATAGAGCCGGCCTTGGCCGTCCACCGCGAGCGAATGCCAGAGATAGCGGGACATCCCGGTGTCCGAGAGCGGATGGGCGCGACCCGTCTGCACGTCGAATTCCGCGAGGCGACCGTCCAGGGAATCGATCCCGATCAGCCGCTGCGCGGACGACGGCGATGCGAAGAGGAGGAAGACCGTGAGGAGCTCAAGGAGATGGCGCATGATGGGCGATGGAGTGGACCTGGGATTCCAGGGGTTTCCCCCGGGGAAAGCCCGAGCCCTCGAAGCATACCGCGAACACGCTTCCCGACCCGCGTTCCCTAAGGCGCGGACTCCGAATCCCGGGGCGGGGTGAGCAGGGTCGCCAGGGTCGTGCGCAGGCCTTCCTCCAGCGAGGTCCCTGCGCGGAAGCCGAGCCAGTCGGCGGCGCGCTCCACGTCGGCGCGGGAGTGGCGCACGTCGCCGGGGCGCGGCGGGGCGAACTCGGGGGCGGCGGCCTCGACCGCGGCGACCCGGGCCATGGTCCGCCACAGCTCGACGATGGTCACCTCGCGGCCGGTGCCGACGTTGACCACCGGCGCCTGCATCCCCGCGGCGTGGAGGCGTGGCGCCGCCTCGGCGGCGGCCAGGTTGGCGGCGACCACGTCGCTGCAGAACACGAAGTCGCGGGTCTGGAGGCCGTCGCCGTAGATGGTCGGCGCAACGCCGGCGGCGAGGCGGTCGGCGAAGATGGAGATGACGCCGCTGTAGGGCGAGGACGGATCCTGCCGCGGACCGTAGGCGTTGAAATAGCGCAGGCTCACCGCCGGCGGGCCGCCGGCGGCCGCGGCCTCGGCCAGGGCGCGCTCGCCGAGCAGCTTGTGCTCGGCGTAGGGCGAGCGCGGGTCGGGCTCGTCGTCCTCGCGCTTCGGCAGGCCCGGGCGCTCGCCGTAGATCGCGGAGGAGGACGAGAAGACGAAGCCGGAGACCCCCTCCGCGCGCGCTGCTTCGAGCAGGGCCAGGGTGGTCTGGTGGTTGGCCCGATGGGCGGCTTCTGGATGGGCCACCGACCACGGCACGCTGGGCCGCGCCGCGAGGTGGAAGACGCGCTCCACGCCCCGCATCGCGTCGCGGGCCACGGCCGCGTCGGCGGCGTCGCCGACGACGAGCTCCAGGGCGGGGTGCCCCCCCACCTCGGCCAGGTTCTCCTCGCGCCCCGTGGACAGGTCGTCGAGCACGCGCACCCGATGCCCTCGTGCGAGCAGGGCTTCCACCAGGTGCGAGCCGAGGAAGCCGGCGCCGCCGGCGACCAGGTCGAGCCCGGCGTCGCTCACGACTGCAGGGGAGCGGCCAGGTTCCACTCGCCCCCGGGGGTCTCGCGCGAGCAGTTCTCGAGCAGCCAGGGCGCGCTGCGGCGCAGGCCCTCGACCACGGTGACGGTCGGCTCCCAACCGAGCATCGCCTTGGCCTTGGAGACGTCGGCCAGGGTCAGCGGCACGTCGCCCGGCTGGTCGGGCAGGCGCTCGACCAGGAGCGGCACGCCCAGGACGTCGGCCACGGCGGCGACGAACTCGTCGAGCCGGGTGATGCGGCCGCAGCCCAGGTTGTAGGTCTGGAAGTCGGAAGTGGTCCGCTCCATCGCCGCGACCACCCCGCGCACGACGTCGCCGACGAAGGTGTAGTCGCGCACGCTGGAGCCGTCGCCGAACATCCGCACCGGCTCGCCGTGGAGCAGGCGCCGGGCGAAGCGCGGCACCGCCATGTCGGGCCGCTGCCGCGGACCGTAGGCGGTGAAGAAGCGCAGCACCGAGGTCGGCAGGCCGTGCAGGTGGTGCATGACGTGGGCCACGAGCTCGCTGGCGTGCTTGCTCGCCGCATACGGCGACAGCGGCCGCCCCAGCCGCTGGTCCTCGCGGAACGGTCCCTCGGCGGCTCCGTACACGCTCGACGAAGAAGCCAGGACGAAACGGGTCTCGGGGGCGGCGGCGCACAGGGCGTCGAGGAGGACCTGGGTGCCGCGCACGTTGAGGTCGTGGTAGAGCGGCGCCTGGGCGATGCTTGGCCGGACTCCGGCCCGCGCCGCGAGGTGGACGACGACGTCGAAGTCATCCTCGGCGAACAGGCGACCGACCAGGGCCTGGTCGCGGAGGTCGCCCTCGACCAGACGGAACCGCGGCGACTCCATCGCCGCGGCCAGGTTGGCCCGCTTGATCTCGGCCGGGTAGTAGGGGTCGAAGGAGTCGAGGCCGACGACCTCGACCCCGCGCTCGAGTAGGGCGTCCACCAGGTGCGAACCGATGAATCCGGCGGCCCCGGTGACGAGGACGCGCGAGAAGGGCCGGGCGGGCAGGGACGTGGAGTTCATTCGACGGTGACCGACTTGGCGAGGTTGCGCGGCTGGTCCACGTCGCGCCCGAGGAGGACGGCCGTCTCGTAGGCCAGGAGCTGGAGCGGCACCACGTCCACCAGCGGCTGCAGGAGCTCGGGGACGCGGGGCACGGGCAGGAGGTGGTCGGCGGCGGCGGCGGCGCGCTCGTCGTCGGCGGCCGCGAGCGCGACCACCGGGCCGCCCCGCGCCTTCACCTCCTGCAGGTTGGACAGCATCTTGTCGTGGGCCCGGCCGGGGGTCGCCACCGCGACCACCGGGAAGTCCTCGTCCACCAGCGCGATGGGCCCGTGCTTCATCTCGCCTGCAGGATAGCCCTCGGCGTGGACGTAGCTGATCTCCTTCATCTTGAGCGCCCCCTCGAGGGCGATGGGGTGGCCCAGCCCCCGGCCCAGGAACAGGCAGGAGCGCTTGTCGGCGAGGAAGGCCGCGGCGGAGCGCACCGCTTCGCGGAGGTCGTCGGAGAACAGCGCGTCGAGGCGCGGCCGCAGCCCGCGCAGGTCGGCCAGGAGCTCGCGGCCGCGGGCCGGCGACAGCACGCCGCGGGCCCGCCCCAGGCGCAGCGCCAACAGGTACAGCGCCACCACCTGGCCGAAGAAGGCCTTGGTGCTGGCGACGCCGACCTCGGGGCCGCAATGGGTCAAGACCAGGTGGTCGGCCTCGCGCGCCAGCGACGAGCCGCGCACGTTGCAGATGCCGAGGACCCGACCGCCGCGGCGCTGGACCTCACGCATGGCGCGCAGGGTGTCGGCGGTCTCGCCGCTCTGCGACACGACCACGGTCAGCGCGTCGGCCTCGGGGAGCTCCGGACCGTACACGAACTCGCTGGCGTTCAGGGTCTCGCCGGGCAGGCGGCCCAGCTCCTCCACCAACCAGTGCCCCAACATGGCGGCGTGGAAGCTGGTGCCCATCGCCATGAAGCGCACCCGTGAGAACGACCGCAGCAGATCGTCGTCGAGTCCGAACTCCTCCTCGAAGGCGACGTCGCCCTCGACGTCGCGACAGCGCTCGAAGGCGGTGCGAGCCAGGACGTCCGGCTGCTCGTGGATCTCCTTGAGCATGAAGTGCGGGAAGCCCTGCTTCTCGGCCTGCTCCGGGCTCCAGTCACAGCGCATCGGCTCCCGCTCGACACGGTCGCCGGCCTCGTCGAACACCTGGTGGCCGTCCTCCGTGAGCAGCGCGTGCTCGCCGTTCTCCAGGACCACGAAGTCGCGGGTCAGGCCGAGGAGGGCCGGCATGTCGCTGGCCGCGTAGCGGCCGTCCTCGCCCACGCCGAGGACGAGGGGCGACTCGTTGCGCGCGACCACCAGACGGTCCGGTTCGTGGACCGAGGCCGCGACCAGGGCATATGCACCCTGCAGACGCTGCAGGGTCCGCCGCAGGGCCCCGAGGAGGCCGGCCTCCCGCCGCAGCTCCCAAGCCAGGAGGTTGGCCAGCACCTCGGTGTCGGTCTCGGTGGCGAAGGCGTGGCCCTCGTCCTCGAGGAAGGAGCGCAACTCGAGGTAGTCCTCGCTGA
>JALUVI010000227.1 GCA_027020785.1 Planctomycetota bacterium | reverse complement strand
CTCCCGCCCCCCTTTTTCGCCGGGCCCTGGGGAAGTCGGATTCGCCCCCCGGCTCCTCTCTCCATGGGGTAGACCTTCCTCGTGCGCTGCCGGGCCCCCGCCCAGCTGCCCCACCGCGGCCGCACTGCGGCCGGAGCCCCCATGGCCTGGATCCTCGACTTCTCGGCCCTCGGCCTCGACGACCTCCCCCGCGTCGGCGGCAAGTGCGCCTCGCTGGGAGAGATGATCCGCGAGCTCGGCGACGCGGGAGTCCGCGTGCCGGGAGGCTTCGCCGTGACGGTGGACGCCTACCGCGCCTTCCTCGCCCACAACGGTCTCGACGAGTTCGTCCGGAGCCGCCTCGCCGCCCTCCCGCCGGACGACCTCGACGCACTGGAGGAGACCGGAGCGGCGCTGCGCGGCGGGATCCTCGAGGGTGAGTTCCCGCCCGGCGTGGAGCGGGAGATCTGCGAAGCGTATCGCGCCATGGAGGGGCGCTATGGCCCGAACTGCGACGTCGCCGTGCGCTCGTCGGCCACCGCCGAGGATCTGCCCACGGCGAGTTTCGCGGGCCAGCAGGAGAGCTTCCTCAACGTGCGCGGCGCCCGACACCTGCTCGAGTCGGTCAAGCGTGTGTTCGCCTCGTTGTTCACCAACCGCGCCATCCACTACCGCAACGACCAGGGCATCCCCCACGATGGCGTCCTGATGGCGGTCGCGGTCCAGAAGATGGTTCGCTCCGACCGCGCCTGCTCGGGCGTGCTGTTCACGCTGGACACCGAATCAGGCTTCCCGGGGATCGTCCTCGTCACTTCGGCCTGGGGGCTGGGGGAGAACGTCGTCCAGGGCCTGGTGAACCCCGACGAGTTCCGCGTCTTCAAGCCGGCGCTCCGTGAAGGGCGCCGCCCGATCCTGTCGCGACGCCTCGGCGACAAAGCGCTCAAGATGGTGTACGCGAGGGACCGCAGCGCAGGCTCGGCGACGCGGAACGTCCCAGTCTCCAGGCAGGCGCGCGACACGTTCTCGTTGGAGGACCACGAGGTCCTGGAATTGTCGCGGTTCGCGCTCTCGATCGAGGACCACTACAGCCGCAAGACCGGACGGACCTGCCCCATGGACATCGAATGGGCCAAGGACGGGCGGGATGGCAGGCTCTACGTCCTGCAAGCGCGGCCCGAGACGGTCCACGCGGCGGCGACAGCGGCGGTCCACGAGGTGTTCCGCATGCAGGAACACGGCGAGATCCTCCTGGAAGGCAGGGCGGTCGGCAAGCGCATCGCCTCGGGGCGCGCCCGTGTCATCCTCGATGCCGCAGACATGCACGAGCTCGAGCCCGGCGACGTGCTCGTGACCGACATCACCGATCCCGACTGGGAGCCGGTGATGAAGAAGGCCGCGGCCTTGGTCACGAACCGCGGTGGGCGGACCTGCCATGCTGCGATCATCGCCCGTGAGCTCGGCATCCCGGCCGTCGTCGGCTCTGGCGACGCAACCGAGCGACTCGCCGAAGGTGGCGAAGTCACGGTGTCCTGCGCCGAGGGAGAGACCGGATACGTGTACCGCGGGAAGGCGCGGTGGGAACTCGAACGCTACGACCTCACCGATCTCCGAAGACCGCGGACGAAGCTCTACCTCAACGTCGCCGACCCCGAGCAGGCTCTGCACCATGCACGCCTCCCCGCCGAAGGGGTCGGGTTGGCTCGGCTCGAGTTCATCATCAACAATTCGATCCGGGTCCACCCACGGGCGCTCCTGGAGTACGAGTCCCTGGCTCCGGAGCTCCGTGCCGAAGTGGATGCCGCCATCGCCGGCTACTCGAGCCCGCGCGACTACTTCGTGCTGCGGCTCGCCGAGGGGATCGGCACGATCGCCGCCGCCTTCCATCCGCGCCCCGTGGTGGTCCGGACGTCCGACTTCAAGTCCAACGAATATGCAGCCCTGCTCGGCGGCCAGGCCTTCGAGCCGGTCGAGGAGAACCCGATGCTCGGCTTCCGCGGCGCGGCGCGCTACTTCTCGGAGGAATTCGCCGAGGCCTTCGCCTTGGAGTGCGAAGCGCTGCGCGAAGTGCGCGAGGGCATGGGCCTGACGAACGTGGTCCCGATGATCCCCTTCGTGCGTACCGTCGAGGAAGGGCAGCGGGTGCTGGAACTGATGGCCCGCCATGGCTTGGAGCGAGGGCGGAACGGGCTGAAGGTCTTCCTGATGTGCGAACTACCCGTGAACGCGCTCATGGCCGATGCCTTCCTGGACCACTTCGACGGAATGAGCATCGGCTCCAACGATCTCACCCAGCTCACGCTGGGTGTGGACCGCGACTCTGGGCTCCTGAAGGGCTTCGACGAGCGCAACGAAGCCGTGCTTCGGATGATGGAGATGGCCATTCGGGCATGCAAGGCGCGCGGCAAGTACGTCGGCATCTGCGGACAAGCGCCGAGCGACTTCCCCGAGATCACGCGCTGGCTGGTGGAGCGCGGCATCGATTCCATCTCGCTCAACCCGGACAGCTTGGTGGACATGCTCGAGGTCGTCCGCCAGGCCGAATCCGAGCTTCGCAGGAGCGCCTGACTCCGCCGCGCTGGCCAGCTCCCCCATTGCGGGCGCCGCCTCGACGGCTAGTCTGGGCCGCATGGCTCACCACCCGCCCGGCCGCCCCGGCGCCCTCCGGTTCCGGCTCTCGGCGATGATGTTCCTCCAGTACGCCATCTGGGGGGCCTGGCTGCCGATCCTCTACCCCTTCCTGCAGTCCCGCGGCTTCTCCAGCGGCGAGATCTCGATGGCGTTCGCGCTCGGCGCGGTCGGCGCCATCTTCGGCCCCTTCCTCGCCGGCCAGGCCGCCGACCGTCACTTCGCCACCGAGCGCCTGCTCGGCGTCAGTCACCTCGCCGGCGCCGTGCTGGTCTGGTTCCTGGCGACGCTGACCGACCCCAAGGCCTTCCTCCTGGTCTCCTTCCTCTACGGCCTGATCTACGCCCCGACCCTGGCCCTGACCAACTCGCTGTCCTTCGCCCACCTCGAGGACCGTGACCGCGACTTCGGCCCCATCCGGATGTGGGGAACCATCGGCTGGATCGCGGTGGGCATCGCGGTCGGCCAGTGGCTGCTGCACCGTCACTCCGAGCCGGGGATGACGCCGGAACAGCTGGAAGCCGCCTGGAACGTCGGCCGCGCCGACGCCTTCCGCTTCTCCGCGGTGCTCGGCGCGCTGATGGGCGTCTACGCCTTCACCCTTCCGCACACCCCGCCGGCGAAGGAGGCCGGCGAGCGCAACGCCGTGCGCGAGGCCCTGGGGGAGGCCCGGCGGCAGCCGCTCCTGACCCTGTTCCTGCTGGCGGTGCCGATGAGCATCGTGCACCAGTTCTACTTCGTCCACACCGCCGGCTTCCTGTCCGAGATCCAGGCCCGCAGCGAAGCGGTGCAGGACTTCGCCGCCACCATCAACCGCCTCTTCGGCGTCGGCGGCGGGGGCTTGATGACCATCGGGCAGATGACCGAGATCCTGGTGCTCGGCCTCATCCCCCTGGTCGCGCCCCGCGTCTCGCGCAAGGCGCTGCTCGCCACCGGCATCGCCGCCTATGCGGCCCGCATGGCTCTCTTCGCCTACACCGACGCGGTCGCCCCCATCCTGCTCGGGGTCGCGCTCCACGGGCTCTGCTTCGGCTGCTTCGTCTTCGTCGCCTTCATGGTCGTGGACGAAGAGACCACTCCCGACGTCCGCGCCAGTGCGCAGAACCTGTTCAACCTCGTCATCGTCGGCATCGGCATCATCGTCGGTTCCTGGTTCGCCGTCAGCGTGGTCGGCGACTGGGCCGCCACCGAGACGGGGATGGACTGGCGCCGCCTCTTCTCGGTGCCGATGGCCATCGCCCTCGCCTGTCTCGGCGCACTCCTCGCCTTCTACCCCCGCCACGCTCCACACCACCGGTGACCCCTCCCCTCCGCATCGGCTTCGTCGGCGGCGGCTTCATCACCCGCTTCCACCTCCGTTCCCTGCTGCAGGTCCGCGACTGCACGGTGACCGCCGTGGCGAGCCGGACCCGCGACAGCGCCGAGGAGGCGGCCGCACTGGCGCGCGAACTCGGCGTCGGCTCCGCCGCGCGGGCGCACGATTCCACCGCCGACCTCGCCGCCGACCCCGAGGTGGACGCGGTCTGGATCTGCGCCCGGAACGACACGCGCATCGAGACCGGACGCGCGCTCCTGGAAGGCGCCCGCCGCCGCCCCGCCGCCGCTCCGCTCCGCGGCGTCGCGGTCGAGAAACCGCTGGCGCGCACCCTCGGCGAAGCGCTCGAGTTCGCCGCCCTCCTCGAAGAGCTCGGCGCCCCGGTGGGCTACCTCGAGGACATGCTGTTCGCCCCCCACCTGGTGCGCGGCAAGGAGGTCGCCTGGCGCCGGGGCGCCGGGGTCGCCGGCCGGCCCTACCTCGCCCGCGCCGCCGAGGAGCACGCCGGGCCCCACTCCAAGTGGTTCTGGCAGCCCGAGGTCGCCGGCGGCGGCGTGCTGCTCGACATGATGTGCCACTCGCTCGAGGCGGCGCGCTGGCTGCTGACCGAACCGGGGGCGCCGCGCGACAGCCTGGAGCCGGTGGCGGTCCAGGCGACCACGGCCTGTCTCAAGTGGTCGCAGCCCGAGTACGCCGCCCTCCTGCGCGAGCGCTACGGTCCCGAAGTGGACTGGGAGCGCCGTCCGGCCGAGGACTTCGCCCACGCCGTGGTCCGCTGGCGCACCGCCGACGGCCGCGAGGTCGTCAGCGAGACCACCTCGTCGTGGTGCTACGTCGGGGCCGGGCTGCGCCACACCTTCGACCTGCTCGGCCCCGAGTACGCGCTGTCGGTGGACCTCGCCGACACCGGGGCGCGGGTCTTCTTCTCGCGCGAGGTCCGCGGCGAGGCCGGCGAGGACCTGGTCGAGAAGCAGAACGCCGAGCAGGGGCTGATGCCGATCAGCCCGGACGAGCCGGCGCACTATGGCTATTCGGGCGAGAACCGCTGCTTCGTGCGCGCCTTCCTCGAGGGACGCGCCCCCGAGCCCGGCCTCGGCGCCGGGCTCGACGTGATGCGCCTGTTGATGGCCTGTTACCGCTCGGCCGAGACCGGCGCCGTCACCGACCCCCACGACGCCGACCTCGTCGGATACCATCCCACCTTCCGACCTCGGACATGAAGAACCCCTCCTCCTCACAGTCTCCCCGGCGCACCACCCGCCGTGGCTTCCTCAAGGGTGCCGCCGCCGGCGCCGCGCTCGCCGCGACCGCGCCCTCGGCGCGGCTCTACGCCCGCATCCTCGGAGCCAACGACCGCATCCGCATCGGCGTCGTCGGCCCCGGCGGCATGGGCACCGGCCACGTCGTCGCCTTCTCCAACTTCGGCGCCTCGGGGCGCGCTCCGGTCGAGATCGTCGCGGTCTCGGACGTGGCCGTCCCGCACATGGAGCGCGCCAAGGGCGAGATCCAGAAGCGCATGGAGGGCGTCGAGGTCGGCATGCACCAGGACTACCGCGAACTCCTGGCGCGGCAGGACGTGGACGGCATCGTCAACGCCACCCCGGAGCACTGGCATGCGAACATCGCGGTGGATGCGGTGGCGGCGGGCAAGGACGTCTACAACGAGAAGCCGCTGTGCATGACGCTGGACGACGCCTTCCGGGTCCAGGAGGCGGTGGAGGGCAGCGACCGCGTCTTCCAGGTCGGCACCCAGAAGATGGCGCTGGCCAAGTACCGCGCCGCGCGTGACCTCATCGCCGAAGGCGCCATCGGCAAGCCGCTGTGGTCGCAGACCGGCTACTGCCGCAACACCCCGAGCGGCGAGTGGAACTACTACGGCATCGAGAAGGACCTGAAGCCGGGCGTCAACCTCGACTGGAAGACCTGGTGCGGGCCGAAGGGCGAACGTCCCTGGGACCCGAAGGTCTATCACCGCTGGCGGCGCTACCGCGACTTCTCGACCGGCATCATCGGCGACCTGCTGGTGCACCAGATGACGCCGATGATGTACGCGCTGGACGCCGACTTCCCGACGAAGGTGTTCTGCGCCGGCGAGCACATGGTGGACCTGGACATGGAGAACCACGACCAGGTGCTGCTGACGGTCGGCTTCCCCGACGGCCACACCATGGTGGTCGCCGGCAACACCAACAACGAGCAGGGCTTCACCGACATGATCCGCGGCCAGAAGGGCACGCTGTACCTCGGCGGCAAGGACTGCGAATTGCGGCCCGAGCGCCCCTTCGCCGACGACGTGGAGCCGCAGGTGGTCGAGTGTCCGCAGGTCCACGACCAGGACGAGCTGCGGTTGAACTGGCTGCAGAGCATGCAAACGCGCGAGACGCCGTTCAGCCCGGTCCAGTTCGCGGTCAAGGTGATGGTGATCGTGGACCTGGCGACGCGCTCGGCCTGGGACGGGCGGGCCTACGCCTTCGACCCCGAGACCCGGAAGGTGACGGCGCTCTGACCGCCGGTCGGCGCCCGGGGCGCGCCCTCGCTACAGGGGGAGCGTCCCGGTGCTGCGCCACGACAGGACGACGGCGACGGCGAGGGCCGCGAGGGCCGCAGCCCAGAACAGGAGGGCCCGCCGCGCGGCGCGGCGGGCGCGCTCGCCCTCCCACCAGGTACGCGGACGGATGCCGCGCAGACGAAAGGTGGCGACGCCGGCGAGGTTGAGGCAGGAGACGTTGGTCAGGGCGAGGACGAGGGCGCGGCCGGCCTCGGCGAGGTGGCCGCTGCCGAGGAGGAGACCGGCGGCGACCAGCGGCGGCAGCAGGGCGACCGCGACCATCACCCCGATCAGGGCGCTCGGTAGCCCCGAGGTGAAGGCCAGCGCCCCGGCGGCGCCGGCGGCGAGGGCGAGGACCAGGTCGCCCGGGCCGAGGGCGGCGCGGGCGGCGAGCTGCGGCGACGCCGGGTCCACCGGCAACACCGCCCCGGCGACCAGCGACAGGGCCAGGGCGACCGCGGCGCCAACCACACCGACGCGCAAGGCGCGCAGTCCGAGGTCGAGGTCGCCGAGGGCCGAGGCCAGGGCCAGGGCGACGTTCGGCCGGAGCAGCGGGGCGATGACCATGGCGCCGACCAGGACGGCGACGTCGCCGCGCAGGAGGCCGACGGCGGCGACCAGGGCGGAGAGCGCAACCGCAGCGAGATAGGCCGGCCTCACGCCCAGTTCGCCGGCGACGTCCTCGTAGAGTTCCTCGCGGCTGATACGGGCTTGCCCCGAAGGGGCGCCAGTCTCCTCCGGAGCGACCTCGGCGGGAGGCGGGGGCGGCTCCTCGAGCGGCGGGATGGCCGCCTCCACCGGCAGCACGGCGACCTGGAAGCCCTCGGAGCCGGCGAAGCGGGCGGTCAAACGGTCGGTCAGCGCCTCGACCTGCCCCGCAGGCAGGACGACCTCGAGCCGGAGCCGCCCCGGTCCGGCGGACAAGGCGAGACTCCGGCTCGGCTCCAGCCCCTCGAGCAGGGACTCGGGCAGGCGCTCGTCGGGGAGGACGGCCAGGACCAGGCGCAGGGCCACGGACAGAGAGTAGCGGGGCCGCCGATTCGGCAGGCGTGCGAAATGGCACGGTGTTTGCATCCCCTCGGCGCGCGACCCGGGCCCCCCTGGCCCGAGATCCGACCAATACCCATCATCCATTCCATGAGGAACGGAATCAGACCCCGCAAGGGGAGGAGACCGACATGAAGAACCCGATTCGTTTCCCTTGGACCGCGACCCTGACGCTCGCGGCCCTGCTCCTCGCCGCGCCGCTGTCGGCGCAGGAGGACGCCGCCCAACCGCAGAACACCCGCGAGGCCCAGGCCACCGCGGAGGCCCAGTCGCAGGAAGGCGCGGCTCGGCAAGTGCAGCAGCAGGAGGCGACCATCGTCGAGGAGGTCGCCGAGGCCCTTCGCCTCACCGAACGAGCGCTGGATGCGCTCTACCAGGGAGAAGAGGACGAGGCCCTGGACCTGCTGGCCCAGATCACCGGCAAGCTCGAGCTGGCCGTCACCCGTGACCCCGACCTGGCGCTGGCGCCGGTGGACGTGAGCGTCACCGTCCACGACCTCGTCGCCTCGGTGGACGACGTCGAGGAGATGGTGGACCAGGCCGAGGAACTGCTCGAGAAGGGGCGCGTCCAGGACGCCCGTGCGCTGCTGAAGGACCTCGGCAGCGAGATGGTGATCTCGGTGGTGAGCCTGCCGCTCGCGACCTATCCGGACGCGATCAAGGCCGCCGTCCTCCTGATGGACGCCGACATGCCCGAGCAGGCGGCGGCGGTCCTCGAGGAGGCGCTCTCGACCCTGGTCGTCGTGGACCACGTGGTGCCGCTGCCGCTGCTGCGCGCGGAGCGGGCCCTGGCGGTGGCCCAGAAGATGGCCGCCCGCGAAGACCGCGACGAGCAGGTGGACCAAGCCGTCGCCGACCTGATCCAGGTCGCGCGTGACCAGCTCGACCTGGCCAAGGCCCTCGGCTACGGTGACGAGGACGCCTTCGAGCCGTTCTACGAGGCGCTGGACGAGATCTCCGAGCAGACCGCGGCCGGCGGCAAGGCCGAGGAAGGATTCTCCAGACTCGGCGAGAAGTTGAAGGAGCTCCGTGACCGGATCTTCGAATGATTCCGCGCCGGCGCCGCTGCATGGCGGCGCCGGCTCCCCCTCTGCCCGTATGCCCTGGTACACGACCATGAATCCTTCCGAAACGCCCCGGCCCGACGCCCTCCGGCGTCTCTTCCTCTGGGACGGCATCGCCCTCATCGTCCTCGGAACGGTGGGGCTCGCCCTGACCACCCTGGTCTCGCTCGCGACCATCCTCGTCGTGGGCGCCATCGCCGCCGTCGCCGGCGTCCTGCAAGTCGCGCGGGCGCTCAAGCGGGGCGGCGACGCCCGCCACCGTCGGGCCCCCAGCCTGGGCCGAGGCCTGCTCTACCTGGCCCTGGCCGCGGTGATCGCCTGGGACCCCGTGATGACCACCCTGGCCGCCACGCTGGTCGTCGCCGGCATGTTCGTCGCCATCGGCGTGCACCGCCTCGCCCTGGTCGGACGCTGCCGACGCCTCGGCCTGGCCTGGGGCTGGGACGCGCTCCTCGGCATCATGGAGCTCGCCGCCGGCGTCGCCATCGCCCTGACGTGGCCCGACGTGATGTGGGTGATCGGCTTCCTGGTCTCGGTGGAGTTCCTGGTCGAAGGCTGGATCCTGGTCGCCGCCTCGCTGGCCGCCAAACGGCTTGCCGCGTCGGGAACCGGCGCCGCCGACTGACCCTTCCCTCCCACGCCTACTCCCACACCCACACCCACACACCTCCAGCAGGACCCCGACCCCATGGTGACCGCCATCCAACGATTCGAACTGCTCTTCCGCCGCGCCGCGCATCTCGACGTGGACAAGAGCGACCTCAAGCGCCTCGAGGACTTCCTCGACCAGCGCCTGCTCGACCTCCTGACCCGGGCCCAGGTCGTCGCCCACCGCGCCGGCCGCGACTTCATCACCCTCGACGACCTGCCGATCACGCTCGGCCTGGAGAACTGCATGAAGGAGTTCGAGCGCATCGACGCAGAAGTCGAGGTGGACGAGGCGCTGATCCACCTGGAGAAGCTGCCGCCGCTCGACCTCGACTACGCCGAAGGGCTCCGTGAAGAGCTGGTCCCCGTGGTCGGAGGACTGGTCGTCGCCCTCGCCAAGGTGTTCCGTATCCTGGACCACGACGTGAAGAACCCCATGTCGCACCACTGGGAGGACGCAGAGCGGGTGTTCGAGACCTTGCTCTAGGAAACGGTGTCGGCCTCGGCCTCCTCCGCTTCCTGCCTGCGGCTCGCCGTCCCTGCGATGGCGAGCCGCTTCGAGTGCGTCCTGCCGAGACGCACCGGAACGGTGGCCGAGGAAGCGCGCCTGCGCGCCGCCGGCGAAGCCGCGCTGGCCGAGGTGGTCGCCACCGAGCACGAACTATCGCGCTTCCGCGACGACTCGGTCCTCTCCCGCATCCTCGCCCGGGCGCGGCGCAGCCCGGCGCTGGTGCCGCCCCGACTCTGGGAGGTGCTGACGCTCTGCGACGCGTTGGTCGAAGCGACCGGCGGCCGCTTCGACCCGGCCGCTGCGTACGGCGGATGGCGCTGCGTCGTGCTCGACCGAAGGGAGCGCACCCTCCGCCTCGACGGCGACACGGGCCTGGACTTCGGCGCGATCGGCAAGGGCGTGGCCCTGGACCGCGCGGCCGAGGCGCTGCGCGAGGCGGGGGTACGGGACGCCCTGCTCCACGGCGGCGCCAGCAGCGTGTTCGGGCTCGGCCGCGACCCGGAAGGGCGCCCCTGGCGCATCGCGCTGGCGGACCCCGGCGACGCCGGCGGCGTTCACGGCACGGTGCGGGCCACGGTCGTCCTCGCGGACCGCGCGCTCGGCGTGTCGGCGCCGCGGCAGGCGCACCCCGAACGCGGCGTGGTCGCGCACGTCCTCGACCCCGCCACCGGGCGCGCGGTGACCCGGGGCCCGACGCGCCTCGCCGCGGTGCGCGCCCGCTCCGCGGCAGCCGCCGACGCCTGGGCCACGGCGTTGGTGGTCGGGGGCCGCCGCGAAGTGGAGACGCTCGACCTGGAGGCGCCGATGGCTCGGCCTCCGTGGTAGCGTCTCCCCCATCGTGGACGACCCCTCCCGCCGAGACTTCCTGGCCCGCGCCGGGGGCGGACTCGCCGCCCTCGCCCTGACCCCGGGCCTCGTCGCCTTCACCGGTCGCTCGCGCGCCGCCGCGCACGCGGCGCGGCGCAGCGGCGGCTCCGGCACGGTGCGGGTCGGCGTGGTCGGCACCGGCGCCCGCGGGCGCGAGGCGCTGGAGGCCTTCGCCGAGCTGCCCGCCGCCGAGGTGGTCGCGATCTGCGACGAGGACCCGGGCCGGCTCAAGGGCGGCAAGCGCCGCGCCCCCGATGCCCTGGCGACCACCGACCTCGCCGAGATGCTGGAGGCGGCCGCCGGACTCGAGGCGGTGGTGCTGTGCACGCCGACGCACCGCCACCTGGAGGTGCTGCAGCCGGTGCTCGCCGCCGGCCTGCACGTCTACTGCGAGACGCCGTTGGCCCACCGCCGCGAGGACGCCGAAGCCATCGTCCGACTCGCCGCCGATTCCGAACGCGTGGTCGCAGCCGGCAGCACGGCGCGCGCCAACCCGCTCTACACGCGGACCCGCGGGGTGACCCGGACCGAGGCCACGGGGCGCCTGCTCGCGGCCGAGGTCCACGCCCACCGGCGCACCAGCTGGCGCCAGGCCGCGCCCGACCCGGCCTGGGAAGCGAAACGCAACTGGCGTCTCGACCCCGAGGTCTCCCTCGGACTGCCGGGCGAGGTCCTCGCCCACTGGTTCGACTACCTGCTGTGGACCACCGGCCTCGAGCCGGTCTCGGTCCACGGCCACGGCGCCGTCCTGGCCTGGCGCGACGGCCGCGAGGTCGCCGACACGGTCCAGCTCCTGGTGGCCTGCGCCGGCGGACCGGCATGGAACTGCGAGGCGACGCTCGGCAACTCCTTCGGCGACGAGGAGGCACGGGTCCACGGCACCAACGGGACCGTCCGCGCCGCCGAGTCGCACGCCTGGCTCTACAAGGAGTCGGACGCGCCGACCCAGGGCTGGGAGGTGTACGCGACCCGCGAGACCCACTTCCGCGACGAGGGGCTGGTGCTGCTCGCGAACGCCACCAAGCTCGCGGCCCAGGAGAAGCTCGCCGCCGGCGCCGGACAGCCCCACTCGCCGTTCTGGTACGCCCTGGACGACTTCCTCGCCGCCTGCCTGGAGGGCAGGAAGCCCGCCTGCACCCCGCGGGAGGCCTTCCCGGCCACGATCTTGGCCCAACGGGCCGCGGATGCGCTCCGTAGCGAGGGGGGAGCGGGCCTGGACGGCCTCCTCGCGCCGCCCGCATCCGATGCGGCCCGCTGAACCCGATCGCGTCTCCCATGTCGTACTCCCTCTCCTCCTTCCTCGTCGCATTCCTCGACGAGCCCCAGGCCTGGGCCGACCCCGCGCTCTTCGGCGCCCTCTTCGGCGGCCTCGGCGGCTCCTTCCTCGGGGTCTCCCTGGGCCTCCTCGGCGCCTGGTCCGGCCGGGCCATCCCCCGCGGCCGCCCGGTGAACCGCATCCTCCTCGCGATCCGCGTCGTGGCCATCCTCGGCCTCGCCTCCGTGGGGTTCGGCGTCGCCGCCCTGCTCGCCGGCCAGCACCTCGTGCTGTGGCTCGTCCCGATGGCGATCGGCGCCTACGGGTTCGCCATGGCGCTCGGCCTGGGCCAGGTGGTGCGCACCCGGGCCCACGCCGCCGGTCTCCTCTGACCGCTTCGGCGGAAACCGACCCCGATCAGGCGCCGGCGCCCGCGGGGAGACTGGGCAGGGGCGTTCCGGGGCGCCATGCGCTCTCCCGCAGCCCCTGGAGCCAATCCAGGACCTCACGGCGTTCGCCGGCGGGCAGGAGCAGGACCAGGTCGCCGTCCCCGGCTTCGGCGAGGGCGACCCGCGCCGCCTCCAACTCGCTCGCGGCGTATCGCGTCCGCTCCCGCGACAGACCGCCGCGCTCCAGCCCTTCGGCGAGGAGCTCCGGAATCTCCCCGAGCGGCCGACCGCGCAGGTACGCCGGCCGTTCCATGAGCACCACCAGGTCGGGCCGTCCGGCGGCCGCGGTGGCGCCGAGCTCGCGGCAGTCCTCGTCGCTGCGGTCGCCGGCGTGCCCCAGGGTGAGGAGCAACCGCCGCGCCCCGAAGCCGTGGGCCGCAGCGAGGAGCGCGGCGAGTCCGTGGGGATTGTGGGCGAAGTCCACCAGCACGCGCACGCCGCCGAGTTCGAAGAGGTTGAGGCGCCCCGGGTGGCGCTCCGGGTCGGCGTGGAAGTCGCGCAGACCGGCTCGGATGGGCTCCCATGCGAGGCCGAGGGCGCGGGCGGCGCCGAGTGCGGCCAGGGCGTTGGCGACCACGAAGCCCATGGCGCCGCCGTACGACGCGGGCACTTCGTCGGCACGCAGCACCTCGGTCCGCACGCGCGCTGCAAGGGGCCCCACCTCCCAGACCAGCGCGTCGCCGTCCCGGTAGGCGACCGCTTCTCCGCGCCCGCGGGCCGCTTCGAGCCGCGGATGGTCGGGGCGCAGGGCGAACCAGGTCAGGGGGCGGCCGCTCGCCAGCGCCCGCTCGGCGAGCAGGTCGTCCTCGGCGTTGACGACGAGACGACGCGCCGCCCGTGCCAGGGTGCACTTGACGTCGGCGAGTTCCTCGACGTCCCAGACGCCCCACTCGCCGAGGTGGTCGGGAGCGACGTTGGTCAAGACGCCGACGTCGGCGTCCTCGACCCCGAGACCGCGGCGCAGCATGCCGCCGCGGGCGGTCTCGAGGACGGCGGCGGTGACCCGCCGGTCGCGCAGGACCATCCTGGCGCCGCCGGGCCCGGACCAGTCGTCGCGGTCGAGCACCTCGTCACCGACCGCCACCCAATCGGTGGTGCTGGTGCCGACCACGTGGCCGGCCGCGGTCAGGATGCGCGCCAGCATGCGCACCGTGGTGGTCTTCCCGTTGGTGCCGGTGACCAACGCGACGGGAACGCCATGGAGCTCCTCCCAGGGCACCTCGTCCACCTCGGGCAAGGCCTCGCGCGGCCAGGTCCGCGAGCCGGCGCCGGCGCCGACCGTCACGAAGTCGTCGTCCCACAGGAAGGGCAGCTCCTCGCGCGCGGCCCGCTCACGCAGCGCGCGGAGCTTCCGGTCGGGCATCAGCGACCACTCTTCCCGGACCCGCGCCAGCAGCGCCTCCCGGCTCTCGTCGGGCTCGCGCCCGGCGAGCCCGGCGGCGGCGGCGTGCGCGGCCCACTCGACCGCCTCCACCCCCGGGTAGAGGAACTCGATGGGGACGTCGAGGGCCAGGGTCGCGCCGCGTGCGTGGTGGCGCACCCGGGTGTCGCCCGCCTCCAGGCCGAGGGCCTCGACCACCGGGCGCAGCGCCTCCTCCCAGGCCGCGATCGCGGCGTCGCGGTCCTCCCCGTCCTCGAAGCCGACCTCGACGACGGCGCAGGGCCGGTCCCACACCAGGTGGGGACCGGTCAGCCGCCGGGCGTCCCGTACTTCCATCAGTCGGCTTCCTCGTCCTCGACCACGGGCGCCAACCGCACGCCGCGCTCGTCGCGCACGAGTTCGCCCTCGAGTTCCAGCTCCGGGACGGCGACCGGGAGAGGCGCGCTCCGGGGCGCGCCGTCCGACGGCTCGGCCGCGCCGCTGCCGGGCTCGAAGCCCTGGATCTGCTGCCAGCAGCGCTCGATCTGGTCGCCGAACACGAGGACCAGGTCGTCGGGCCGCGCCGCCTCCAGGGCGACCCGCAAGGCCTCGGGTTCCTCCGGGACGACCCGGACCGCCTCCGGCGGCACGCCCGCTGCGACCAGCGTCTCGGCCAGGAGCTTCGGGATCTCGTCGTGTCCGCGGCCGCGGGGATGGTCGTCGCGACGGCACACGTAGAGGTCGAAGCGCCCCGCCGCGGCGCGGGCGATGTCGCGGACGTCCTCGTCGCGCCGGTCGCCCGGAGCCGCGAGGACGACGATGCGTCGCCCTTCCGGTTGCATGCGTTCGGCCAGGTCCACCATCGCCCGCACCGCCGCCGGATTGTGGCCGTAGTCGAGCACGACCTTGAACGGCAACTCGTGGAACACGTTGGTGCGGCCCGGCGCCTGGAAGAAGCTGGTGTCGAAGGTGCGCAGGCCGTGTCGGACCTGGTCCAACTCCACGCCCATGGCGTGGCAGATGGCCGCGGCGAACATCGCGTTCTGCACGTTGTGGCGCGCCCGGCCGTCGAGGGTCGCCGGGATCTCGTGGACCCACATCAGCGGCAGGTGCCGCCCGCCGTCGTAGAGGGCCAGCATCTCACCGGCCATCGCGTGCTCGAGCACCAGGGCCCGCCCGCCGTGGCGGATGTGGTCGCGCACCAGGGCGTGCTCGGGATCCATCGTCACGTAGCAGATGGTGGCGGCCTCGGTATGGGCCGCCATGCGCAGGCACAGCGGATCGTCGGCGTTCAGCACCGCGCAGTCCGTCGCCACTTCGACCACGATGCGCTTGATGCGGGCGAGGTCTTCGAGGGTCTCGACGCCGCGCAGCCCGAGGTGGTCGCCCTGGACGTTCAGCACCGCACCGACGTCGCAATGGCGATAGGCCAGGCCCCGCCGAAGGAGCCCACCGCGGGCGGTCTCGAGCACGGCGACCTCGGCGCGCGGGTCGCGCAGGACGATGCGGGCCGCCGCCGGACCGGTCATGTCGCCGGGCACGGTCAGGTCGCCGTCGATGTAGACGCCGTCGGTGGTCGTCAGGCCGACCACCTTGCCCGCCATCTTGTGGACGTGGGCCACCATCCGGGCGGTGGTGGTCTTGCCGTTGGTCCCGGTGATGCTGGCGATGGGTATCCGCGACGGCGTGCCCGGCGGATAGAGCATCTCCATCACCGGTCCGGCGACGTCCCGTGGTTTGCCTTCGCTGGGAGAGACGTGCATGCGAAACCCCGGCGCCGCGTTGATCTCACAGATGGCCCCGCCGATCTCGCGCCAGCTCCGCGTGACGTCCGGGGTCAGGAAGTCCACCCCGCAGACGTCGAGCCCGATGGCGCGCGCGGCCCGCTCGGCCATGGCGCGGTTGTCGGGATGGACCTCGTCGGTCACGTCCACCGCGGTCCCCCCGGTGGAAAGGTTGGCGGTGGAACGCAGGTACACCACCTCGCCCTTGGGCGGCACCGAATCCTTGGTGTAGCCCTTGAGCTCGAGCAGGCGTTCGGCCTGGAAGTCGAACTCGAGCCGGGTCAGCACCTTCTCGTGCCCGATGCCGCGGCGCGGATCCTGGTTCACGAGGTCCACCAGCTCGGCGATGGTGTGGACCCCGTCGCCGACCACGTGGCCGGGGACGCGCTTCGCCGCGGCCACCAGCTTGCCGTCCACCACCAACAGGCGATGATCGAACCCGGGCACGTAGCTCTCGACCAGGACCGTGCGGCTGAAGATCTTCGCCTTCTCGAAGGCGATGCGCACGGTGTCCTCGTCGCGCAGGTCGATGGAGACGCCGCGCCCGTGGTTGGCGTTCAGCGGCTTGACGACGACCGGAAAGCCGATGCTCCGCGCCGCCCGCACCGCCGCCTCCTCGTCGCGCACCAGCGCCTGCCGCGGCACCGGCAGGCCGAGGTCGGCGAGCAGACGATTCGTGTCCTCCTTGTCGCTGGCCAGCTCGACCGCGATGTGCCGGGTCTCCGAGGTGATGGTGGCCTGGATGCGTTTGCCGTGCACCCCGTAGCCGAGCTGGACCAGGCTGTAGTCGTTGAGACGCATCCACGGGATGTTGCGCGCCTCGGCGGCCTCGACCAGCGCCCTGGTGGAAGGGCCGAAGGCCCGCCGCTGGGCGAAGCGAATGAACGCTTCGAGCTCCTGTTCCCAGTCGAAGCCTTCGAGCCGACGGGCCGCTTCGTCGGGCCGCAGCTCCTCGGGCAGCAGCCAGTGGAGCAGGTCCAATGCCAGGCGGCCGGCCTCGAGGCCCTCCTTCTCCTCCTGGTACTCGTAGACCACGTCGTAGACGCCCTCGCGCCCCGGCCGCGACCGCGTACGCCCGAAGCTGACGTCCATGCCGGCCACGTTCTGCAACTCGATGGCGACGTGTTCGAACACGTGGCCCAGCCAGGTGCCTTCGCCCTCGGTCATCCGCCGCACGAAGCCGCCCGGCTCGCCGTAGCTGCAGGTGTGCTCGCGCAGCCCGGGCAGCCGCTCGAGCAGTCCGTCCACGAAGGCCGCCCCCAGCCGACCGGTCGGCCACGCCTCCAGCTCTCCCAGGTCCAGGGTCAGACGGATGACCGGGAAATGGGCGTAGGGATTGGGCCCGAGGTAGACGTTGCGGTCGAGGATCTTCACGGGGGGACGGCGCGCTGGGGACCCTCCACTCTACCCCGAGGGCCCGCCCACGGGCCGACCGGGAGGCGCCCCCGGCCGGCGGACCGGTCCGCCCCCCCACCGGCGAGCGGACCCGGGACCGGGGTTCAGCCGGCGGCCGCCGGCAACCGCGCCCGCCGACTCGGGATGTCGAAGCCGGCGCCCTCGGCGAGGACGTGCAGCCGCACCCCGATGACGGTCACCGGCTCGTGGGGCCGGGCCGAGTCCATGCTGGAGAACTCCATGTCCGAAGGGTCCACGATGGTGATGGCTCCGCTGCCGACCACCTCGAGCCCTTCCTCGGGGTCGATGAACGCCGCCGTGTCCTCGTCCAGTCCGATGCCGATGGGGCGGGGGTTGTAGGCCAACGCTGCGAGCAGCCGCCCCAGGCGGTCGCGCTGCGCGAAGTGCTGGTCCACCACGATCTCCTCGGTGAGCCCCATGCCCGGCGCCAGCGACACCATGTCGGCGCGCGGAGTCGGCCCCTCGTTGCCGTAGGCGATCATGTGCTCGGACAGGAACGACGCGCCGGCGCTGGTGCCGGCGACGTCCAGGCCCTCCTCGCGGTTCCGCTGCCGGATGATCTCGGTCACGGGCGTCCCGCCGAGGGTGGTGGACAGCCGCAGCTGGTTCCCTCCGGTGAAGAACACCCCGGTCGCCTCGCGCAGGAAGTCGAGCAGCTCCGGGGCCTCGCAGTCGGCGCGGGTCTGGAAGTCGAGGGTCCGCGCCTCGGCCACGCCGAGGTCCTTGCGGAACAGCTTCACGTAGCGCGGGCCGGTGTCGGGCATGCGGCTGGCCGTCGGCACCACCGCGATGCGCGCATGCGGGCCGCCCGCCACTTCGGCGAAGCGCTTCAGGATGCGGGGGTTGCGGAGCTTCTCCTCGGCCCCGCCGATGGGAACGATCCAGCCTCTCTCGCTCATGCCGTCAGGTGCGTGGTCTCGGTGACGCCGAGGGCGCGGCAGTGCACCGCGTGCTGCTCGACCTGGTGCCGCGCGTAGGAACCGGTGGCCGGGCTCGCGGCGGGAGGCCGACCGGCGTAGTGCAAGGCAGCCCCGAGCCGTCCGAAGAACTCCTCGGCGAACTCCCAGCCGCCCATGTTGCGCGGCTCCTCCTGCGCCCAGACCCGCTCGGCGTCGGGGTAACGCTCCAGCTCGCGCGCGACCGCGGCGCGCGGGAAGGGGTAGAGCTGCTCGAGCCGCACCAGGGCGACACCCTCCACCCCGTTCTCCTCGCGGAAGGTGGCGAGCTCGTGGTACAGCTTGCCGCTGACGAACACCAAGCGGCGCACCCGCCCCGGCTCCGGCTCGGTCGGGTCGGGCAGCACCTCGCGGAAGCGGCCGGCCGAGAACTCGGCGACGTCGCTCATCGCCCGCGGGTCGCGGAGCAGCGACTTCGGCGTGAACACCACCAGGGGCTTGCGCTCGTCGGCGTGGAAGTGGCGGCGCAGCAGGTGGAAGTACTGCGCGCTGGTGGTGCAGTTGGCCACGACGAGGTTGCCCTCGGCGCAGAGCTGCAGCCAGCGCTCGACCCGCGCGCTCGAGTGCTCCGGACCCTGGCCGTCGTAGCCGTGAGGCAGGAGGATCACCAGGTCGGATTCCTGGCCCCACTTGGCCTCGCCGCTGGCCACGTACTGATCGATGGGCACCTGGGCGCCGTTGGCGAAGTCGCCGAACTGGGCCTCCCAGGCGACCAGCTTGCGCCGCGACACCACCGAGTAGCCGTACTCGTAGGCCAGGGCGGCTTCCTCGCTCAACAGCGAGTTCCAGAACTCGACCCGCACCTCGGGGTCGAGGTGGGCCAGCGGCACCCACTGCTCGCCGGTGCGCTGGTCGCGGATGACCGCGTGGCGGTGGCTGAAGGTGCCGCGCTGGCTGTCCTGGCCCTCCAGGCGGATGCCGATGCCTTCCTGGACCAGCGATCCGAAGGCCACGGTCTCGGCGCAGCCCCAGTCGAGCGGCCGCTCGCCGCGCACCATCTCCTCGCGCCGCTTGAGCTGGCGCAGCAGGTTGGGGTGGACGACCAGCCCTTCGGGCATGGCGTTCGTCCGCTCCACGATCTCGACCACCCGTTCGTGGGGCACGCCGGTCTCGGGCGACTCGGCGTCGGTGCAACCGGCATCGTCGAACGGCTCGCCCTCCAAGTCGCAGGTCTCTGGAGCCTCGACCCTGGTCCCCTCCTGACGACTGGCCTCCAGCTCGCGCTTGAGCTCCTCGTCGTAGGCCCGCGCGATCTCCTCGATCTCCTCGGCGGTCATGTTGCCGCGCCGCAGCAGGAGCTGGGTGTACATCTCGCGCACCGTCGGATGCTGCTGGATCTTCTTGTACAGCAGCGGCTGCGTGTACATCGGCTCGTCGCCCTCGTTGTGGCCGCGGCGCCGGTAGCACACCAGGTCCACGACCACGTCGGCGGCGAACTCCTGCTGGTAGTCCACCGCCACGTGCGTCGCCCGCAGGCACCCCTCCGGATAGTCGCCGTTGGCGTGCATGATGGGCGCCTGGATCATCTTCGCCAGGTCGGTCGGGTAGTAGGTGGAATACAGGTCCTCGGGCCCGGCCGTGAAGCCGATGCGGTTGTCCAGGACGATGTGGATGGTGCCGCCGGTGCGGAACGCCGGCAGGTCGCTCATCTGCAGGGTCTCGGCGACCACGCCCTGTCCGGTGAAGGCGGCGTCGCCGTGGATGAGGATGCCGAGGGTGCGGCGGCGTTCGGTGTCGCCGTCCTGGTCCTGGTAGGCGCGCACCATGCCGCAGACCACCGGGTCCACGCTCTCGAGGTGGCTCGGGTTGGCCGACAGGACGACCTCGATCTCGTCGCCGGTCGGCGTGCGATAGACCCCCTTCTGGCCGAGGTGGTACTTCACGTCACCGCTTCCCTCGACCATCCCCGGCAGCTCGACCGCCTCGAACTCGGCGAAGATCTTGCGGTACGACTTGTTGAGGATGTTGGCGAGCACGTTGAGCCGGCCGCGGTGGCTCATCCCGATGACCACGCGCTTCACGCCGCGCAGCGCGACCCGGTCGAGGATCTCGGCCAGCATCGGGATCAGGGTGTCGGCGCCTTCCAGCGAGAACCGCTTGTTGCCGGGATAGCGGGTGTGCAGGAAGCGCTCGAAGTTCTCGGCACGGATCAGCCGCGACAGGATGCGCTTGCGATGCTCGAGGTCGAAGACCTCCTCGTTGCGGCGCGGCTCGACCCGTTCGCGGATCCAGTGCTTGCGCTCGCGGTCCACGACGTGCATGTACTCGAGCGTCCAGCGCCGGCAGTAGGTCTCGCGCAGCACTTCCAGGATCTCGCGCAGCGTCATCCGCGAGCGCCCGCACATGCCGTCGGTGAGGAACTCGCGGTCCAGGTCCCAGATGGTGAAGCCGTACCACTCGGGGTCGAGCGAAGGCAGCAGGTCCGGGTGGTAGTCGAGCGGGTCGAGGTCGGCGATCTGGCAGCCCCGGGTGCGGTAGGCGGTGATGAGCTGCCACACCTTGGCCTGTTTCTCGACGCGGTCCTCCTCGTCGCGCGGCTGCTGGTCGCGCTGCCGCCGCGCCGGCCGCCACGGCACGCGGAGGCTGTGGAAGATCTCGTCCCAGAACCCGTCGGCGCCGTCGAGCAGCTCCTCGATGCGCTTCAGGAGCAGCGCCGACTCGGCGCCCTGGACGATGCGGTGGTCGTAGGTGCTGGTGACGGTCATCACCGGCCCGACCGCGAGCTCGGCCAGGGTCTCGGGGCTCATGCCGCGCACCTGCACCGGCACCCCGATGCTGCCGGTGGCGAGGATGAGCCCCTGCCCCTTCATCAGCCGCGGCACCGACATCTCGGTGCCCATGCCTCCGGGGTTGGTCAGCGAGAAGGTGGTGCCGCGGAAGTCCTCGACGCCGAGTTCGCCGTCACGGGCGCGGTGGACCACGTCCTGGTAGGCCTCGTAGAAGGCCTTGAAGTCCAGGTCCTCGCAGCGCTTGACGTTCGGCACCAGGAGCCGCCGCGTCCCGTCCGGCTGCGGCACGTCCACCGCGATGCCGAGGTTCACGTGCCTGGGCCGGACCTCCCAGGGCTTGCCGTCGCGTTCCTCGTAGCGCGCCTGGACGTGCGGCATCTCGCGCACCGCCCGCACCATGGCGAAGGCGACGAAGTGGGTGTAGCTGGCCTTGCCGAGCGCCCGGTCGCGCATGTGCTGGTTGACGATGCGCCGGTTCTCGTCGAGCACCTTGACCGGGATGGTGCGCACCGAGGTCGCCGTCGGGACCTCGAGGCTCTCTTCCATGTTGCGGGCGATGCGCGCCGCGATGCCGCGGAGCGGCACCCACTCCTCGTCCTCGGACTCGGGCGGCGGCGCGGCGGCGTCGGGCGGGGGCGCCACCGCAGCCCCGCTGCCCCCGGAGACGGCGCCGCCCTCTGCGCCGCCCCCTGCGGCGGGCGGAGCCTCCTCGGCCTGCGCCCCGGCGGTCGGCGCCGCGGGCGCCGCCGCCCCGGCCCCGCCCGCCAGTTCCTCGAACATCCGGCGCCACTCCTCGTCCACCGAACCCGGGTCCTGCCGCCACTGCTGCCACAGCGACTCCACGTAGCCGGCATTGACGCCGAAGAGCTCCTCGAAACGGTCCTGGTCCATGCCACCTCCCGCCGCCCGGCGGACCCGGGATTCTACCCGCGCGCCTCACCGCCCCGGCCCGGGCGGAGCAGACCGATGCCCGCCTGCCGTCCGGGAGGTGGGGAGCCCCCTCCAGCCGCTCCCGCGCCGACCGGCGTCAGTCCGAAGGCGGGAGCTCCTCGGCCCCGAGGGCTTCGCCCACGTCGCGCAGGTAGCGCAGGCGGAAGACGTCCATTGCCTGGTCGAGTTGCTGCAGGTAGGGCTCGGCGTAGGCGTCGATGTCGACGCGGAACTCGGCAGGGATGGCCTCCGGGGCCTCCCGGCTCCGAGCCCACCAGCTGCGCAGGACCGCACGCTGGACCAGGAAGGGCAACACGTCCTGGACGTACTCCTGGCGCAGCGATTGGAGCACGGGGAGTTGCTCCAGGATGCGCTCGTGCGGAACGTCTCCGAACCACGGCATGGAAGCCAGCTGGCTCGGCGGCAGGCCGACCAGTTGGGAGCTGTCGTTCAGGACGGCAAGGGCGGCGGCGCGATTGGTCTCGTCGTCGGAGAAAGCCGGAGACTCGTCCCAGAACATCCCTTGGCGCAAGGATTCGACCTCGGAAAGGAGGACGTCCTGGAGGACATGGTGCTCGAGCGGCCCGCCGACCCCCTCCAATCTCGGATCGAGGAAGGGGTACTGCTCGAACCGAGGGTCTTCCTGACGTAGACGTTCGGCCTTCTCCTCGTACTTCCCGACGACCCATTCCCATGCCGACCCGAGATCGGGCTCCGATAGGTCCTGGGCCGCGCGCAGATAGGCATCGAACAGCTCGCGGAACCGCTCCTCGCTGATGGTAGGACGGCCGTCCTCCTCGACCGGCGTCGGTGGGTCCACCTCCGGCTCGACTTCGGAGCGCGCGGGGACGGGCACGGACGCGTCCGTGGTCCTGGCCCCGATGGGGGCGCTCTCGGGCTCGGCCTCGGACGCAGGTCGTTGGGCCCAGCGATATCCGGCCCAGCCCAGGAACACCACCGGGACGAGGTGGACGAGGAGGAGGGAGCGCTTCATCGGATCAGGAGACGGCATCGGTCAGTCACAAGAACGGCAGATGAAGGTAATCTGTTTGCAACAAGAGGTATTCCCGTTCTGGTCCGGCTCGTCCCAGGCCCAGAGGACGAAGACGATTCCGATCTGGCCGCAAGGGATTTCCGCGGTGGCATCGAACTCATAGTCGACCAAGGGGCTCTGAATCCTTCGTTCGGCAAAACAATCCGTCTCTCCGTAGCGAACTGCGCAGAGAGTATCACCTGCTTTTCCGGTGACCTCGAACGTGCAAGCATAACTGCACCCTTTCGTGTCACAGTCTCCGTTGGTGCGAATCGAGCAGCTCTTGAAGACGATCTTGCGATCCTCGCCCGAGCAGGAAGGGGGCGTGGAGATGATGCAGTCGGTCACTTCCGGCAGCAGTGCGGCGCAGGGCACGTCCTGTGGGTCGTCACCCTGTTGAGGCATGACGAAGAAGGACAGCAGCAACAGGCTGCAAACGGTCACGATGGGGTGGAACTTCATGCCCGAAGGCTCCCCTCCCCACCGCCACCAACGCGCAAGGACACCACAAGTCGTTGGACCACGATGGGTTGCGACAGGACGACGCGCCCGTGACAGGGCTGGGCGCGTCGACACCCCCGCCGCCTAGTGCTCGGGCAGCGGGGCGGCGTAGAGGGGGAGTTCGGCGTCCGGGCCGGCCATGAGCCAGCGGTCGTACCAGTTCCAGTGGCGCAGGCCGTCCTCGGCGCGCGGGTCCACGAGCTGGAACGCGAGCCGGGCCAGGGGCTGGGCCAGGGAGAGCTCGAGGGTCCCGGCGGGCAGGGTGACCTCGCGCAGCCCGAGGTCGAAGGTCGCGCTGCGCTCGAAGTGCCCCTGGAACGGCAGCGGCTCGCGGTGGGTCTCGACGACGCGGAAGGTGACGGCCTCGACCGTCTGCGGCGCGTCCAGCCAGCGGAACGCGACGCCGTGCCCGGCGAGGACGGGGGCGACGACCGCGGCGAGCTCCGGGGCCAGCCAGTAGGTCGGCGGCGCGAGGGCCTCCTCGACGGCCCGGAAGCCGACCTGGACCGGGAGTTCCACCTCGGTGACCGGCCCCGAGGCGATGCGCCAGGTCTCGCCGGTCGCGGGGTCGGTCTCGGTCCGGAAGCCGCGGATGCGCACCGGTTCGCGGCCGCGCTCGACGAGTTCGGCGGAGAGGGGCTGGACCAGCTCGCCGGCCCCGCCCCACCGTTCGGTCTCGGCGTCCCAGCGCCGGCACGCCGCGGGGACGTCCGACCCCCGCTCGGCGGCGAGCCGCAGGACCTCGGTCACGAAGGCGCGGGTCGCGGCGATGCGCTCCGGGAAGGCGAGGTAGGCGTAGGCCTCGGACAGGATGGCGATGCGGTTGCGGAGCCCGACGTAGTTGTTGCCGAAGCGCGGGCGGTGGTCGAAGGTGCGCCAGCCGCCGAGCAGGTCGGGGTCGTCCTCGAACTCGCCCTCCGGCGACAGGAAGTTGCCGTAGTCGAACACGTGGAGCCCGTGGCGCTCGAGCATCCGCCGCCGCAGGGCCGGCAGCCAGTCGTGGTCGAGCAGGTCGCGGAGCTCGGGGTGAGCGCCCGGATGCAGGACGCCCGCGTAGGTCAGCTCGTAGCCGTGGGCCGAGCCGTTCGTCGTGTGGAGGTCCAGGACCACGTGCGGGTCCCACTCCTGGAGCAGCCCGACCAGCGAGCGCGTCTCCGGCGCCTCGAGCTTCATCCAGTCCCGGTTCAGGTCGAGCCCCCGCGCATTCACCCGACGACCGGCCAGGGACGGCCCGTGCTGCAGCGGCCGGTTCTTCGGCCCGAGGGCGTCGTTGCCGGCCGGGTTGTAGACCGGGACGAACAACACCACGGCGTCGCCGACCGGCCACGGGTCGGCCTCGTCGGTGACGACGGCGCGGAGCAGCTCCTGCACCGCCTCCTTGCCCTCGACCTCGCCGCCGTGGATGTTCGCCATGACCAGGACCACCGGCCGCGTCCCCCGATGCGCCTCGGCGGCCCGGCGCACCGGCGGGTCGGCGACCACCACCAGGTCGAGGGGCCGGCCGTCGCTCGACTCGCCGAAGGCCGTGAGGAAGAACCTCGGGTCGCCGAACGCATCCAGCCGCACCAGGAAGTCGTGCACCTCGGCCGCGGTGGAGGTCCGCCGGTAGCCGGTGCGTTCGGGGACGGTGAGGAGCGGTTCCACGGTCTGGGAGTCGGCCTCGCCCCCGCCCGCAGGCGCGACCCCGCAGGCGGCGAGGGCCAGGAGGACGAGAGCCGCAGCGCGGGAGGGCATGCACCCATGATGCACCGAGCGTCCCCTCATCACCAGCGAAGGGCAGCCGGGACGCCCGCAGGGTCAGGGGGCAACCGCAAGCTCCCAAGAAAAATCGAACCCCTCCGCCGGCACGACCGTTGACCCAGCCTCTCCCCCCTCCTGAACCCTACCCGAACCCCAAGCAATGCTCCCGACCCTGACGCTAGGACTAGCCGTCCTCCTGTCCCCTCCGCTACCCGCACAGCAACAGGAACAGAAGAAAGAGCCCGCTCCAGAACGACAGGATGAGGACATCCGGATCGTCCCCGAAATCGTCGTGACCGCCACCCGAACTCCTGAGGACGTTCTCGACGTGCCCCGGTCCGTCACGATCCTCGACGAGGTGGATCTGAGAGAGCTGGCGCCAAGGACCCCCGCCGAGGCACTTCGGTTCCAACCCGGGATCTGGGTACAGAAGACCGGCCACCTGGGTGGCGCCCCGATCATCCGAGGCTTCATGGGCAACCAGGTCGTCTACCTGTTCGACGGTATCCGACGCAACACCGCAAGCCTCTTCGCCGGCCCCAACTCGTTCCTCCAAAACATCGATGCGCTCGATGTGGACCGCATCGAGGTGATCCGCGGTCCCGGATCGGTACTCTACGGCTCCGACGCAATCGGCGGCGTCATCAACGTCATCAGCAACGAAGAGCTCGACTTCACGCCTGCCCTGGATTGGGGCGGCCGGGCTTTGGGCCGTTTCGGCAGTGCCGACTACGAGACCAGCGGCAGGATCGAAGGTCGGATCTCCACTTCTCGTTTCAATGCGTTCATCGGCGGCACGCGCCGCAACCTCCAGGATCTCCGCGCGGGACGCGGCGGCGGCCTTCAGACTCCAGGCAGCTGGTCCGAGCACGACTGGGACGGCCAATTCGGCTGGAACCTTGGGCAGCAGCAGAGGCTCGATTTCTACGTGCAGAGCTTCTACCGCCCCGAAGGGACGCGCTACGACAGACCGAACTGGATCCAGACCAATGAACGCGACATGTACACGGCCCGGTTCCGAGGCAAGGACTATGACTTTGCCAAAAGCGTGGACGTGAAGGCGTGGTACCACAGCCAGAAGAACTTCATCGACGAGAAGTACTGGGACTCCGACTCGGTGGACCGCACCGTCGGCGCAGAAGCCGTTCTCGAGAGCCAGTTCCGTGATGGTCTGTCCTTGACCTATGGTTTCACGGCTTATCAGGACTCGGTCTCCAAGTGGAACCCCCAAGCAGGGACCGCCACACCCTCGGTGGATTGGCTCGACGTGGGCGCCTTCGGCCTTGCGAAGTGGGATGCCCGCGACGACGTCCGCGTGGACATCGGCCTCCGCGTCGAGAGGTTCACCCTGAACTCCACCGCCCCTCCGACGTCCCAGTTGGACAGTGAAGTCCAGGACGCGCTGTCGAATGGCGCTCTCACCCAGGAGGATCTCAACCTGGATCAGACGAACGTGGCCCTGACCGGAGGCGTCGGCGTCAGTTGGTACGTCGACGACGAGACGACCCTGTATTCCCATCTCGGACGCGCCTTCCGCGCTCCGAACAAGAACGACATGCTCAACTTTGGGGCCTTCACCTTCGGTTTCAACGTCCCGTCCGCCAATGTCGATCCGGAGACCTCCTGGAGCTATGAGGTCGGCATGAAGAAGCAGACGCATGACTCGGCGTTCGCCATCGCCGCGTACTACACCTTGGTCCAGGACGGCATCATCTCCGAACCCGGGAGCTTCAACGGTTCGTCCTTCATCGATGTCAACGGCAACGGCGTGGAGGACGCCGGCGAACAGGTCTACGTCAAGACCAACTCTCCTGACGACATCTACGTCTACGGAGTCGAGCTGCAAGGTACTCACTACCTGCCCAGGCAATGGACGCGCCCGGTCTTCGACGATACCGAGGTGTCCCTCTACGGAAACTTCACCTGGCTAACGGGGCGCGACAAGGGTACGGACGAGCCCATCGACCGCGCCTTCCCCATGAATGCCCTCCTTGGGATCCGCTTCGAGGATTCCCGCTATGCCGTGAAGCGTCGCTGGTGGGCCGCCGTCGAGGCCTGGATGGTGGACCGTTTCAGCCGCATCCCGTCTGACAGGCTGGGTGATCCGGCCTTCCTGCTCGATCCCCAGGACAGTGGTTCTGGGTTCCTCGCTCCCGGCCCCAGCGTCCCGGGCTACACCATCTTCACTGCCCGGGGAGGTGTGCGGATCAATGACGCCGCCGATTTCACTTTGGCCATCCAGAATGTCACGGACAAGCTCTACCGGGTCAAGGACTCCCGCATCAATGCTCCCGGCGTCAATGTGGTGGCGGCTCTCGAAGTTCGCTTCTAGGAGGCTGCGAACCTTCGTTCCTTGCGCCCGTACGGTAATGCGCCGTGCGGGCGCTACCTCCTGGGTGGTTGCGATGGTGGCCATGCTCCAGGCTCCGACCCTTGGTCAGGCTGACCAGGACGACCGGCCACAGGCGCTCTTCCTCGGGGCATGGAATCGTGCGCTGCCGATGCTGGAACGTGCAGCGGAAGACCGTGGCTGGGAAGTGCGATTCATCTCTTCCAGTGACATCGGCACCGTGGCACAGGAGGACTTCGCCGGGATCGATGTCGTTCTCGTGCTGAACCTCCTTCCAGAAGGCGTTCCCCCACTGTCGGAAACCCTTCAAAGCGTCCTCGGCCAACGCCCCGAGCTCCAGGTGCTGGCCCTCGACCATCGAGATTCACAAGCAGGATTGCTGCGCCGGGACCTGCTGCGCGAGGACGAGGACCTGAGCGCCTACTGGAGGAACTCGAACCTGGAGAACTACCGTCGAATGTTCGATTGGCTGTCTCACTCCGTCCTGGGGCAGCCCGGCACACCTCCTCCTCCCCTAGCGGTTCCCGATCATGCCGCTTGGCATCCGGACGCCCCGGGATTCTTCACCGACATCGAGTCCTATTTCGACTGGCTGGAGGAGCGAGGCACTCCCGCCGGCGGCCGTCGGGTTGCCCTCGTTACCCAACAGAGCTTCTTGGTCCTGGACGACACCGCCGTCCATGCTGCGATCGTTCGGGAGCTCGAGTCCCGCGGCATTGCCGTCGCTGTCTTCTATTCCGACCGTCAAGAAGATCTCCTATCCATGCTGAAGGAGTGGTCCCCACGACTGATGCTCGACGACGGTCATGCCTCCCCGATGCTGCTGGCGGGAGCGCAGGAGCTGGATGTACCGCAGATCAAGGTCATCTCCATGCTCCGCAGCACGCTCGACGAATGGAGGGACTCGCCCCTCGGCCTCGAGCCTGGGGACGTCAGCCTTCACCTGCTCACGCAAGAGGTCTATGGCATCATCGATCCGCAAGTGGTCGGCGGCCTGGTCGCCAATGTGCAAGGCTATAGGGTGCATGAGCCC
>JALUVI010000226.1 GCA_027020785.1 Planctomycetota bacterium | reverse complement strand
GACGAGGAGACCCGCAACCGTCTCGACGAGGCCGTCGGCGACGCCTGGGAGAACCTCGCCTACCTGCAGCTGATGCGTCGCGGCGAGATCGGCGACGCCGAGTCGTACCTGGACGAGAGCGTCCGCCACTACCCCTTCGAGCGACGCCGCGGCGTCCAGATGCTGCGTCGGAAGCTCGAGGAACTCCGTTCCGAGAACCCATGATGTCCTTCGCCACCTTCCTCCTCGTCCTGGCGGCGCTGCCGCAGGAACCCGCCGCCGACGACCCGCTGGCCCGCGCCGCTGTGCTCGGCGCCGAAGGCCGTTTCGCCGAGGCCGTGGCCGTGCTCGAGGAAGCCGGCGCCGCCGAGTCGGACGACCCCGAGCTGCGCCTGGCCCTCGCGACCTGGAAGCAACGCGCCCTGGAGGCCGACCTCGCCGCGGGCAAGCCGGAACTCCAGGGGTTGGCCGCGGTGGACGCGTGGTACGAGGTCGCCGACCTCTTCCGCGACGCCACCCGGGCCCCCGGGGCAGGCCCGGCGGCCTGGGTCGGCTGGTCGGAGGCCCTGCTCAACGCCAACGACGCCGACGCCGCGTTGGAGGCGGCGCAGGAGGGGCTCACCCGGTTCCGGGACGACCCGGACCTGCTGATGCAGCAGGCGCGGGTGCTCGGGGTCAAGTCCCGCACCGTGGCCGGGCTCGGCAAGGAGGAGGAAGCCGCCGAGCTGGCCGCGGCCGCCGAGTCCGTGCTGCGCCGTGCGGTGGAGGTCGCCCCCGACCGCGCCGCTCCGAGGCTGCGGCTCGCCGAGTCGCTGGTCCTGAAGTGGGCCCAGGGCGGTGAGGACGCCGCGGCGGCCCGTGAGGAGGCCGTGCGGCTGTGGAAGGAGGCGGCCGAGGCGGAGCCCGAGGGGGTGAACCCACAGGCGGCGGCGGACTGGCTCGGCGGCGACGCCGTGGCGGTGCTCGACGTGCTGGTCGCCCGCGACCCCGAGAACGTGGACCTCAAGTGGTACCGCGGGCTCGCCGCCTACCAGGCGGACCCCGTGGACTGGCCGACGCTCGCCGCCGACATGCAGGCGGTGCTCGAGTTCAACCCGGCCTTCACGATGGCGCACTTCTACCTCGGCGACGGCGCCCTGAAGCGGGCCACCGAACTCGCCCAGGCCGGAGACGACGCGGCCACGGGCAAGGCGATCCGAGCCGCGGCGCGGCACTGGGCGAAGTACCTCGAGTCCAACCTCGCGGCCTATGCGGCGAGTGCGCGCCAGGCCGCCGACGGCGGCGCCGCGCTGGCCGAGCGCATGACCTGGCTGGCGGGCAAGGCCTACGCCCAGGGGCTGCCGAACGAGGCCGCCAAGATCATGGAGCTGGTCGTCGCGCTGAAGCCCCAGGATGCCTACGCCTGGCAGAACCTCGCGTTCTTCCGTCGCGAGGCCCGCGCGTACGAGGACAGCCTGGCCGCCTACGACCGGGCGCTCCAGCTGGCGCCGGACGACCCGCAGATCATGAACGACCTGGCGGTCATCCTCCACTACTACCTGAAGCGTGACCGGGAGCGGGCCGCCGAGCTCTACCGCACCGCCGCCGAACGGGCCGAAGCCATGCTCGCCTCGGGCGAGCTCGCCGACGCCGACGTGGAGCGCATTCGGACGGCGTTGCGCGACGCCGGCAACAACCTGAAGAAGCTGGAGGCGGGCAGCACCGACCCCAACTAGGCGGTCGGGCCCTGGTCGCGCCCCCACCGCCGCCCTAGGATGCCGGGCGATGCGCATCTGCATCGACGGCGACGACTCCGTGGCCTTCCGGCTGGCGGAGGCGCTGATGCAGCAGCACGAGGTCACCCTCGTGGTGCCCGAAGAGATGCCCGACGTGGACCTCGACCAGCTCGAGGTGCGCCTGGTGCGCGGCAGCACCATCTCGGGCGAGACGTTGAAGGAGGCCGGGGTCGAGGATGCGGGGCTGTTCGTCGCCTGCAGCGTGCTGGACGAGCGCAACCTGGTGGCCTGCGCCGAGGCCAAGCGACTCGGTGCGCGGCAGGTGACCTGCTTCCTGCGTCGTCACGAGGTCCAGTCCAGCGAAGCCGAGGCGAACTCCCTGGCTCGCAGTCTGGGCATCGACTCGGTGGTCCTCCCGGCCGACCGCCTCGCCCGTGAGATCCTGAAGATCGTGATGGTGCCCGGCGCCCTCGACGTGGAGGCCTTCGAGGGCGGGAGGGTGCGGCTGGTCAAGCGCCGGGTCGAAGAGGGCGCCTACCTCACCTCGGGGCCGCTCAAGGAGGTCGGCGTGCCCAAGGGCGTCGTCCTGGTGATGGGACAACGCGACGACCGCATCTTCATCCCCGACGGCGACACCGCGTTCCGCCCCGGCGACAAGGTGATCGCCATGGGGACGACGGCCGGCATGAACCGCTTCCTGACCCGCTACCTGTCGCCGCGGCGGGGCGGGCGCGAGGAGCACCGCGCCACCGTGGTCGGCGGCGGCGTGGTCGGCTTCGCGGTGGCCAAGGGGCTGGAAGACGCCGGGTGGCGGGTCAAGGTCATCGAACAGGACGAGAGGCGCTGCCAGGAGATCGCGCCGCGGCTGAAGGCGCTCGTCCTCCACGGCGACGGCACCGACCTGGAGCTCCTGCGCGAGGAGCACATCGGCGAGGACCCGGTCCTGATCGCGGTCACCTCCAACGACGAGAAGAACCTGCTGGTGTCGTTGCTGGCCAAGCAGCAGGGTGTGGCGCGCATCATCACCCGGGCCGACAAGCCGGCCAACGAACTCCTCTTCGAGGACGTCGGCATCGACGTGGTGCGCAGTACGCTCGGCGCTGCGGTGCGGGCCGTGGTTCGCAAGGTGGACCGCCGCGACCGCGACCTCCTCGCCGAGTTCGAGCACGGCGAGGTCCGCGTGCTGCGGCTACGCGTTCCCGAGGACTTCCCCCCCACTCCCCTGGCGGAACTCCAGGCCCCGGTGTTCGCCATCGTCGGCGCCATCCTCCGCAACGGCGAGGTCATCATCCCCCACGGCCGCGACGAGGTCCGCGGCGGCGACCAGCTGTTGGTCTTCGTCAAGGCCGAAGGGATCGAGGAGGCCCGCCGTTTCTTCGAGCGGGTCCATCCCGCCCGCGCCCACCGCGACTCGTGAGACTGGGTCTCGTCCTCGGCGTCCTCGGCAAGATCCTGCGCCTGTTCTCGCTGGCGTTCGTGCCGCCGACCCTGCTCGCCCTGGCGGACGCCTGGCGCGGTTTCACGCCGTGGGACCATGCGCTCCCCTTCGTCGGAGCAGGCCTCGCGACCGCCGCGACGGGCTACCTGCTGTCGCGTTGGTTCCACCCCAATCCCCGACTACACCGCGCCGAAGCGCTGGGCGTGGTGGCCGGCGCTTGGTTCCTGGTCGCCTGTTTCGCCGCCGTGCCGTACGTCGCGGAGGGCCTGTCTGCGGTGGACGCCCTGTTCGAGAGCATCAGCGGCCTGACCACGACGGGCGCCACCATCCTCACCGACTTCGGCGCCTACGACCGCGCCTTCTTCCTGTGGCGCTCGATGACCCAGTGGTTCGGCGGGCTCGGCGTGATCGCGCTGTTCGTCGTCATCCTGCCCGAACTCGGCATCGCCGGTCGCCAGATCTTCTTCGCCGAGGCATCGGACGCCGGCCACGAGTTGGTCAGCCCGAGGCTGCGCGACATCGCCCGGCGTCTGTGGCTGCTCTACCTCGGGCTCACCGTGGCGGAAGTCCTGGCCCTGACCACGCTGGCCGGGATGCCGCTCTACGACTCGGTGTGCCACGCCCTGACCACGATGCCGGCCGGCGGTTTCTCGCCGCACCCCGCTTCCATCGCCGGCTACGACAACCCGACCGCGGAATGGATCCTGGTCGTGTTCATGACTCTGGCGGGGATGAGCTTCCCTCTCCTCTGGATCGCCCTGTTCCGTGACCCGCGCGCCCTCGGTCGCGACGGCGAGTTCCGCTTCTACCTCGGGACCATGCTGGTGACCGGAGTGGGCGCGGCGGCGGTGCTCGCCGGCGGCGTTCCCGACCTCGAGGGCCTGCGCACGGGGCTGTTCCAGACCGCCAGCCTGATCTCCTCGACCGGCTATGCCAGCACCGACTGGGTGCTGGAGCCCTGGACCGACGCGGCGCGGACCTTCCTCCTGGTGGCGATGCTGGTCGGCGGCTGCGCCGGTTCGGCGGCGGGCGGGGCCAAGGCCGTGCGCCACCTCCTGATGCTCAAGTTCGTCGGCCGGGAGCTGTCCCGCAGCCTCCATCCCCATGGCGTCCTCCTCGTCCGCTACAAGGGGAAGCCGGTGACGGACGACGGCCTTCGCGCCATCCTGAACGTGGTCCTCCTGTTCCTGATCACCTATGCCCTGGTCGGCGCCTTCCTGGTGGTGCGCGGCGCCGACTTCGTGACCGGATTCAGCGCCTCCCTCGCCTGCGTCGGCAACATCGGCCCCGGCTTCGGCGCGGTCGGCCCGATGGCGAACTTCGCCGAACTCGACGTTCCCTCCAAGGTGGTCCTGACGCTCGGCATGTGGGCCGGGCGCCTCGAGCTCGTCACCGTCCTCGCGCTCCTCCACCCCGACGTCCTGCGACGTCTGCGGTGGGGTGCACGACGGGAGGTCTGACGCCTATCCTTCGTGGAGCGCGATGTAGTCGCGCATCTCCTGGACTTCGTCGTAGACCAGGTCGCGGATGGAGAGGACGCCGATGAGGTGGCCCTCGTCGTCGAGCACCGGCAGGTGGCGGATGTGGTGGCGCTGCATCAGGAGACGCGCGTCGCGCGAGCGCTGCTCGGCGCCGGCGCAGATGATGTCGCGGGTCATGACGTCGGCGACCGAGACCTCGTCCACGTCGAGGTCCTGCAGGAGGACGCGCTTGAGCACGTCACGCTCGGTGAAGATGCCGACGAGCTTGCGGCCCTCCACGATGGCGGCGCAGCCCACGTTGGCGGCGGCCATGGCCTTCGCCGCATCGCGGACGGTGGCCCGGGGGCTGATGGAGACCACCCGGGGTTGGCGATTCACGAGGTCCTTCAAGAGAGTCATGGTTCCTGCCTCTATTGAACCCCAGGAAACGCCCCCGCGGAGCAGAAATCAAGCGTTTTTCCGGACGCCGCCGCGATTCGGCTCGCGCCAGCAGGGCAGCGAGGGCTTCCGGACGCTCGAGAAGAGCAGGGAGGTCTGGATGCGCCCGACCTCGGGGCGGGTCGCGAAACCGTCCACGGCGAGGTCGCGGAGGTGGGCGGGGTCGCGGACGGCGACCTCGAGGAGGAAGTCGTCCTCCCCGGTGAGGTGGTGGACCGCTACGACCTCGGAAAGGGACAGGGCGTGTTCCTGGAAGCCCTCCACCTCCTTGCGGCCGTGGCGCCGGATCTGGACCCGGACGAAGGCCCGCAGCCCGATGCCGAGGGCGGACGGCTCCACCTCGGCGTGGACGCCCCGCAGCACGCCGAGACGGCGCAAGCGGCGGACCCGCTCCAGACAGGAGGAGGGGGCGAGACCGACGCGCGAGGCCAGCTCGACGTTGCGCATGGCGCCGTCCTCCTGGAGCGCGGCGAGGAGGGTGAGGTCGGTGGCGTCGAGGGCGGGGAGGTCGTCCATGGCCGAATCTTATTCGATGGACGGATTCTAGCTCCGTCGCTTACTCTGTGGGAGCCATGAAACGCGAAACCCTGGCCGTCCATGGAGGGCGCGAGGACCTCGCCGAGCTGGGCGTTCACGCCCCGCCGGTGGACCTCTCCTCCACCTACCCCCTGCCCGAGCTCGACCTGGCCGTGGAGGACCTCGAGGGCCTCGCCGCCGGACACGACCCCAAGCACACCCCGCTCTACGCCCGGCTCTACAACCCGACCACGGCGCGTTGGGAACGCGGCGTCCAGGAACTCGAGGACGGAGCCGAGGCGGCGGTCGCCTTCGCCTCGGGGATGGCCGCGGTCCACGCCATCCTGCTCGCGCTGCGCTTGCGCGACCTCCAGGACGGCGTGTCGCGCAACCGCATCGTCGCAGTGCGTCCGCTCTACGGCGGCACCGACCACCTGCTGGCCACCGGCCTGATGGGCTTCGACGTGGACTGGACCGACGAGGCCGGGGTCGCCGCCGCGGTCGGCCCGGAGACCGCCCTGGTCCTGGTCGAGACCCCGGCCAACCCCACCCTCGACCTGGTGGACCTCCGCGCCGTGGTCGCCGCCGCCGGCGACGTGCCGGTCGCCTGCGACAACACCTTCGCCACCCCGGTGCTGCAGAACCCGCTGACCCTCGGCTGCGCCTTCTCCTTCCACAGCGCCACCAAGTTCCTCGGCGGCCACGGCGACGTCCTCGCCGGAGTCGTCGCCACCAGCGAGGCGTGGGCCGAACGCCTGCGCTCGGTACGGGTGCTCACCGGCGGCGTCCTCCACCCGTGGGCATCGTTCCTGCTGCACCGCAGCCTCCCGACCCTGCCGATGCGGGTCGAGCGCGCCCAGGACAACGCCACCGAACTGGCGGCACGCCTGCTCGGCCACGCCGCCGTGGAACGCGTCCTCCATCCCAGCCTCGGCGGCTGCGACCCGCGCGGGCTGGTCGGCACCCAGATGCGCGGCCCCGGAGCCGTGCTGTCCTTCGCAGTGCGCGACTTCGAACGCGCCGCCGCGGTGATGCGCCACCTGGAACTGATCCATGCCGCAGTCAGCCTCGGCAGCACCGACACCCTGCTCCAACACCCCGCCGGCCTGACCCACCGCCTCGTCGCCGAAGAGGCCCGCGAGGCCACGGGCATCGATCCCGGATTGCTGCGACTCTCGGTCGGCGTCGAGGACGTGGAGGACCTGTGGGGGGATTTGGCGCGTGCGCTGGACTGCGCGGCCGCCGAGCACCCCTGACGGAAACTGGCCCCGATCCATGGGTCAAACTGGGACCAGGAAGGCCGGAGGCATCCGTTTCGGCCATCGCCACCGCAGGAGCTCGGGCACCGTCGCCATCCGTCGAGCCGCCCCCACCGCCACCCCCGGCGTCACGCCCCGCGTCGCGTTGGTCAGAC
>JALUVI010000225.1 GCA_027020785.1 Planctomycetota bacterium | reverse complement strand
CACCTCCTCGCGGAGCCGTTCCTCGAGCCGCGCCGAGCGCTCCTGCAGGTCGCGCAGTCGGCGGGCCTCGTCCTCGCCCTCGGCCCCGTCGGCGGGCAGGGCCACCGAGTGGATCTCCAGGTTCGGATTGACGTCGACGCAGATCTGGTACAGCAGGTCCTCGGCGGCGCAGGTGTCCTCGGGGTAGATCGCCCGGATGCGCGGCAGCACTTCCTCTTCCAGCGCCAGGACGCACGACTGCACCACCAGGCGACGGTACTCGCGGCGGCTCGGCGGACCGTCGGCGCCCTCGAAGGTGGCGAACGAGTCGTCCGGCCCCACCACGCGGACGCGGATGAAGCCGTCGATGAGGTCGAAGTACTTGTAGACGATGCCGGTGCCGGAGGCCATGAGGGGATGGGGATGGGGGGCGACGGGGCGGATGCGGACGGGGCGCCGCTCCCTCCCTTTCGGCCTGCTCCGCCCCCGGGCTTGAGGGAGGGGGGGCCTCGGCCGTTAGGATGACGGGGCATGGCCGAGGACCGCACGGCGCCGGACGGGGACCAGGCCTTCCTGGCCCTGCTCACCCACCGCGGGTGGCTGACCCGCGAGCAGGCCGCGGCGGTGCTGCGGGCCGCGGCCGAGCGCCCCTTCGACGAAGCCCTCCTCGAGGTCACGGGCTGGTCGCCCGCCAAGCTGGCCCACCTCCGGCGCACCGACGCCATGCAGCGGCCCGAGATCCCGGGCTACGACGTGGAAGCCCGGCTCGGCGTCGGCGGCACCGCCGAGGTGTTCCGGGCCCGACGACGGAAGGACTTCCGCCGCGTCGCCCTCAAGGTGCTGCGCCCCGACCTGGCGCGCGACCCGGTGGCGTCGCGCCGCTTCCTCGAGGAGGCCCGTCTGCTCAAGGAGCTCGACGTCCCCGGAGTGGTCCGTGGCCACCGCGTGCTCCGCTTCCTCGACACCCTGGTGCTGGACATGGAGTACGTGCCCGGACGCACCCTCGAGGAGATGCTGGCCGAGGGGCACGAGTTCGACGAGCGCGAAGCGCTCGGCATCGTCCTCGGCGTGGCGCGCGCCCTGGAGGGACTGCGCGAGCACGGGCTGGTCCATCGCGACCTCAAACCCGGCAACGTCATGGTCACCCGCGACGGTGAGGTCGCGCTGATCGACCTCGGCTTCGCCGCGCGCGCCGGCGCCGCCGACGAGGGCGAGGGGACCACCCTCGGCACGCCCGCCTACCTCGCCCCCGAGCAGGCGCGGGGCCAGGCCGACCTCGACTCGCGCGCCGACGTCTACTCGCTCGGCGCCACCCTCTACCACCTCCTGGTCGGCCGCCTGCCCTTCGATGCCGAGGACGACGAGGAGATGCTGCGCAAACAGGTCTTGGAAGGGCTCTCGGGCAAGGCCCTGAAGGACGGTCGGGTGTCGCCGACCACGCACTACTTCCTGGAGAAGATGATGGCCAAGGACCGCGCCGTGCGCTACCCGACGCCGGCCGCCCTGGTCGAAGACCTCGAGGCCCACCTCGCCCGCTGACCCGACGCTTCGCCTGCCGCCGTTCGATGATGCGCCGATTCCTCCCGCCGCTCGCCGTGCTCGGTCTCGCCGCCTGGGCGTGGTGGCAATGGGGGCGCGACCCCGGCGCCGGGGCCGACCCCGCCGCCGCCGTCCGCGCCGAGGACGCTGCGTCCGGGCCCGCGCGTGAGGCGGTGCCCGATTCGGCCGCCGCCGCGCTCGCCGCCGAGGCCGCCGCCGCCGATGCGCGGCGCCTGGAGGCGCTGCGCATCAACCAGCGCGGGCTCGAAGCGCTGAAGGAAGGACGGGCCGAGACCGCCGAGGAACTCATCGCCGCCGCCGTCGAGATGCAGCCCGACGACCCGACCCTGCGGCGCAACCTGTCGCGGGTGCGGGTGCAGCTGGCGCGGGCGGCGATGGACCGCGGCCGCTACGACGAGGCGGCGACCTGGCTCGACCGCGCCGAGGCGGCCGACGCCGACGCCGGCGTGCCCGCCGAGTGGCGGGTGCGCCTCGCCCTGCGCCGCGGGCGCCGGGCCGAGGCCGAGCGCCTGGTCGCCGAGGCGCTGGCGCGTTGGCCCGAGTCCGACGGGCTGCTGCGGCTCGCCGGCGAACTGGCCTTCCTGCGCGGCGACCTCGACGAGGCCGTGGCGCGCTACGAGGCCGCCCTGGCGCGTCGCGACGAACCCGCGACGCGGGAGCGGCTGGCCCAGCTCCGCGCCGAGTCCGAGCTCTGGGCCCACGCGCTGACCGACCACACCGCCCACTTCGACAGTCGCTTCGACCCCCGCGACCCGGAGGTCGCGCCGCGCATCGGCGAACTCGAGGAGCGGCTGGAGGCGGCCTGGCGCGACGTCGTCGCCGCGATCGGCGTCCAACCCGCGCAGCGCCTGCTCGTCCTGTGGGCCTCGCCGGAGTCCTGGTCGGGGCCGATGCCGGAGTGGTCCAAGGGCTTCTACGACGGCCGCGTCCGCATCCTGGTCGGCGGCGACGACGAGCACCTCGACGAGACCCTGCGTCACGAACTGGTCCACGCGGCGCTCCACGCGCTCGGCGGCGACTACCCGACCTGGCTGCACGAGGGTCTGGCGCAACGCATCCAGGGCGTGGACGTGGCCCGGGTCCGCAGCCTGTTGCGCGAACGGGCGCCGCTCGAGCTGCCGGTGTCGGCGCTCGACGCCGACTGGTCGCACTGGAAGAGCGGCGAGGCCCTGGTCGAGGCCTACGGGATCGCCCTCTCGCTGGTGGACTGGCTGACCGAGCGCTACGGCGAGACCGCGGTCCAGGAACTGGTGCGCCGCACGCCGGACGAGGGGTTCGAGGCGGCCTGGAACGCCGTCTTCCTCCGTCCCTTCGCCGAGGTGGAGGCCGAGCACCGCGCCTGGCTCACCGAGGGCTCCTGAGCGGACGCCGCATCCTGTGCCGTGACCGTGGGGGCGCTGGTTCGTCTTCGTCGGTGTGTCCACCAGCGCCCCGCCCCGCACTCCGCCCCGCGACGTCACCGCGTGGTCCCTGGCCGAGCTCGCCTCGGCGGTGCTCGGCCGTCCGGTCGCGCCGCCGGCGGAGGACGAGCGTTGGAAGGGCCAGGACGCCGAAGCGTTGCGGGGCTCCTGGCGTCTCGACTGCGACGAAGCACGGCGTCTGGTCGCGGCCCGCGAGCTCGGCCGTCGCGCCCTGCTCGCGAGCACCGCTCCGCCGACCCTGATCCGCGGCGGCGCCGACCTCCATGCCTGGCTGCGGCCGCGGCTGGTCCACCTGGACCGCGAGGAGTTCCACGCCTTCCACCTCGACGCCCGCGGCGCCCTGCTCCACGAGGAGTGCGTCAGCCGCGGCACCCTGACCTCGTCGCTGGTCCATCCGCGCGAGGTCTTCGCGCCCGCGCTGCGGTTGCGCGCAGCGGCGGTGGTGGTGGCCCACAACCATCCGTCGGGCGATCCCGAGCCGTCGGCCGAGGACCGCGCCGCGACGCGTCGCCTGCACCGGGCCGGGCGCCTGCTCGGCGTGGAGCTCCTCGACCACGTGGTCGTCGCGCGCAACGGATGGTGCTCCTTCCTGGAACGAGGCTGGCTGTGAATCGCGCCTGCCCTCGGCCGCCGCGGCCCGACGCGTCGCCCGCGTCCAGCGCCGCTCCGCCTACGAGCTGCGCCGCGCCAGGGCGTCGTGCTGGCACAGCGCCGCGGCCAACGGACCGGCCGCTTCGATGCGCAGCACGGTCTCCAGCAGACCGGCGCGGGCGACGCCGCGCTCGGCCAGCCAGGCTTCCTCGTCGGGGGTGGTCCCGCCCTCGGGCCCCACCAGGAGGAGGAGCTCGCGGGGCGTCTTCAGGTCCAGCTCGTGCTGCAGCGGCCAGGCCCCCGGGGTCAACAGGATGGGGTGCGCGAGCGGAGCCTCGTCGAGCACCGCGCGCAGGGGCACGGGTTCGCCCTCCACGATCGGCAGGGTCGGTCGTCGGCACTGCTGCGCGGTCTCGCGGGCGAGTCGGCGGTAGCGTTGCAGCCGCGAGCCGCGGAACGGCTCACGCCCGGACACGCTGCGCTCGAAGACCACCGGTAGGATGCGCTCCACCCCGGCTTCGGTGGCGCGGACCACCAGTTCGTCGCCGCGCGAACCCTTGGGCCAGGCCGTGGCCAGGGTGATGGGGAGCAGGTCCAGACGCGGCGGTTCGGCCAGTCCGTGCAGCTCGAGGCGCTTCGGGTCGTGGAAGGTGGCGCGCACCGCCCCGCCGTGGGGCAGCAGCAGCAGCACCTCCTCGCCTGCCCGGAAGCGCAGCGCGCGGAGGTGGTGGCCGAGGCTGGCCGGGGGGTGCCAGTCGCCGGTGAGCTCGGGCGGTTCCTCGTCCAGGAAGAAGAAGCGCATGGCGGGAACAGGTTACGGACTCCGCCCGGGTGGGTAGTTTCCCGGTCCCGGGCGGAGGGGGCGGAGGTTTGCCCGTTCCCCGACACGCGCCTAGACTGCCGTCCCCCGGCCCGGGCCCGGGGGAGCCCCGACCCCCACATGGTGCGCATCGAGATCCTCGCCGGACCCGAATCCGGACGCGTCGTCGAACTGGGGCCCGGCACCCACTCCGTGGGTCGGGCCGCGGGCAACGACCTCCGCCTCGAGGTGGACGCGGTGTCGGGACGACACCTCGAGTTGACCGTCGCCGCGGACGGCACGGTGCGCTTCCGCGACCTCGGCTCGACCAACGGCACCTTCTCGGCCGGGGTGCGGGTCGAGGAGGGCGAATGGTTCCCGGGCAGCGAGCTGCGGTTGGGGTCCGTCCCCCTGCGACTGGTGGCGGAGGACGTGGTCGCCGACGCCGACGCCCGGGCGCGCCGCGCGGAGGCGCTGTCCGGGGGGCGCCGCGGCGGTCCGGCGTTGGCCGTGCTGGCCCTCCTCCTGGTCGCCGGCGCCGGCGCCGCGTGGTGGTTCCTCGGCCGCGGCGGCGGCGAGGACGCCGCCGAGCGCTCCGGCGTCGACCCGCAGGGCGCGCCCGTCGCCGAGGCCTGGGACCCGTTGGCCGACTCCGCCGAGTGGCGGCTCGCCGGCGGCGTCGCCTTCGGCGACGGCGCCCTCGAGGTCGAGGCGGGCGGCGGCGCCGCCGCACTGACCCGCACCTTCGACGTCGAGGGCGGCGGCGTGTCGCTGCGCCTCGAGGGGACCCTCCCCGCGGCGGTGGCCCGCGTCGCCTTCGGCGCCGACGACGAGGCGGCGCAGCCGTGGGGGCGCTGGGCGTTCCGCGTCCGCCCCGGCGCCGCGGCGACCCTGGCCCTCCCCGAAGGAGCGCGCTGGTTCCGGGTCTCCCTCGCGCTGGACGGACCGGGGCGGCTCACCGGTCTCGTCGTCGAGCCCGCCGAGGCCGCCGCCGAACGTCTGTCCACTCCGGTGGGCGCCGCCGCCACGACCGGGGCCAACCTCGCCCTGTTCGGCCTCGACCGCGCTCCGCTGCTGGTCCTCGGCTCCGCCGACCCCGGGGCCTGGACCCCGTCCGAGGGCGAGCTGACCTTCGACGGGGCGGCCGACTTCGAGCTCCGCCTCGGCCCGAAGCTGCACGACGCCGCCATCCGCTGGGTCTTCGCCGACGGCGGCCCGCTCGACCTCGCACCGGGGGTCGCGGTGGACGACACGCCGGGACTCCTCCTCGGCGACGAGGGGATGCAGCTCCTGTTCCGCACCCGCGGCGCTTCCCACCTGCGCGCCGGGGCCGAGGCCGCAGAGCTCCGCGTCGAGGAGGGGTTGACGTTGCGCTGGGACCTCTCGGAGGACCGGCTCGAGGCGGCGCGACTGGCGCGCGACCTGGAGGCGGCTTCGCGCGCCGGCGACGACGCGCGCATCCTGGAGCTCGCGACCCGACTGCTGCGCGACTACCCGCTCGACGAGGAGAAGATCCAGACCGCCCAGGCCGCGATGCGCGACACCCTCGCCCGCGGCCGAGCCGCCCTCGCCGCCCTCGAGGACGACGTCTCCGGCGCGTTGTTCCTGGGCTCGGTGGACGAGCTCGAACGACTGGCCCGCGCAGCGCGCGGGCTCGCCCGGCGTTTCGGCGCCACCCCGCTCGGAGCCGAGGCCGAGGCGCTCGCCGCCGCGCTGGACGAGGCCGCCGGTCGGCAGCGCGAGGCCGCCCGCGTCCGCGAGGCCGCCTATCGCGCCCGCGTCCTGGCCCTGCTCCGACGTCACTATCCCATGATCGCATCCTGGGCCCTGGCCCAGGGGGAGGGGGCCGACGGATGAGCCGCGGCGCGGGACTCGACCTCGGGACGGCCCACGTGCGGGCGGCCCGGTTGCGCCACGTCTCCGGCGCGGTCCGCCTCGAGCGCTACCTGCGCGGCGACACCCGCGCCGACGAAGCGCCGGCCGAGGCGGCGCGCCAGGAGTTCGGCGGCGAGGCGCGCAAGCTCGGCGCCCTGCGCGTCGGCATCGGCGGCTCCGACCTGATGCTGCGCTACCTGCCGGTGCCGCCGGTGGAGGACTGGCGTCTCGAGCGGCTGATGGACTTCGAGACGCGTGAGCTCGAGTCGCGCAGCAATGCGGCCCTGGCGTCTTCCTACAACCTCCTGCCGGTGCCGAAGGAACTGGACGAGGACGACACCATGCTGCTCGCGTTGGTCCGCGAGGACCTGCTCGAGGAGGAGGCCGGAAGGCTCGCTCCGCTCGCGGTCGAGGCCTTCATGCCGAACGCGGTCGCCCTCTACAACACCTGGCTCGCCCTCGGCGACCACCAACCGGCCACCACCCTGATCGCCCACCTCGGCGCCGGCACCCTGGACCTGGCGCTGGTCCGCGGCGGCGACCTCTACTTCGCCCGTTCGCTGACCACCCAGCTGGCGCAGCGTGATCGGACGCTGGCCGAGCGCCTCGGCACCGATCCGCTGCGCGCCCGCGAACTCGTCCACCGGCACCTGGACCTGCGGCTCGCGACCGGCCAGCGCCTCGGCCCCGACGCCGAGCGGGTGACGCGTCCGCTCCTGCCGCTCTACGAGTCGCTGCCGACCCTCCTCTCCGGCGCGGTCACCCTGTGCAAGGCGC
>JALUVI010000224.1 GCA_027020785.1 Planctomycetota bacterium | reverse complement strand
TCGTCGCGGAGCTCGAGGTCCACCTCCTCGGCCTCGGGCATCACCGCCACGGTCGCCGCCGAGGTGTGGATGCGCCCCTGGGTCTCGGTCTCGGGGACGCGCTGGACGCGGTGCCCGCCCGATTCCCAGCGCATCAGCCGGAAGACCTCCTCTCCGGTCAGCTTGAAGGTGACCTCCTTGAAACCGCCGCGCTCCGACTCGGAGCTGTCCATCAGCTCCATCTTCCAGCCGCGCCGCGTCGCGAAGCGCTGGTAGATGCGCAGGAGGTCGGCGGCGAACAGGGCCGCCTCCTCGCCGCCGGTGCCGGCGCGGATCTCGACGATCGCCGGACGGTGCGCGTCGGGGTCGTCCTCGAGCACGCGGTCCAGGAGCTCCTGCTCCAGCTCGGCGCGTCGAGCCACGATGCGGGCCTCGTCCTCGGCCGCCATCTCGGCCATCTCGGGGTCCTCGGCCATGGCGCGGACGTCGGCCAGCTCGGCCCCCAGACGCAGCCACTCGGACCACGGCCCGAGCACCTTCTGCAGGCTGCCGAGCTCCTGCATCAGCGCGCCGTAGCCGGGCCGGCCGGCGCGCCCCGGCTCCTGGATCTCGGCTTCGATGGCGCGGCGGCGCTCCTCGAGCGCTTCCACCCGCGGGGCGAGGATGCGCTCCAGGTCCATCGTCGCCGCGACCCCCGACCCCGCTCCGGGTCAGGAGCGCTTCTTGCCGTAGCGCTTCTGGAACCGGTCCACGCGACCGGCGGTGTCCACGAGCTTCTGCGTCCCCGTGTAGAAGGGGTGGCAGGCCGAGCAGATCTCCACGTGGATGGAGGAGACGGTGGCGTGCGTCGTGAACTCGTTGCCACAGCCGCACTTGACGTGGCACTCGACGTACTCGGGATGGATGCCTGGTTTCATCGGGACGCTCCCTCGCGCGGAGGGCCAACCATTCTAGCAGGCGTCGCCGCTCGGGGCCAGGAGGCCGGCGTCGCGGAGGAATCGGCGCCAGGTCGCGATCGGGGCGCCGACGACCACGGCGAAGTCCCCCGCCGCCACCTCGGCGCGCTCTCCGGCCCAGCCCTGGATGCCGTAGGCCCCGGCCTTGTCGCGCCACTCGTCCCCGGCCAGGTAGGCGTCGAGTTCGTCGGCCGCGAGCCGCCGGAACCGCACCGTCGCGCGCTCTGCCCGCTCGGCGAAGGGCCTGCCGCCGGGGGCCAGGAGGACGGAGCCGGTCCAGACCTCGTGCGCACCGCCGGAGAGCTCCTCCAGCATGGCCCGGGCCGCGGCGGCGTCGGCGGGTTTCCCGAGGAAGCGGCCGTCCCGGACCACCAGCGTGTCGGCGGCCAACACCCAGGCGTCGGGGCGCGCGCCGGCCACGGCCGCGGCCTTGTGCCGCGCGTGGGCCAGGACCCGGCCGGCCGGGTCGGCATCCCGAGCCGGCCCGTCGTCGTCGGCGGGCACCACCTCGAAGGCCACGCCCAGCTCCTCCAGCGCGCGGCGGCGGCGCGGCGAGCCGCTGGCGAGGACCAGGGGCGCAGAGGCGCTCACGCCGAGCGGCGTCCCGAGGCTCCCCGGGCGGTCGCCTTGCGGGAAGGACTCTTCTTCCGGGCGCCGCCCTTGCTCGTGGCGGCCTTCTTCGTCTTCTTCCTGGCGGCGGTCTTCTTCGCGGGAGCCCGCTTCGCCGCGGTCTTCTTCCGTCGCGCCTTGCGCGCGGGTCCGGGATCGAGCCGGTGCGGGAAGACGTAGCCGGCCTCGGCCAGGAGTTCGGCGAACTCCTCGATGGAGAGTTCCTCGCGCTTCGCGAAGGCCCGCTTCAACGCCTCGGCGCGTCGGTCCCGCGACGGCTTGTTCACCGGAAGGAGGTCCCCCATCACGCTCATCGCGAGGTAGTCGGGATAGAGACGCTTGCCCTCCAGCACCGGGCCGAGGAGCTCCCGGACGACCGCTTCCTTGGGGTTGACGGGGACCAGACCGGTGCGCGTGAGGAAGCGCTTCAACTGCGGGCTGATGGGGAAGCCCTCCACTTCGTCGTCGAGCAGAGCGGCGTCCAGGTCGAGGACGAAGGGCGCGTGCCGCGGCGCCATGCCGAGGGCCTGGAAGAGTCGCGCCCGCCGTTCGGAGGACGCGTCGTAGAGCCAGTTCAGCTCGAGGTGGTTCTGCAGGCCGAAGATGCGACGCACGTATTCCTGGACGATCTCGGCGCGCTCCCGCGGCGAACCCACCCGGCCTGCGGCGAGCGCGTCACGGACCTCGAAGAGGCGGGCCACCCGGACCTCGTTGAAGTGCGCGAAGTGCTCGCGCAGCGCCTTGACGGCACGGTCGGCGGCCAGGTACGTGCCCTCCTCGCCCTGGAGGACCAGCGCCAGCAGACGCTCGAGCGCCGACATCCCCTCCGGGAGCGGCGGCACGTGGAACACCTTGGTCTCGACCCGCCGCAGGAATGCGGCGAGGTCGGCGGGCTCGACCTTCTTGCGGGGCATCCGGGCGCGGCCGGCCTAGGCCTCGGCCTCGGCCGCCTGGGCCCGACCCTTGCGGCACGCGACGGGGTCGATGCCGAGGTCCTTGAGGAAGGAGGCCACGGTCTCGGAGGGCTGCGCGCCGACCGAGAGCCAGTGGCGGGCACGCTCCTCGTCGAGGTCGAACCGCTTGCCTTCGGCCAACGGGTCGTAGTGCCCGATCTCCTCGAGCGCGCGACCGTCGCGGCGGGTGCGCGAGTCCATCACGCAGATGCGGAAGAAGGGCCGGTTGCGTCGGCCGAAGCGCTTCAATCGAATGACGACTGCCATCGGGTGGGTCGGATCAGTTGCTGGGGTAGCCGGGAAGGTTGGGGAGCTGGCCGGAGCGCTTGAGGTCGCGGAGCAACCGCTTCTTGGAGCGGCCTCCGGTCATCATCTTGCGCATGGCCTTCATCTGCCGTTTCATCTCCTGGAACGACTTGTAGAGGCGGTTGACGTCGGCGACGTCCACCCCCGCCCCCCGCGCGATGCGGCGGCGACGCCTGGCGTCCAGGATCTCGGGGTGCAGGCGTTCCGCCGGGGTCATGGAGAGGATGATGGCCTCCATCCGCCGGAACCGATGGTCGTCCACCTGCTCCAGGAGGCCGGACATTCTACCCATTCCGGGCAGCATGCCGAAGACCTTCTTGACCGACCCCATGCGCTTCATCATGCGGAACTGGTCGAGCAGGTCCTGCATGGTGAGCCGCCCCGAGAGCATCTTCTCGTAGTCGAGGGCGGCCTCCTCCTCGGCCAGGGCCTCCTGGGCCTTCTCGACCAGGCCGACCACGTCGCCGAGGTCCAGGATGCGGCCGGCGACCCGCTCGGCGTCGAACTCCTCGAGGTCCTCGGGCTTCTCGCCGACGCCGAGGAAGGCGATGGGACGGCCCGTGACCTGGAGCGCGGACAGCGCCGCCCCGCCCCGGGCGTCGCCGTCCATCTTGGTCAGGACCAGGGCGTAGAGGTCGAGACGGGCGGCGAAGGCCCGGGCCGACTCGACCGCGTCCTGGCCGGTCATGGCGTCGAGGACCAGGTAGGAGGCGTCCGGCGTCACCGCGGCCGCGACCTCCTGGATCTCGTCCATGAGCGCATCGTCCACGTGGAGGCGGCCCGCCGAGTCCACGATCAAGGCGTCGTAGCGCTGGTCGCGGGCCCGCTCCAGGGCGCGTCGGGCGACGCCGACGGGGTCCACCCCCGGCCCGGGCTCCTCGGCGTGGACGTCCAGACCGAGACGATCGCCCAGGGCGCGCAACTGGTCCACCGCGCCGGGGCGCTGCAGGTCGCAGGCCGCGAGCAGGACCTTGCGGTTCTCGCGCCGCTCGAGCCGCAGGCCGAGCTTGGCCGCCGTGGTGGTCTTGCCTGCCCCCTGCAGGCCGGCGAGCAGGAGCACCATCGGGTGCCGCGGGTGCTTCGGCAGCGGCGCCTGGTCGCTGCGCATCAGGGCGACCAGTTCCTGGTGGAACGCGGCCATCACCTGCTGCGCACCGGAGACGCCCTGGAGGCGTTCGGCGGACAGCAGCCGCGCCGCGACCTTGTCGGTGAACTCCTTGGCGACGGTGACGTGGACGTCGGCGGCGAGCAGGGCGCGACGCACCTCGCGCATCCCCTCGCGCACGTCCTCTTCGCGCAGACGACCGCCCTGGAAGCGGTCGATCACCTTCTGGAAGGACTTCTGGAGCTGTTCGAGCATGGGCGGACGCGGCGGCGCGGCCCGGCATTGTAGGGGTCAGGGCGCCTGGTCGTCCACGGTCCGGAGCACGCGGGCCCCGAGCCGTCCGAGCTTCCGCTCCAGGGCCTCGTAGCCCCGGTCCAGGTGGTAGATGCGGCGGACCACCGTGGTTCCCTCGGCGACCAGCCCGGCCAGCACCAGCGCCGCGGAGGCGCGGAGGTCGCTGGCGAGGACGGGCGCGCCGGTCAGCCGGGCGGGCCCACGGACCCGGACCGCGCCGGGGGCCAGTTCCAGGTCGGCCCCGAGCCGCACCAGCTCGGCCGCGTGCTGGAAGCGCTCCGGGTAGATCGGGTCGCGGACCCAGGTCTCGCCCTCGGAGCGGGTCGCGTAGGCGGTCCACTGCGCCTGGAGGTCGGTCGGGAAACCGGGGTGCGGCGCGGTGACGACCTCGCCGCCGCGGGGGGCGGCGTCGCGGGCGTCGAGGGCGACGCCGTCGCGGTCTCGGACGACGCGGCAGCCGTCGGCCTCGAGCCGCGCGAGCAGGGCGCCGAGCTCGTCGGGCGCCGCACCGCGGACCCGGACCCGTCCGCGGGTCAGGGCCGCGGCGAGGAGCAGGGTGCCGGTCTCGATGCGGTCCGGGGGCATGGCGCACGGCGCGGCGCGCAGGCCGGCCACGCCCTGGACCCGGAGCACGTCGCCGCCCTCGCCCTCCACGCGCGCGCCGCAGGCGCGCAGCCAACGCGCCAGGGCGACCACCTCGGGCTCGCGGGCGGCGCCGCGGATCTCGGTCTCGCCGCGGGCCAGCACCGCGGCCATCAGCACGTTGGCGGTGCCGAGCACGGTCGGCCCGCGGGGCCCGGCGAGGTCCACCCGAGCGCCGCGCAAGCCGCCCGGCGGGGCCTGGGCGTGGAGGACCCCGTGCTCCAGGCGGACCTCGGCGCCGAGCGCCTCCATGCCGCGCACGTGGAGGTCCACGGGGCGCGGGCCGAAGACGCAGCCGCCCGGCAACGGCACGCGGGCCAGGCCGCGGCGGGCCAGGAGCGGGCCGAGCACGCAGACGGAGGCGCGCATGCGGCGCACGATCTCGTAGGGGGCGTCGGTCGGTCCCGCCTCCGGGGTCGCGACCGCGAGGACGCCGGCCTCGGCGTCGCGCGAGACCGCACAGCCCAGCGCCGTGAGGAGTTCGGCCAGGGTGGCGACGTCGCGCAGGCGCGGCACCCGGGTGAACCGCGCCGTGCCGTCCACCAGCAGTCCGGCCGCCAGCAGCGGCAGGCAGGCGTTCTTGGAGCCCGCGGCCTCGACCTCGCCGTGGAGGGGCCCGCTTCGGGACACCAGGAAGCGTTCCACGCCCGGAGTCTGCCCGGCCGCGGCGGGGATTGCCAGTCGCAGCGGCGCGGGGCGGCCGCGGTTGACCCGGCTCCGGCGCGGAGCCTAGAATGGCCCGCCCTTTCGGCGCCTCTCCCCTTCCCTTTGCCCATGTCCCAAGTGGAAGCCCCCGCGGCCCCGGCGGTCGACGTCGACGCCTTCTTCTCCTCTCCCCCCGAAGGACCCGCCGACCTGATCCAGGCGCGGCGGACCTACTTCTCGGACCCGGCGACCGCCGCCAGGTTCGAGGAGGCGGCGCGCAAGGCCCGAGAGGAGGAGCAGGAACGGAAGGAAGGGAACGCCCGCACCGCCGCCCTGGCGAGCTGGGTCGAGGGCGACTACCGGCGGGCCCTGGAGCTCGCCGCCGGCGACGACGTCCTGATGCGCTTCGTGCGCGGAACCTCGCAGCTGGAGCTGTCCCATCCGTTGGACGCGGCCCGCGAACTCGAGGGCCTGGCCAAGGGCAAGGACCCCCACGCCGCCGCCGCCGAGCTGCAGGCGCTGCTCGCGCTGGGCCGGGTCGCCGAGGTCGAACGGCTCCTCGGACTCAAGTCGGTGCAGCTCGAGCCCGCCGACCGGCTGTACTTCGAGGGGCGCATCCTCGAGTCCCAGGGCCGCCACGCCGAGGCGGTGGCCCGCTACGAGGAAGCGCTGGGTCTGGACGTGGGCCACGTCCCGTCGCGGTTCCGGCTCGCCTACCGCGCCGACTTGCTCGGCGACGAGGAGACCGCGGCCGCCGAGTACCAGAAGCTGGTCGAGCAGCGCCCCGCGCCGATGGCCGCACTGATGAACCTCGGCATCCTCTACGAGGACGCCAACGACTTCGAGCGCGCCTGCGGCTACTTCGGAGCGGTGTTGCGCCGTGACCCGCGCAACGACCTGGCGCGGCTCTACTACGCCGACGCGCACGACTCGCTCGACATGTACTACGACGAGTCGCTCGAGCTGAAGGAGGACCAGCTACGCAAGGTGCTGCGCACCCCCATCAGCGACTTCGAGCTCTCGGTGCGGGCGCGGAACTGCCTCGCCAACATGGAGATCGAGACGCTGGGCGACCTGGTCTCCCGGACCGAGCAGGAGCTGCTCGAATTCAAGAACTTCGGCGAGACCTCGCTGAACGAGATCAAGCGCATGCTGGCCAACAAGGGCCTGCGCCTCGGCATGCGCCGTGAGGACGGCACCTTCGTCATCCCCGAGGACTTCAACGCCGGACAGTCGGTGGACCTCGAGGCCGAGCTGGCCTGGCTGGGCGAGTTGACCGACGAGCAACGCGAGGCGCTGGAGCTGCAGATCTCCACCCTCAACCTGTCGGTGCGCTGCCACCGCGCGCTGGTCGAGCGCCTCAACCTGCAACGGGTCGGCGACATCCTGCTCTACTCGGAGGAGGACCTGCTGTCCATGCCGAACTTCGGCATCACCTCGCTGAACGAGCTCAAGCACAAGCTCGAGGAGTTCGGGCTGCGGCTGCGCACCGGCCGCGGCGAGGAGCTCGCCGAGGAGGGCGGCGAGGGCGAAGGGGCCTGAACCGCCGGTGTACGAGTACCTGCGCGGTCGGGTCGAGGAGGTCGGAGCACGTCACGTCGTGCTCGAGACCGGCGACGGCGTGGGGTGGTCGCTCCAGGTCCCGGGCAGCCTGACGGCGAGGCTGCGCCGCGGCGAGGAGGCCCGAATCCTGGTCCACCTCTCCATCAGCGACACCGCCCGCACGCTGTACGGCTTCGCCACCCCGCTGGAGCGCCGACTGTTCCGCAAGCTGATCCAGGTCAGCGGCATCGGCCCGGCGACGGCGCTGTCGGTGCTCTCGGCGCTGCCCGCCGAGGCCCTGATCCGCACCATCCTGGACGGCGAGGTGGACCGCCTCGTCACCCTGCGCGGCATCGGCCGAAAGACCGCCGAGCGCATCGTGGTCGAGTTGCGCGACGGCCTGCGCGAGCTGGCCTCGGAGCTGGGGGCGGAGGCCACAGCCGGCGCCTCGCCCGAGGAGGACCTGGTGCGCGTCCTCACCGACCTCGGCATGCCCGCGGCCGCCGCCGGCCGCGCCGCCGAACGGGCGCGGAGCCGTCTCGGCCCCGGCGCCGACTTCCAGGACCTGTTGAAGGAAGCCCTACGCGACGATTCACGATGACCGATTCCTCCTCCCCCCGCGTTGCCGTCCTCATGGGCTCGGACTCCGACCTGCCGCGGATGATGGCCTGCGTGGACACCCTGCGCGAGTTCGGCGTGGCCCCGGAGGTCCGGGTGCTCTCGGCCCACCGCACCCCCGACGAGGCCGCGGCCTTCGCCGAAGGGGCCGCCGAGCGCGGCGTGCGCGTGCTGATCTGCGCCGCCGGCGGCGCCGCCCACCTCGCCGGGGTGGTCGCGGCCCACACCCTGCTGCCGGTCCTCGGCGTGCCCCTCGACAACCCGCCGCTCGGCGGCATGGACGCGCTGCTGGCCACGGTCCAGATGCCCGGCGGCATCCCGGTGGCCTCGCTGGCGGTGGGCGGCGGCGGCCCCAAGAACGCCGCGCTGATGGCGATCCGCATCCTCGCCCTGGAGGACGAGGCGCTGGCCCAGGCCCTGGTCGCCTACCGCGAGGACATGCGCAAGAAGGTCCTGGCCAAGGACGCCCGGGTCCAGGCCGACCTCGGCGGGGCCTGACCGTCTAGAGCCGAAGCCACTCCGCCCGCCAATCCGGGTACACCGGATGGGCGGCGCAGAGCTCCAGGACCTCGCCCCGGATGCGCCGGGCCACGGCCTCGTCCTCCGGCGAGCGCAGGACCTCGTCCATCCATGCGGCCAGCAGGCGCATCTCGTCCACCCCGAAGCCGCGGGTGGTGACCGCCGGCGTGCCGATGCGGATGCCCGAGGTCCGCATCGGCGGTTCGGGGTCGAACGGGATGAGGTTCTTGTTGACCGTGATGCCGGCGCGCTCGAGCGCGTCCTCGGCGACCGCCCCGGTGATGTCGGGACCGCCCGGGGAGCGCAGGTCCACCAGCATCAGGTGGTTGTCGGTGCCGCCGGAGACCAGGCGATAGCCGCGGGCCTCGAGCTCTGCCGCCAGGGCTGCGGCGTTGGCCAGGACGCGCTCCTGGTAGGCGGTGAACTCGGGGCGCAGCGCCTCGCCGAAGGCCACCGCCTTGGCGGCGACGACGTGCATCAACGGCCCTCCCTGCATCCCCGGGAACACCGCCGAGTTGACCTGCTTGATCCACTCCTTCGGCGCCAGGACCGCGCCCCCGCGGGGGCCGCGCAGGGTCTTGTGCGTGGTCATCGTGACCAGGTCGGCGTGCGGCACCGGACTGGGATGGAGGCCGGCCGCGACCAGCCCGGCGATGTGGGCCATGTCCACCAGGAAGCGGGCCCCCACCTCGCGGGCGATGGCGCCGAGCCGTTCGAAGTCCAGGGTCCGCGGGTAGGCGCTGGCGCCGGCCAGGAGCAACGCCGGGCGCAGGGCGCGCGCCTGCTCGGCCAGGGCGTCGTAGTCGAGCCGTTCGTCCTCGCGGCGCACCCCGTAGTGGTGGAACTCCCAGACCATACCGGACAGGTTCTTGGGATGGCCGTGCGACAGGTGCCCGCCGTGGTTCAGGTCCATCGCCAGCACCTTGGATCCGGGGGGCGCCAGCGTCAGCATCGCCGCCTGGTTCGCCTGGCTGCCCGAGGAGGGCTGGACGTTCGCGGCGTAGGAGCCGAACAGCTCCTTCAGCCGGTTCCGGGCCAGGTCCTCGACCGCGTCGGCGTGCTCGCAACCGCCGTAGTAGCGCCGCCCCGGATAGCCCTCGGCGTACTTGTTGGTGAACACCGAGGCCATGGTCTCGATCACCGCGGGCGAGGCGTGGTTCTCGCTGGCGATCAGCTCGATGCCCTCCTCCTGCCGACGCAGTTCGGCGACCAGGAGGGCGTGGACCTCGGGGTCCTCGGCGGCGAGGTGCGGATGGAGTTCCGGGGACGGGCTCATCTTCGGCGGATCGGGGAGCTGGCGCGGGAGGAACGCCGGGACCCCCCGGCGGTGGGCGCCTAGGATACGCTGGCGACGATGCGACTCCACTCCGGCAGCCCACGACCGCTCCGACTCCTCCTCGCGGCCGCACCCGTGCTCCTGGCCGCGGCGTGCTCGCCGGGAGGCTCGGGCCACGAGGCGGTTCGGGCCGGCGGCGAGGCCCGGCCGCCCGAGACGTCCCATCCCCTCGAGGTGGAGCCGGCCTTCCTCGAGTTGGGACGGGTTCCCTTCGGCGCCGCGGTGTCGGGCGTCTATCGGCTGCGCAATCGTTCCGAGCGGCCGCTGACCCTGGTCCGCATCGGCCCCCTCGGCTGCCAGTGCGCCGGGGGACGTCTCGAACTGGTGGACCGCAGCGGTCCCGGTCGGACGGTCTCGATCGAGGACGAAGCCGTCCCCGTGACCCTGGCCCCCGGCGAGCGCGCCGAGCTCCACTTCCGCTTCGACACCTCGCGCTACCGCGAACCGATCAGCCGCAAGGTCGGCGGCATCCCCATCCAGTTCCGCGACGCCCCCTACCTGCTGCTGCAGTGGGCGGCGGACGTCTGGACCCCCTTCGTGGTCGAACCCTGGTCCGCCGACCTCGGACGGGTCGGCATCCGGGAGCGCCCCGAGGCGCGCTTCCTGGTCGCCTCCCACGACGCGAGCGTGTTCCACCTGGCCGAGGGGACACGCATCGTGGACGGCTGGGAGCTGCGGGTCGAGCCGCTCGCCAGCGAGGAGGGCCTGACGATGTACCAGGTCCGCGTCCGTGCCCCCGAAGAACTCCCGGAGGGGCCCTTCGTCCAGGAGTTCCGCCTGACCACCGACCTCGCCGGCGCGCCCCCCGTCCGCTTCGGCGTGCGTGGCGTGGCGGTCCCCGAGGTCTCGCTGGTCCCGACCCGGGTCGTGTTCCAGCCGGACGCCGGACGCGACACGGCGTGGCTCGAGGTCGTCTCCCGCGACGAGGCGTCCTCGCCGCGCCACGCGACCTTGGAGCTGCCCCCGGAACTCGAGCTGGCCCGCGAGGAGGACGCATCGGCGACGCGCCACCGCTTCCTCCTGCGCTGGAACGGCGGCGCGGTGCCGCCCGGCGGCGCCCGCGGCGTCGTCCGCGTCCGCACCGGGCTGGCGGCGGCACCGGAACTCGAGTTGCCCTTCGTGGCGCTGCCGGCCCCCGGCGGGCGCTGATCCCGCGGCGTAGACTGGGGCGGCATGACGCGCCGTCCCTTCGCCGTCCTCCTGGCCGGGCTGCTCGCCGCCGCCTGCGGCCGCAGCGAGCCCCCCGGGCGCTACAACGTGATCCTGATCAGCCTGGACTCGGTCCGCGCCGACCGCACCGGGCCCTACGGCCACGTGCCGGAGTTCGCTCCCGACGTGCCGGTCACCCCCACCCTGGACCGCCTCGCTGCGGACGGCGCCACCTTCGAATCGGCCTGGAGCACGACCTCGTGGACCCTGCCGAGCCACATGGCGCTGATGACCGGTCTCGACGACCGCTGCCACGGGGTCGAACACGACGACTTCGCCCTGGACCCGTTGCGGACCCCGGTGGCCGAGGTCTTCCAGGAGGCGGGCTACGCCACCGGCGGTTGCTATTCGGGTCCGTACCTCGACCCGAAGTACGGTTTCGACCGCGGCTTCGACGAGTACCGCTCGGCCATGCTCTCGCCGCAGGAGTTCGCCGCCATGGTGCAGCAGAAGAACCAGCAGCTCCTCGCCGCGGGGAGGCCGCCGATGACCGAACGCCTGATCCAGCAGATGCGCGACCGCGTCTCGCACTGGGACGTGACCAGCCCGCGGATCGAGGCCTTCGCCGCCGACTTCCTCGAGCGCCACGCCGACGACCGCTTCTTCCTCTTCCTCCACTTCTTCGACGCCCACTACGACTACCACCCCGACCCCGAGCTGGCCCGTCTCTTCGACCCCGACTACGACGGGCCCTACGACGGCACCAACTGGTTCTTCGACGAGGACGTGATGACGTGGGCGACCAAGCCGCCGTTCGAGCGACGCATCCCCGAGCGCGACCTGCGCCACGTGATGGCGATGTACGACGCCGAGATCCACTGGGTGGACGCCCACGTCGGCCGCATCCTGCAGCGCGTCGCCGACCTCGGCCTCGAGGACGACACCCTCGTCGTGGTCACCGCCGACCACGGCGACGAGTTCTTCGACCACGGCTCCATCGGGCACCGCTCCACGGTGTGGCCCGAGCTGTGCCGCGTTCCGCTGGTGATCCGGGTCCCCGGGGGGGCTGCGGGGCGCCGCGTGCCCGAGATGGTCAGCCTGGTGGACGTCGCCCCCACCCTGCTCGAGCTCTGCGGGCTGCCGCCGCTCCCCGAAGCCGAGGGCCGCTCGCTGGCGCCGTTCCTGGAGCCGACGATGGAGGCCCCTCCGTCCGACCACGTCACCCGGCACCGCCTCTACGCCCGATTCGACCGCAGCCATCGGCGCAACTTCAACGTCCAGGAGGGCTGGCGCAACCCCGAGTTCACCGTGATCCGCCACCTCCAGCCCCTGGACCGGCTGGCGACCCCGGAGGGCCTGCCCTTCCGCGCCATCGTCGACCCCGACCACCACCTCCCGTTCCTGGTCTACGACCGCCGCGAGGACCCGGCCGAGCGGCACCCGCTGCCCCCCGACGACCCGCGCTACGCCCAAGCCGTCGCCGCGATGTGCGCCGACTGGGACGCCCACGAGGCCCGGGCCGAGGCCCTGCCGCGCTCCCCCAAGGAGCTTCGCTACGCGCCGGAGAAGAGCGCCGAGGAGCTCGCCACCCTGAACGCGCTCGGCTACGCCGACCAGGGCGGCTCGGGAGCCCCGCGCACGCCCCCGCTCGAGCCGTTCCCCGCCCCCTGCCCCGAGGGGGACGGCGGCGCAGCCGGCAGCCGTTAGTCCGCCGCTGCGGCGACGCGGGCGAAGCGGCGCTTGCCGGCCTGGAGCAGGACCGGCTCGGCGCCGGCGGTGAGGGTCAGGCTGGCGCGCTCGTCGCGCACCACCTCGCCGGCGACCCGGACCCCGCCCTGCGACAGCAGGCGTCGGGCCTCGCTGCTGCTCGCGGCCAGCCCGGCCTCGCGCAGCACCCAGGACAGGGCGTGCTCGCCGGCGGGCAGGGGCACCAGCGGCACCTCGCTCGGCAGTTCCTTGTCGCGGAAGCGCCGCCGGAACTCGTCGGAGGCGGCCGCGGCGGCCGCGGCGTCGTGGATCGCAGTCAGGATCTCCCGCGCCAGCCGGTCCTTGGCCTCGCGCGGATGCCCGGCGAGCAGGGCTTCGACCTCCTCCTCCGCGAGGTCGGTCAGCAGCCGGAACCACTCGGCCATGCCCTCGTCGGCCAGGCTCATGACCTTGCCGAAGAGGTCGTTCGGCTCACCGAGGAGGGGCACGTGGTTGCCGGCCGTCTTGGACATCTTGCGCCCGTCGGTGCCGAGCAGGAGCGGCGTCGTCACGCAGACCTGGGGCGGCAGGCCCTCGCGCTCCTGGAGCATGCGCCCGACGTGCAGGTTGAAGAGCTGGTCGTTGCCGCCGACCTCGACGTCGGCGCGGACCTCGACCGAGTCCCAGCCCTGCATGAGCGGATACAGAAGCTCGTGGAGGTGGATCGGGAGCCCGGCCTGGATGCGCTTCTGGAAGTCGTCGCGCTCGAGCATCCGCGCCACCGTCGCCTTGCCGGCGAGACGCACCGCGTCGAAGAAGTCCATCTCGCCGAACCACTCCGAGTTGCGATGCACCTCGCAACCCGCGACGTCGAGCACCCGTCCGATCTGCTCCAGGTAGGTTGCGGCGTTGTGTTCGACCTCCTCGCGGGTCAGCGGCGGGCGCTGTTCGTTGCGCCCGGTGGGATCCCCGAGCCGGGCGGTGGCGTCGCCGAGGATGAGCACCGGCAGGTGACCGTGCTCCTGGAACAGCGCCAGCACCCGAATCGGCACGGTGTGACCGAGGTGGACCTCGGTGAAGGTGGGGTCGATGCCCATCTTGACCCGCAGCGGACGGCCCTCGGCCTCGGCGCGCTCCAGCCGCGCGACGAGTTCCTCGCGGGTCACCACTTGGGAAGCGAGTCGCTCGAGGCGCTCCAGGAGCCGGGCGGAGTCACGGACGGTCATCGGTGGTGGGTCGGTTCTCGGCGCGCCAGCGCAGCCAGGCCTCGGGGTCGCCGCCGAGGTCGATGCGGGTCAGCCATTCCAAGGCGGAGACGATGGTCAAGCGGCGCGCGTCCGAGGGGGCATGGTCCAGTCCCCGGAGCAGGACTTCCAGTCCCCGATAGCGGTCGTCGCCCTGCAGCAGGGCGGTGGTGACGAGGACGTGGCGGTCCACGGCCGCGTCCGGCAGCCCCACCACCCGCTCCAGCGCGTCGAGGGGGTCGTCCTGGAAGCGTTCCCAGCCCGGCGGGAACACGAGGAAACCGGCGCCGCGGAAGTCCACCAGCCGGGCCGGCAGGTCGCGGACGTCCTCGCCCTCGCCCTGGCGCGCGCCGGAGAAGCGCAGCCGGGCGTCGAGCCGCACCTCCCACAGCGCGCCGGGGTCCCCGTCCAGTTCCAGCGGCAGGCGGGTGGCGATGGAGTAGTCCTCGCCCGGCCCGAGCAGGACCAGGTCGGCGAGACGGTAGTGGACGATGCGCTCGATGCGCTCGTGGCCCCCGAGGGGCAGCCAGCGCTCGGTGACGACCTGGAGTTGCAGGGCCACCCCGTCCTCCGGCGGCAGGAGCACCAGGGACTCGCCGAAGGGGTTCTGGATCGTGAATCGGATCGGGACCACCGCGCCGAAGCGATACGGTCCCCGCGGAGCCTCGACCCGGGCCGTCGCCGAGAGCTCCTGCTCCAGGAGCCGGGCCTCGAGCACCGCCACCCCCAGCTCGAGGGTGCGGTCCACCAGCTCCGCGTCGAAGGCGGGCGTGTCGGGGGTGGGCGCCACCGGCTCGACCACGGCGTCCGGTCCACCGATCGGAGCGGAGACGGCCCCTTCCCCGGCGTCGTCCGGGGCGGCGACCGGCGCCCCGGCGAGGGGGTCCTCGGCGAAGCGCACGGGACCGCTCGGTGGGGTCGGCACGGTCTCCTCCGGCGCCAGGACCGGAGCGTCGGCCAGCGGGTCCTCCGTGAAGTGGACCGGCCCCGACGCCGTCGGGGCGTCGGGGTCGGAATCGCGGGTCGGCGCCGCCTCCGGCTCGCCGGCGCAGCCCGCCAGCAGCGGGAGGCAGAGCGCGACGAGGGAGGCGGGCCGCACGGGCCGCATCCGCGCTATTCCGCGGGCTCGGGCTTGGGCTCCGCCTCCGGGCCCTCCTCGGCTGCGGTCTCCGGAGCCGCCGTCTCCACGACGGGCTCCGGTTGGGGCGCGGCCTCGGCGCCGGCCTCGTCGGAGGCCGCCGCCGCAGCCGGCTCCTCGGGCGATGCCTCGGCCGGGCCCGGCTCGCTGGGCTCGGCGGCCGCTTCCTCCGGCGCCGCAGCCGCCGCAGCGGCCTCGGCCTCCTTGGCGGCCTTGCGCGCCGCCTTGCGCGCCTCACGCGCCGCCTTGGCCTCGCGGTACTGCCGCAGGACCTCCTCGTTCTCCTCGAACTCGGCGTGCACGAAGTTGAGGCCGATGCGCTCCTCGCCGCAGTCCACGCGGACCACGCGCACCTCGACCTTCATCCCGGGCACCAGGTGCTCGGCCGGAGCGTGGTGCCACTCCTGCGGCAGCGAGCTGTAGTGCATGAAGGCCTCGAGGTCCTCCTCGAGCTTGACGAAGGCGCCGGCCGCGATGTGCTTGCTGACCTCGCCCGTGACCAGGTCGCCGACGTGGTAGTGCGCCGGGATGTAGTCCTCCCACGGGTTCTTGGTGAGCTGCTTCATGCCCAGGGAGATGCGCTGCTTCTCCTTGTCCACGGCCAGGACCACGCACTGGATGCGCTCGCCCTTCTGGACCACCTCGCTCGGATGCTGGATCTTGCGGGTCCAGTGGAAGTCCGAGTTGTGCAGCAGGCCGTCGATGCCCTCCTCGATCTCGACGAAGGCGCCGTAGCTGGCCAGGTTCTTGACCGTGGCCTCGATGACCGTCCCCGGCGCGTAGTGCTCGGCGATGCGGTCCCAGGGATTGCCCTCGACCTCGCGGACCGACAGGCTCATCTCCTTCTTCTCGAGGTCGATGGCCTTGACGAAGACGTCGATGGTCTGGCCCTTCTCGTACTCGTCCTCGGGGTTCGGGTTCTTCTGCGTCCAGGAGAGCTCGGTGACGTGGACCAGGCCCTCGACCCCCGGCTCCAGCTCGACGAACAGGCCGTAGCTGACGATGTTCGCGATCCTGCCCTGGTGGATGGTGCCGACCGGGTAGCGCTCGGCGATGTTGGCCCAGGGGTCTTCCTTGAGCGCCTTGAGCGACAGCGCGACGCGGTTGCGCTCGCGATCGATGGACAGCACGAAGACGTCGATGACGTCGCCGATCTTGAGCATCTCGCGCGGGTGCTTGATGCGCCCGTAGGACATGTCGGTGACGTGCAGCAAGCCGTCGATGCCGCCGAGGTCGATGAAGGCCCCGAAGTCGGCGATGTTCTTGACCTCGCCCTGGCGGACCTGGCCTTCCTCCAGCTCCTGGAGCAGTTTCTCGCGCTTCTCGGCGCGCTCCTCCTCGAGCAGCTGGCGCCGCGACACGACGATGTTCTTGCGCTCCTCGTCGATCTTCACGATCTTGGCGCGCAGCGTCTGCCCGATGAAGTCGGTCGGGTTCTGGACCCGGCGGATGTCGATCTGCGACGCCGGCATGAACACCAGGACGCCGTCCACGTCGATCATCAAGCCGCCCTTGATGAGCTTCTTGGCCTCGCCCTCGACGATGTCGCCGGGGTGGTAGACGCCGACGACCTTGGCCCAGGCACGCTCACGGTCGGCCTCGCGCTTGCTGACCACCGGCACGTTGGTGCGCCGGTCGTCGCCACGGTAGTAGACCTCGATCTCCTGGCCGGGCTCGGGCAGGGCGTCCTCGAACTCCTCCACCGGGATCGGGGCCTCGGCCTTGCCGCCGATGTCGACGAGGACGACGTGTCGGTCCTGGTCGATGCCGAGGACCTTGGCCGGGACGATGCTGTCCCGCGGCACGTCGCCGGTGTGCTCGCCGATGAGCTCGGAGAGGCGTTCGGGCTCGGTGTCGCCGAGGATGCGTTGCAGCTCGGCCTCGAGCTCCTGCTCTTCGGGCTCGTACTGGCGGAGGACTTCTCTGGAAACCATGGAGGTGGGTGGGGTGGGGTCTGGGGTCAATCGGGGGAGGGACCGGCGCCGCTCCCGGGCGCCTCCCGCACGGCGCGCAGCCGCTGGATGCGGGAGAGGAGGCTCCCGATCGCCTCCTCGATTCCGTCGGTGTTCTCGAGCACGAAGGTGCCGGACCGGGGACGCGGGGCGGCCTCGCCGCGCGCCAGGTCGCGCGCGTCGCGGGTCGCGAGCTCGCGCTCCATCGCCGCCTCGGCCGCCGGGTCTTCCACCGGGCCGCCGCGCTGCGCCAGCCGCCGCCGCGCGCGCACGGCCAGCGGAGCGTCCACGAAGACCTTGAGGTCGGCGTCCGGGAAGATCACGGCGCCGGCATCGCGGCCGTCGGCGACCAGTCCCGCGCCCGCCGCGGCGGCATGGGCGGCGAACTCGCGCATGCGGCGCACCAGTTCGGCGCGCACCCGCGGGTGGTCGGCGAGCACCGCCACGGCCCGATCGATCTCCGGGGTGCGCAGCGCGTCGCCGGGGAAGCGTCCGTCCACGCGGACGCGCCCGTCCGATTCGGCATCGAGATGGGTTCGAAAGAGGACGTCGAGGACCTGGTCCTCGACGGCGGGGTCGGCGCCGGCCCGGAGGACGGCCCAGGTCAGGGCCCGGTACCACGCGCCGGAGTCGAGCCAGGTCCAACCGAGGCGGCGGGCCAGCTCCCGGGCGAGGGTGCTCTTGCCCGAACCCGACAGACCGTCCAGGGTGACGACCATGGTGGCCCGGGAAGGGTCCCCGCCTGACATGAACCCTAGATTCTAGGGTTTCAGGAGCGACCGTCAAGGAGCGCGGCCAGGTCCCAGGGGCGCGAACCGGGCTCCCAGGCCGGCAGGACGCGGAGCCGCGCGCCGCTCGGCAGGCGGCGGTCCCGGGCCTCGTGGAGGTGGCCCAGGACGGCGACCGCAGCGCCGACCCGCTCCAGCTCGGCGGCCAGGGTGTCCTCGTGGAGCTCCAGTTCCTGCGGCGACTTCGCCGCCACCGCGTCGCGGCTGTGCGCCCGCAGCCGCCGCGCCAGCAGTCGGCGTCCGCCGGCTCCGACCAGGCCGAGCACCCGACGCATGCCGCGGCGTCGCAGCAGCCGTCGCAGCTTCTGGTAGTCGTGGTCGGCCAGGCAATAGGCGTCACCGTGGGTCAGGAGCGCCGCCGGCCGCCCCGGCAATCGGGCCAGCAGCCCGTCGGCGACGCGAAGGCCGTGCTCGGCGACGTGAGCGGGTTCGAGCAGGACGTCGCGGTTGCCGCGCAGCACCCAGACCCCCGCGGCCCGGGAAGCGAGTTCGCGGAAGGCCTCGACCAGTTCGCGGAAGGCCGGAGCGCGCCAGGACTCGGCGCCGGTGTAGGCGTCGAACAGGTCGCCGAGCACGACCACGTGGCAACGTTCCACGTTCGGGTCCGCCGCCTGCTGGCGGAGGTCGATGGCGAAGGCCGCGATCTCGTGCGGCCGATCGCCGTCGAGGTGCAGGTCGGTGTAGATCCGGAACCCGGCGGCCTCGACCGGGACCGGGGGCGAACCGGGGGCGTAGGGAGCGAGGGAGGAGGACGGGGGGATCATGCGGAGGGGGCCGACGGGCCGGCACATTCTGTCAGCCTTCGCGGTCGATGCCAAGGTCGCGCATCTTCTGCCACAACACCTTCCGGGAAACGCCGAGCAGCCCGGCCGCCTTCGCCTTCCTTCCCCCAGTCGCGGCCAGGGCGGCGCGAATGGCGCGGATCTCGGCGGTCCGGACGGCTTCGTGGAGCGGGACCACCTCGTCGGCGCCGTCCCCGCCGGCGGGGAAGAAGTGCTCCGGCTTCAGCACCCGCACCCCGGGGTCGGCCAAGGCCAGCGCCCGGGCCACGGCGTTCTCGAGCTCGCGCACGTTCCCCGGCCAGGGATGGCGGCGCAGCGCCGCCAGGGCCTTGTCCCCCACCCGATAGCGTCCTTCGGGGTCGTGCCGCCGCAGGAACGCGGCCAGGAGGTCGGCCAGGTCCTCGATGCGGTGGCGCAACGGCGGCAGCTTCAGTTCGAGGACGCGCAGGCGATGGTAGAGGTCCGGGCGGAAGCGGCCGTCGGAGAGACGCTCCTCCAGGTCCGGCGCCGCGCTGGCGACCACGCGAGCCCGAAACGGCAGCGCCTCTCGGGCGCCGAGCGGAACGAACTCGCGCTCCTGGAGCAGGCGGAGGAGCTTGGCCTGGGCCGACACCGGCAGGTCCTGGACGTCGTCCAGGAACAGGGTGCCCGCGCCGACGACGGCGCAGAGCCCGGAACGGTCCTCGTCGGCGCCGGTGAAGGCGCCGCGCAGGTGGCCGAAGAACTCGCCCTCGAACAGGGCTTCGGGGACGCCGCCGCAGCCGACCGCGACGAAGGGCTCGGCGGCGCGCGGGCCGAGGTCGTGCAGCGCCCGGGCGGCGCGTTCCTTGCCGGTGCCGCTCTCGCCGAGGAGCAGGACCGGCGCCTCGGAAGGGGCGGCGTCGAGCAGGCGTTCCTCGACCTCGCGGATGGCGGGCGAGCGACCGTCGAAGACCCGCTCCGCCCCGGCGGCGTCCATGCGCAGGCGACGCAGCTCGGCGCGCAGTCGGGCCTCCTCCGCCACGCGTTCCACCTGGGCCAGGAGCGCCTCCATCGGGAACGGCTTCTGCAGGTAGCCGACCGCGCCGCCGCGCATGGCCTCGACCGCCTGGTCCACCGAGGCGTAGCCGGTCATCACGAGCACCGGGCACGGCGGGTCGAGCGACCGGGCGCGTTTCAGGACTTCGATGCCGCTCGCCCCGGGGAGGCGGACGTCGGTGAGGACCAGGTCGGGGCGTTCCTCGGCGAGACGTGCGAGCGCGCCGGCTCCGTCGGCGACGACGACCACCTCGTGGCCGGCCGCTTCGAGGGCGTCGGCCAACGGGACCGCCAGGGTGCGCTCGTCCTCGACCAGGAGGACCTTCACGAGCGGGAGCCGCTCGCAGCGCGGCGTTCGAGGGACCGGAGGCCGGCCACCAGCATGCGGTGGGCGAGGCGGGCGCAGGCGAAGTCGCTGCCGTGCTGGCCCGGACGCGGGGACAGCTCGAGCACCTCGGCGCCGACGAGTTCGCGCCCCGCGGCGTCGAGCCGCCGCAGCACCTCGCTGACTGTGAACCAGTCCACGCCGCCCGGTTCGGGGGTGCCGGTCGCGGGGACGACGGCGGGGTCGAGGCCGTCCACGTCCCACGACAGCCACAGGGGACCCGGCGGCAGGCCCGCGAGGACGCGCTCCGGGCGCTCGGCGGGCGGCAGGGCCAGGAGCTCGCGGGCCGGCGCCGTGGTCACGCGAGGCTCGGCCGCGAGGAGGTCGCGCTCCTCCGGCGAGACGGCGCGGATGCCGAAGGAATGGATGCGCACGCCGAGCTCCAGCACCCTCCGCATCACGCAACCGTGACCGAAGCGCGTGCCCTCGTAGGCATCCCGCAGGTCGGGATGGGCGTCCAGGTGGAGGACCACCAGGTCCGGGTGGCGACGGGCGGCAGCCCGGATCGGGCCCAGCGACAGCGAGTGCTCCCCGCCCAGGACGAGCGGGAAGCGGTCGGCGTCCAGGATGGCGCCGATCCGCGGCTCCAGGATCGCGGCCAGCTCCTCGGGCGGGCCGTCGCACACGACCGGTTCCTCGGTGCGTACCCCGAAGCGGACCGCCTCGTCCTCGAGCCATTCGTCCCAGAACTCGACCTGACGACTGGCCTCGAGGATGGCGGCGGGCCCGCGGGCGGTGCCCACCTCGTAGGTGGTCGTCGCCTCGTAGGGCACCGGCACCACCGCGGCGCGCGCCGACGGCGGGCATCGCTCGGGCTCGAGCCCGAGGAAGGCGCCCGGGTCCCAGGAGGTTACACTGGAAGGCATGCGCCTGGAATATAACCAGGACCTCCGACTGGAACAGCGTCTGCAGCAGTCGCCGCAGATGATCCAGGCGATGCAGGTGCTCCAGTTGACGACTCCGGAGCTGCTGGACCGCCTCGAGGCCGAACTGGAGGACAACCCCTTCCTCGAACTGGCCGAGGGCGAGGAGGACGAAGAGGTCGAAGGGGCCGGCGGCGAAGCGGACGCGGCCGAGCGGAGCGACCCCGACGAGGAGCCGGAACTGACCGACCCCGCGGTGCTGGAGAACCTGCTCGAGGCGGCGCCGCCCTCCTCCACCGCGCCCGCCCGCGAAGCCGGCGACCCCGATGCGCTGTCGTTGGCTCCCGCCCCCGACCCCTTCGGGCGCACCGAAGAGCTGCTGGCCGAGTTGCGGGTCCGCGACCTTCCGCCGGAAGTGGTCCGCGATGCCGAGATGATCCTCGCCTTCCTGGATCCGCGCGGCTTCCTCCCCGGCGGCCTGGAGGAGGTGGCCGAGCTGACCGGGACCCCGCTGCCGGAGCTCCAGACCGCCCTCGAGGAGCTGCGACGCGTCGCCCACCCCGCGATCGGAGCGCACGACCTGCGCGAGGCCTTCCTGCTCCAACTCGACGCCATGGAGGAGGAGCACCCGCTGGCCCGCGCCATCGTCGAGAAGCACTTCGAGCAGCTGCTCGGCAACCGGCTTCCGCAGATCGCCCGCGAGGAGGGTGTCGGCATCGAGGACGTACGGCATGCACTCGAGGTCCTGGCGCTGCTCGACCACCGCCCCTGGGAGGACCCCCACGACGACCGGCCCCAGGTGCTGCTCCCCGACGTGGTCATGGAGGAGGACGAGGATGGGCGGTTCCAGGTGCGCCTGGTCCGGGAGGGCCTTCCGGAGGTCCGGCTGACCCGGAAGGCGCAGGAGATCCTCGAGCACGCCAAGGACGACCCCCGCCTGCACCAGTTCCTGATGCGCAAGATCGAGCGGGCGCGTTGGTTCCTCGACGCAGTCCAGAAACGGCGCGAGACCCTCTTCGAGGTCGCCTCCGCCATCGCCCGGCGACAGGGCGACTTCCTCCGCTGGGGACCGGAGCACCTGAAACCGATGAAGATGCAGGAGGTCGCCGACGAGGTCGGCGTGCACTTGAGCACCGTGTCGCGCGCCATCCGCGGCAAGAACGCGCTGACCCCGCAGGGCATCATCCCACTGCGACGCTTCTTCTCGGGAGGCCAGAGCACGGCCCGCGGGGGCAGCCGCTCGCGGCTCGCCATCCAGGAGCGGGTCAAGGAGATCGTCGCCTCGGAGGACCCCCGCAACCCCTTCTCCGACGAGGAGATCGTCCGCATCCTGCGCGAGCGCGACGGGGTCCGGGTGGCGCGGCGCACCGTGACCAAGTACCGCCAGGCGCTGGGCATCCCGTCCTCCTCGCTGCGCAAGTCCTTCTAGCCGCGGTGACGCTAGGATGGGGCGCCGCGGGGAGATCGCTCCCCCATCCCACACCATGGCGACGGTCAAGGCGAATCAAGTACGCAAGGGGCAGGTCCTGATCCTGGACGGCCAACTCTTCGTGGTCACCGACTTCGAGCACATCGCGCCCGGCAACTGGCGGGCGATGAACCAGATCAAGTGCAAGAACCTGGAGACCGGGCAGACCAAGCAGATGCGGCTCGGCTCGGACGAGACGCTCGAGCTGGCCTATCTCGACCGGCGCCAGGCGACCTTCTCCTACGAGGAGGGCGAGCAGATGGTGTTCATGGACGGTGAGACCTACGAGCAGTACTTCCTGCCCCGCGAGATGGTGGCCGAGCAGATGAAGTTCGTCCGCGACAACCAGGCCGTGACGCTGACCCTCCACGAGGGGCGGCCGATCTCGCTCGAACTGCCGACCAACGTGGTGCTCAAGGTCACCGAGGCCGAGATCGCGGCCCGCGGCGACACCGTGACCAACGACAAGAAGCGGGCCGTGGTCGAGACCGGCCTGGAGGTGCGGGTGCCGCCCTACGTCGAGGCCGGCGACTACATCAAGGTCAACACCGAGACCGGCGACTTCGCGGGACGCGCCAAACCCGAGGAAGCCGGGGCCTAGGTCTCGGAGTCGGAGTCGCCCTTGCGGCGCCGGGCGATGCGCTTCGGCGCATGGATGCGCGCCGCCCGCTTCCTCGCCGCGGCGATGATCTGGCGGCGCCACTCGGGGCGGATCTGGCTCTGCTCCTCCAGCGCGCGGTGGATCGCGATCGCCGCCTCGCGCGGGTCGTCCGTGATGTAGAACAGGTCGAGGTCCTTCGGCGAGATGGTGCCCTCCTCGACCAGGGTGCGCTTGAGCCAGCGCAGCAGGCCGCCCCAGTACTTCTTGCCCATCAGCACGATGGGGAAGTCGTGCATCTTCTCGGTCTGGATCAGGGTCAAGGCCTCGAAGAACTCGTCGAGGGTGCCGAAGCCCCCGGGCAGGACGACGTAACCCACCGCGTAGCGCGCGAAGCAGACCTTGCGCGCGAAGAAGTAGCGGAAGTGGAGTTCGATGTCCTGATATGGATTCGGGGTCTGCTCCATCGGCAGCTCGATGTTGAGCCCGATGGAGAGTCCTCCGGCGCGCTGGGCGCCGAGATTGGCGGCCTCCATCAACCCGGGCCCGCCGCCGGTGATGATGGCGTAGCCCCGCTTGGCCAGGTGCTCGGCCACCTCGGTCCCCATCCGGTAGAAGGGGTGGTCGGGCGAGGTCCGGGCGCTGCCGAAGATCGAGATCGCCGGGCCGATGTCGCGCATCGTGTCGAAGGCGTCCACGAACTCGCCCATGATCTTGAAGACCATCCAGAGGTCCGAGGCGTCCCGGGGCCGGAGCTCCTCCATCAGGAGGGCGGTGCGCGCATCCTTGTGCTTCATCGCCGCCGAGCCTAGGTCGCGGCTCGGCCGCCTGCAAGCGCCGGGCTAGACTGCCCGGGTTGGCCCCCCGCCCGACCCTGTTCCTGGACCGCGACGGGACCCTGATCCAGGAGGTCCCCTACCTCGCCGACCCCGACCTCGTCCGCCTCCTCCCCGGCGTGGCCGAGGCCCTGGCCACCCTCCACCAGCGCGGCCTGCTCCTCATCGTGGTCTCCAACCAGAGCGGGATCGCCCGCGGCCTGCTCGACGCCGGCGACCTGGCCTCGATCCAGGACCGCATCGAACACGAGCTGGCCGCGGCCGGGGCTGCGGTGGACGCCTGGTACCACTGCCCCCACCACCCGTCGGTGGGCGTGCCGCCGGAGCGCCGCCGCTGCCGCTGCCGCAAGCCGCTTCCCGGGCTGTTGGACCGAGCCGCCGAGGACTTCGAGGTGGACTGGCGGCGTTCGGTGGGCGTCGGCGACGACGTCCGCGACCTCCAGGCCTACGCCGCGCGCGACCTGCCCGGGGTGTTGGTCGGCACCGGCAAGGGACGCGACGCGCGACAGCGCCTCGCCGAGGCCGGGCAGGACCCGGACCTCTATTGCGCCCACCTGGCCGAGGCGGTGCCCTGGATCCTGCGCCACACCATGGACCGGACGCTCGACGAGGCTGGCGCGGCCACGGGCGGACGCTAGGCTGGAGCAGCCGTCGGACATGTCGGCGCCATCCCCTCCCTCCCGCGTCCTGGTGTTCCAGGATCCGCCCGACCCCGGACTCCCCGAGGTCCTGGCCGCCGTCCTGCCGGGCCATCGCCTGGACTTCGCCGCCGCCGACCTGCGCCGCTGGTTCGAAGCCCGCCACGCCGGAGACCTCGCCGGCCTGGTGGTGGACGCCGACGACGCCGACCGCGCCACCTTGCGCGCGCTCGCCGCCTCGCTGCCCTACGGCGAGCCGGTGCCCTGGCTGCTGGTCCTGGTCGGCGACCGCGGGCTCGCCGGATGCGAGGAACTGCTCGAGCTCGACCGCGTCCACCTCGTCCCCGAGCCGTGGACGCCGCGCGCCCTGGCCGCGGCCCTCGGCGGTGCCGGGCGGTCCACCTCGCCCTCCGAGAGCGGCGCCTTCCTCGAGGGCCTGGTCGAGGGCCTGCGCGATCCCCTGACCAGCCTCACCGGATACCTGCAGCTGCTCGAGCACGAACGGCCGCCGGGCGACCACGGGAGCGAGGCCCTCCTGACCCCGGCCCTGGAGGCGGCGCGTCGTTTGGAGCGCGAGCTGGCGCGTCTCCACCTCGCCGCCGCGGGCGCCGCTCCCATCCGCGAGGACCTCGACCTCCACGCCGAAGCCACCGCCGTACTCGGCGAACTCACCTCCCAGGGGCACGAGGTCGGCGGCCCGACCGTCTCGGGCGATGCCCCGGGAGTGGTGCGCGCCGACCGCCGCTCCCTGCACGCCGCGACCGCCGTCGCCGCCGACCTGCTGGAACGCTTCGGCCCCGGCGGACGCCCCGAGTTGCGCCTCGGCCGCGACGCCGACGGCCCGTGGCTGGCCTGGGAAGCCGAGGCCGACGGCGCGGTCGGCCGCCGCCCCCCGCCCGCCTACCTCGGCGAGCTGCTGGAGCGACTCGCCCGCCGGGTGCCGGCCCGGGTCGTGCTCGACCGCCTCGACGGCGTGGTCCCGGTGCGCGTCCGGCTGCGCTTCCCCGCCTTCTGACGGCGGACGCGCCCCGCCCCTACGGCAGGACGTTGCCGATGCGGCCGGTGTAGAGCAGGAGGTGGTACACGAACAGCACCTGGTACAGGAACAGGGCCAGGAGCACGCCGCGACGCGCATTCGGCCAGTTGCGCAGCACGCAGAAGAACACCGCCCCCAGGGTGATGCCGAGCCCTTTGAAGAAGACGAAGGCCTGGGGGCCCATCGCCAGCAGGCGCACGGCGATGGGGTTGGCCTCCTCGCCGCCGCGCTGCAGGTACATCAGGGTGAAGTGCGCATCGAGCAGGTTCAGGGTGAGGAAGACCGTCAGGACCACCCAGTCCCGGAACGGATAGAGGTCCACGAAAGCCCGCTCGTTCTCGCCCGGACGGCGGCCGCCGCTCCAACGCCTCCCGCCGTGGAGGGCCCAGCGACTGAAGGGATGGGTCCGCTTCCGCCGCCGGTCGGGACCGCGATAGACGCCTCGTTCCTCGGTCATCAGTTGGTGCTCCGCAGCTTGAGCATGGTACCGAGGGTCAGGACGAAGATGAGCACGTCCAGGAAGAAGGACTGGTTCTCGATGTAGTAGAGGTCGTAGTCCACGTTCTCGTGGATCGGAGCGTTGCGCGCCGCCGAGACCTGCCACAGCCCGGTGATGCCCGGCTTGGCGTCGAGGCGTCGCATCTGGAGCTCGTCGTACTGTTCCACGATGAAGGGCATCTCCGGGCGCGGTCCGACCAGGGACATGTCCCCCTTGAGCACGTTCCAGAGCTGGGGGATCTCGTCGAGCGAGGTCTTGCGGAGGATGCGCCCGACCCGGGTCACCCGCGGATCGCGCCCGTGCTGCGGCGTGACCGCGTCCCCACACATGTCGGCGTACATGGTGCGGAACTTGAACATCCGGAACACGCGGTCGTGGACGCCGCGGCGCAACTGGCTGAAGAAGACGGGGCCGGGCGAGTCGAGTTTGATCAAGATCGCGATCAGCAGCATCAGCGGAGCGGCGACGGCCAGCCCCACCGCGGCGACCACGATGTCCACGGCCCGCTTGGCGAAGGAATAGATCGGCCGCCACGGCGCGGACTGCGGCGTGATCAGCGGCAGCGAATCGAGCGTGGTGATGGTGTAGCGCTTGGTGAAGAAGTGGTACAGCCGGGGCAGCACCATGTAGTCCACGCCGAAGTCCTCGAAACGCTTGCACAGGGCGATGAGCTCCTGCTCCTCCAACTCGGGTTTGGCCACCACCACGAGGCTGATGTCGTGACGCTCCAGGAGGTCGTGGAGGTCGTCCTCCGAACCGAGGACGGGGCGGCCCCCGATCTGTTCGGGTACGGGCTCACCCGCCGAATCGAGGAAGCCGACGAAGCGGTAGCCGAGGGTCGGGAACAGCTTGAGCTTCTGCTGGATGCGGCGCGCCTCCTGCCCGGTCCCGAAGATGGCGACGTTGACGTTGCCCAGCCCCTTCTCGTGGGCGATCTCCAGCAGGCGGAACATCCAGGCGCGCTGCAGCAGGTGGAGGAACAGGATGGTCGCGAACACGACCAGGAACAGCATCCGCGAATAGCGCTCGGTGCCCTGGAGCTTGAGCAGTTCGTAGGGTTTGCGGAACAGGGCATAGAGCCAGTGCTCGGTGCCCTCCAGGCTCTGGGCTTCGCGAAGCATGAAGACCAGGGTGGCGGTGACCAGGAACGACACCGCCACCGCTTTGGCGATCTGGCGGTACTCCTCGACGTTGAGGATCGACTTCTGGTTGCGGTAGAGGTCGAGGAACCAGAAGGTGAAGAGGGTGACCCCGGTGATGAGGAGGAAGACCTGGGCATAGTCCCGGACGTCGGGAGGCGGGACCTCGAAGATCCGCGGATACAGCCACAGCCCGAGGAAGCATCCCAGCAAGGTCACCAAGCCGTCCACCCAGACCTGGAGGACCAGGAAGAGGCGGTCGAAGTGGCGGCGGAGGAAGTCCATCGGCGGACGGCGGCGTCGTGGGAACCTTTCGGGGGAAACCTACCACGCCGGAGGGAGCGGAACCGGCCTAGGAGCGCAGCCGACCGCCGAGCGCTGCTGCGGCCTTCTCGGCCCGGGCCAGGAAGCGCTGCTCCTCGGCCTCGCCGAGGGTGCGGTCGTGGGCTCGGAGCACGGCATGGAAGGCGAGGCTGCGCCAGCCCTCGGGAAGGTTCGGCCCCTGGTAGAGGTCGAACAACTCGAGCGACTCGAGCAGCTTGCCCCCGGCGCGCCGGAGCGCCCCGGCCGCCTCCTCGTAGGGCACGGAGGCCGGCAGCGCCAGGGCGACGTCCACCTTGACCGCCGGGAAGCGGGAAGGGGGCTGGAAGCGCAACGGCGGGGCGGCGGCCCGGGCCTCGACCAGGGCCTCCAGGTCGAGCAGGAACACGGCGAGCGCCGCCTCCCCGGCGCAGGCGGCGGCCAGGTCCGGCGCGAGGCGGCCGGAGCAGGCGAGGAGCCGGCCGTCGTGACGCCAACACAGGGCGTGGCGGGGATGGAGCCAGGGCGTCCCGGGGTCGGCTCCCGGCTCGGGAGCCGGGAGGTCCGGGAGACCGGCCTGGAAGGCGAGGTCCTCGACCACGCCGCGCACCCGCTCGAAGGCCGAGCCGGGGCCCTCCAGGGGAGCGTCGCCGCGGATCCAGGACACGGCTCCGAGCCACTTCCGCTCGCGGGGCTCGCTGCCGGCGACCGGCTCGTAGCCGCGGGCCGCCTCGAACAGCAGACCGGTCGCGGCCTCGCGGAGGTCGTTCGCGACCTGCTCGACCAGGCTCGGCACCGGGTCGCGACGGATCAAGGTGACCCCGGCCTGCACCGGGTTCGCCACCCGGAGGAAGGCGTCGAGGGGCAGGCCCAACCGTTCCGCCCAGGCCTCTTCGAGGAAGGGGTAGCACTGGGTCTCGTAGCCGCCGTGGGCGTTGCGCAGCCGCGCCGCCAGCTCGGCCTCGAGCCGGTGGTGCGGCAGCTCGACCGGCGGCGACGAGGGCCAGGGCCACGGAGCAGCGGTGATGCGGTCGTAGCCGCGCAGCCGCCCGACCTCCTCGACCAGGTCCACCTCGCGGGTGACGTCCTTGGTGGCGCGCCAGCTCGGCACGCGGACCCGCCAGGGTTCCGCCTCGGCGTCCACGACGAAGCCGAGGCGGCGCAGCCCCTGGGCCTGCCACTCCGGCGCGAGGTCCAGGCCCAA
>JALUVI010000223.1 GCA_027020785.1 Planctomycetota bacterium | reverse complement strand
AGTGGAGTGAAGGGAGGAGGAGAGCGGGCTCACGGCGCGACCTCCTCCATGCGCGCGGACATCACCCGCGCGAGTCGTTCCAGGGCGGCGCGACCGCGGGGGCCGGGGTCGCGGAGGCGGAGGACCAGGCCGTCGCGGACCGGGACCTCCACCCAGAGCTCGACCCGTCCCGGCTCGTCGTCCGGCTCGGTTCGCTTGCCGAGTGCCCGGGCCACGGCGTCGAGAGCGCGCGCCACGGTCTTGGGAGAGGGACGACGGTTGCGGGAGGGAGCCTCGTGGCACGGTAGAGCGGAGCGGGACTCGGAGGACTCGGCTGCGATGTACGGGAAGGGCGCGATCTCCATCGCTGCGGGGACGGAGACCCCGACGAGGTCCATCGGGTCGAGCTCGCCCGCGGCGAGGCGCTCGACCTCCTCCTCGGGCAGCTCGGCGAGCAGGTCGGCGATCCGGTCCAGGGCCAGGCCGAGCCCCTCCTTGAGGTGGCGGATGGCGAGCAGCCGTTGCAGGTGGTGGCGCGAGTAGGTCGCTCCAGGCCCCCTCCGGTCGGCGCCGGGGAGGAGCCCGCGGGCGATCCAGTCCCGGATGGTGCGCTGCCGCACCCCGGAGAGGCGCTCGAGGTCCTGGATGGTGTATTTCGCCATGACTGGCGAAACTATAGTCCCTTCCGCGCGTCCTGCAACCCCTCTTTCGTCTCGAGCGCGCTTCCGGTCTCCTGCGCCCGGAGGGGGGCGGCCCCCCGGGCGACGACCCCAGGCCCTCCCTCGCCGGTCCGGTCAGGGGCCGGTCAGGGGCCGGTCAGCGGGCCGGTCAGCGGGCCGGTCAGCGGGCCGGTCAGCGGGGCGGGCCGCCGGTGTGGGGTGGCGGCGGGGCGCCCGGAGGCGGGGGGCCGACCTCCTCGACCACTTCCGAGGAGCCGACGTCCACGGCCAGGCGGGCCAGGCGCTGGGCCCGGGGGTCGCGGAAGTAGTCGGCCCAGTGGACGACGATCCGCCCGAGGTCACGGTCGGAGGAGAGGTCCACGACCAGCTCGAAGGCCTGCGGCTGGTAGTCCACCGGCGAGCCGTCGGCGTCGGTGCCTCGCAGCGGGGCGACGCCCTCCGCCGGGAAGACCAGCCGGTAGCGCCCCGGGCGGAGCCCCGTGACCTCGAACGCGCCCTCGGTGGACACGAAGGCCCGGTCGTGGTCGTCGTCGAGGGCGCCGTCCAGGTCCTCGCGCTCCCAGTCGATGGCCGAGAGGAAGCGCGAGACGACGTGCCCGCGCTCGTCGTGCAGCTCCACCGGCACGCCCATCCCGGAGAAGGCGCGCTCCATGCCGATGCGTCCCGTCAGGGTGAGCGGCCCCGGCTCCAGCACCAGCGAGAGGAAGCGGTCGTCGCCCGGCGCCAGCACGACGGGCTCGTCCACCATCGGGAAGGTGCGCAGGCGTCCGAAGCCGCCGCGCTCCAGGACCACGTCCCAGGACCCAGCCGGGAGCTCGGCGAAGACGAAGCTTCCGTCCTCGCCGAGTGGTGTGGCGTGGCGGGCGGGGCCCGCATCCTCGGGCGCCTCGTCCGTGCGGACGACGACGACGCGCCAGCCCCGAAGGGGCGTGCCGTCGGACTCGGTCGCCAGCCCGCGAAGCCGGGCCGGGGCCTCGGGCGGAGCGGCCACCGTCTCGGACTCGGCTTCGTCGCCCTCCTGCGCTTCGGCCTCGCCGTCGGCGTGCGTCGCCGCGGCCCGACGAGCCGGCGCGGCCTCGGCCGCCAGGGGCGCCGCCGGCTCGGGGCGCTCCGGCGCGGCGGCGGCCGCGACCGGTTGGACGGAGGGTTCGGGGTGAGGGCCCCGCTGCGTCAGCAGGAACCAGGTGGCCGCGGTGAGGGCGACCGCGAGGAGGATCCAGGGGAGGGGGTTTCGCATGCGTGTCCACGGCGGCCCGGACGGCCGCTCGACTCGGAGCCTAGGGGCCGGGCCGTCCGCCCCGGCGGCTGTGGAAAACCCTTCCCACGGCGCCCGCGCTCCCGACCCCGACGACGGAGCGCCCCCTCCCGCGGGGAGGGGGCGCAGCCGAAGCAGCCGCGGCGTCTAGCAGGGGCAGACGTCCACCGGCCCCTGGCGTACCGAGCGGCGCACCCATCGGCCCCACGTACCGCCGACCTCGGCGCCGCCGTAGCGGCCGTAGAAGTGGTGGTACACGAACACCCAGTAGTACCACTCGATGTAGATCGAGCCGCACTCGTAGTCGTCGCCGTCCATGGTCTCGCCGTTCGGCAGGTAGAGCACGCCGCCGCGGTTCTCGATGGTGACGCAGGCCACCGAGCCGTCCTCGTTGGAGTCGGCCGGGCCGGCCGGGTCGTCGAACACCGGGTCGTTCTCGAACGCCTGGGGCGAGCCGGTGTCGCCGTCCCACTCGCCCGCCGGGGGCTTGCCGGGCCGCTTCAGGCACACGTCGCCGGTGGCGCCGTCGGGGATGCAGTCGGACCCGCCCCCGCCGCCGAGCAGCGGCGCGAGCAGGGCCAGGATCAAGGTCGTCGTCTTCATCGTCTTCCTCCGTGTCGTGCGACCGGCCCATCCGGCCGCACCAGGGAAGACGCTTCACCCCGAAAGAGGTCACACGATGACGAAGGAGAACTCTGGGACCACGGCGCGATGCCTCCGGGTTCCGAAGCGTGAAGGAAACGCGAACCCTCTATGGGGCCCTGGACATGAGGGTCATGATTTGGTATGATATTCCAGCTTCGGGACGAGCCCGCCTGGTGAGCGGCGCCCGTCTGCGGAAGGGCGCCGTCTCCTCCTCCCAGGTTGGGGTAGTGGTGTGTCTCTCATGGCGGCGCCTTTCCTCTTGCCTGCGGGCCGCCGGTCGGGTCATGCGCCGAGGGCGTGGGCCGCGTGGTAGGTGGCGAAGGCGGCGAGCCAGGCGAGGGCGAACATGTAGGTCAGCATGAAGGCCGGCCACTTCCAGCCTCCGGTCTCGCGGCGGGCGACGGCGACGGTGGAGAGGCAGAGGAGCGCGTAGACGTAGAAGGCGAGCAGGGCGAAGGCCGAGGCGCGCGACAGGCGGGGGCGGCCGGTCTCGGGGTCGGGGGCGGCGAGGACCTCGGCGAGGGTGTCGGTGTCCTCGCCCTCGTGGGCGTAGACCTGGGCCAGGGTGCTGACCATGAGTTCGCGCGCGGCGAACGAGCCGATGAGGCCGACGTTCACGCGCCAGTCGAAGCCGAGCGGACCGAACACCGGTTCCATGGCGCGGCCGAGGTCGGCGGCGACGCTCTGCTCGAGCTGGGCCGCGGCCGCCTCGCGCGGCGTGGCGTAGTCCTCGGCGTCCACCCGCGGGAAGTGGAGCAGCGCCCACAGGATCAGCGAACCGGCCAGGATGACCGTGCCGGCGTCGCGCAGGAAGATGCGGACCCGCCCCCAGGTCTGGAGCAGGACCGAGCGCAGCGACGGCCAGCGGTACGGCGGCAGTTCCAGGTAGAAGGGCAGTTGCGCGCCGCGGAGCAGACCGCGCTTGAACAGCGCCGCGAACAGGACGGCCGAGACGCCGCCGAGCACGTAGAGACCGAACAGGGTCAGGCCCTGGAGCGTCCACCAGCCGAAGACGGGCTCGCCCGGGACGAAGGCGGTGATGAGCAGCGCGTACACCGGCAGCCGCGCCGAGCAGGTCGCGAACGGCGCGACCAGGATGGTCGCGAGCCGGTCGCGCGGCGAGGGGATGGTGCGCGTCGCCATGATGCCCGGGACCGCGCAGGCGTACGACGACAGGAGCGCGATGAAGGCGCGCCCCTCGAGCCCGGCCCACCCCATCACGCGGTCCACGACGAAGGCGGCCCGCGCCATGTAGCCGCTCGCCTCGAAGAAGAAGATCATCGCGAACAGGAGCGCGATCTGCGGCACGAAGACCAGGACGTTGCCGACGCCGCGGACCAGGCCGTCGGCGAGCAGCGAGGTCACCGTGCCCGACGGCAGGGTGGCGAGCATCCAGTCGGCGAGCCCGTCCACCGCCGCCACCATCGCGTCCATCGCCGGCGCGGCCCAGCTGAAGATGGCCTGGAAGAAGGTGGTGACGAAGAGCAGGAAGACGACGAGGCCGGCGACCGGGTGCAGCAGCACCGCGTCGAGGCGCCGGGTCCAGCGGCTCGGCTCGGGGGCGCGGCGGCGGGCGTGGCGCAGCACCTCGTCGGCCCAGCCGGTGCGGGCCGCCGGGCCGGCCTCGGGCGGCGGCGGCGGCAGCGCGGCCGACGACGCGCCCGGCCGGCGCCAGTCCTCGGGACGGGCCAGCCGGTCCATGAGGTCGCCGACGCCGAGCCCGCGATGCCCGACCACCCCGACCACGGGGATGCCCAGCGCCTGCTGCAGGCGGAACACGTCCACCTCACCGCCGCGCGCCTTGAGCTCGTCCACCATGGTCAAGGCGAGCAGGGTCGGGCGCCCGAGCGCCAGCACCTCGGCGAGCATGCCGAGCGAGCGCTCGAGGTTGGTGGCGTCGGCGACGAAGACCACGGCGTCGGGCGGCGGCTCGCCTGCCTGCTCGCCGCGCAACACCCGCACCGCGACCTCCTCGTCCTCGGAGATGGGCCGCAACGAGTACAGCCCGGGCAGGTCGCAGACCTGGACCTCGCGCCCCCCGACGCGCGTGCGCAGGCAGCCGACGCGTCGGTCCACCGTGACCCCGGGGTAGTTGCCGGTCTTGGCCCGCAGCCCGGTCAGCGCGTTGAAGAGGGTGGTCTTCCCCGAGTTCGGACTGCCGACCAGGACGACGCGGACCACGTCCTCGTTCGGGACGGTTCCCGCCGCGGCGGCGGGCGCCGCGCCCGGTGCGCAGTGGCTCATCGTTCCTCCCCGGCGGGCAGGCCGAGCGGCTCGACCTCGACCAGGCGCGCCTCGCGCGGACGCAGGCAGACCAGCGTGCCGCGCACCCGCAGCACCAGCGGTCCGCCCAACGGGGCGCGGCGCTCGAAGCCGACCGCCGTCCCCGGAGTGAAGCCGAGGACCTGCAGGCGTTCGCCGGCGCGGTCCTCGCCGTCGCGCACCCGCACCACGCGGGCGTGGAGGAGCCGGGGCAGGTCGGCGAGGGTGGGGGCCATGGTTGTTGCGACCGTGTCTCAATGATAGCGCCGCGCCTCGTCCCTAGGATGGTGGGGCCGTGAACCCACCCACCCCGTCGGACAAGGAGGTCGCCGGCCGCGCCGCCGCCGCCCTGGTCGAGGACGGCATGGTCCTCGGTCTCGGCACCGGTTCCACCGTGGACCACTTCTTCCTGGCCCTCGCCGAGCGCATCCGCGACGAGGGCATCATGGTGCGCGGCGTGCCCTCCAGCCGTCGGACCGCGGCCCGCGCCACCGAGCTCGGCATCCCGCTGACCGACCTCGAGCGCGACCCCGAACCCGACCTGGTGGTGGACGGCGCCGACGAGGTGGACCCCGAGCTGCGCCTGGTCAAGGGCGGCGGCGGGGCGCTGCTCCGCGAGAAGATCCTCGCCTCGCTCGGTCGCCGCGTCGTCGTCGTGGTGGGCGAGGGCAAGATGGTGGAGCGGCTCGGCACCAGCTTCCTCCTGCCCGTCGAGGTCACGCCCTTCGGCCACTCGGCGGTGCTCAAGCGCGTCGCCGCCCTCGGCCGGTGCCAGGCCTTCCTGCGCACCGCCGACGACGGCCAGCCCTTCGTCACCGACAACGGCAACTACGTGCTGGACTGCCGCTTCGACCGCGGCATCCGCGGCCCCGCCGCGCTGCACGCCCGCCTGTCGCAGATCCCCGGGGTGGTCGAGGTCGGCCTGTTCCTGGACCTCTGCGACCTGGTCCTGGAGGGGCGCTCCGACGGGACCGTCGTCGAACACGTCGCACGCAAGGCATGACCGACAACGCACTCGAATCCCTCTACTCCCTGTCGCCGGACGAGCTGCGCGAGCGGCTGCTCGGCCACGTCGGGACCTCCACCTGGCCGCCGGTCCACGAGGCCGTGGCCTTCGCCGAGGAGCGCCACGCCGGACGCATGCGCCGGGGCGAGGTCGAGGAGCCCGAGACGGCCCACCTGCTGCGGACCGCCCTCATCCTCTGGGAGGTCGCCGAGCAGCGCGACGCCAACGTGATCGCCGCCGGGGTGCTCCACGACGTGCTCGAGGACACCGACACCACCCTGGACGAGGTCGAGGACCGCTTCGGCCCGCGCGTCGGCGACCTGGTTCGCGCCCTGACCGTGCCCGAGCGGCGCGAGGGCGAGAGCGCCGTCGAGCGCAACGCGCGCTACTTCGAGACGCTGCGCTGGGAGGGTCGGGACGCGCACGTCGTCAAGAGCGCGGACCGGCTCGACAACCTGCGCACCATGGCTGGCGCGTTCAGCGAGCTCGGGGCGAAGGCCTACCTGGAGGAGACGCGCGAGAAGCTGCTGCCGCTGACCCTGGCCAGCAACACCGCCCTCTACCACGCCCTGACCGCGGCGCTCGAGCGCGCCGAGGCGGCCGCCGGCTGACCCCCCGGCGGCGCCTCGGAACCGCGGAGGCGAAAGGGGTAGAATCCGCGCCCCCCGGAAGCCCGGCCGCCGTCGCGTGCGGCGCCGTCGCGTCCCGACCCGGCCATGAAGGAAGCCCTCGACCGCACCGCCGAACTGGAACGCCGCCTGGAGCAGCTCCGGGGGCGGCTTTGACGTCGCCGCGCTCGAGGAGCGTCTGAAGGAGCTGGGCGAGCTCCAGGCCGGCGAAGGCTTCTGGAACGACCAGGAGGCGGCGCGCAAGGTCATCGAGGAAGCCAAGCGGGTCCGCGCCACGCTCGACCCCTTCCGCCGCGCCGCCGACGCCCTCGAGGAGGTGCGGACCCTGGCCGAGCTCGCCGAGGGCGAGGAGGGCGGGGCCGAAGCCGTCGCCGCCGACCTCGAGGCCGCGCTCGACACCGCCGAGGCCGAGCTCCACGGCCTCGAGTTCCAGCTCATGCTGGGCGGCGAGGCCGACCACCGCAACGCCTTCCTCACCGTGCAGTCCGGCGCCGGCGGGCTCGACGCCTCGGACTTCGCCGAGATGCTCGTGCGGATGTACCAGCGCTGGGCCGAGCGGCGCGGCTTCGGCGTCGAGGAGGTCGAGAAGAACGAGAGCGCCGAG
>JALUVI010000222.1 GCA_027020785.1 Planctomycetota bacterium | reverse complement strand
ACCCCGAGAACCCCGCGGCGCGCGCCGCCCGCCACCTCGCCGAGGAACGCTACCGCCTGTTCCGCTGCGAGGGCCGCTACGTCCTCGGCTTCGCCCTCCTCCTCGCCGAAGCCCGCTGACGCGCCACGAAGCGGCAGCGGCGCGAGCCGAGCCCCGCGTTCCACCGGTGGACGAGCTCCCTCATAGCGACCCGGGCCCGAGAGCCGCATCCAACCTCCGCCGAATGGCAGCGACGTCGAGCTGTCCCGCTTTGCTCAGCCGGTTCCAGTACTCGATGAAGACGAATCTTCGGTTCCTGCGACCTGGGGTGACCTGCTGCAACCAGCCAAGCTGGACGAACCGGCGCACCAGCTCGTTGACCGGCGCGGTCGTCGCCTGCAACCGCTGCGTCGCCCCTTTCACCGTGATCTGCGGCTGTTCGAACAAGAGTTCAAGGAGGCGGATGCCGAGCTGGCCCCTGGACTGCTTCCTCCACTCCCTAAGCATGTCTTGTCGCAGCTGCAGGACCTTTTCCGCCAGATCCGTTGCAGCCGTAGCCACTTCCTCCACACCGACGAGGAAGAACGACAGCCACGACGTCCAGTCCCCGCGGCGGCCAACTCCATCCAGGCATCGGAAGTAGAGGTCGCGGAACTGGAGGAAGTAGTCGCTCAGGAACAGCACCGGGCTCTGGAGCAATCCTTCGTCCAGGATCTGCAGGATGATGAGCAGACGCCCCATGCGTCCGTTGCCGTCCACGAAGGGGTGGATGAGCTCGAACTGGGCGTGGGTGAAGCCGATGCGGATCAAGGGCGACAACTCCTCGCGTCGTCGAATGAACGCCAGGAGCGCCTCCATCCCGTGAGGCACGTCAGAGGGGGGAGGGGGAACGTACCTGGCATACTGGAGCCCCGGATGCTCCCCCGGGATGTAGTTTTGTTGCGTGCGCCACCGGCCGACCTGGAGTTCCGGCGACGCCGAGGACTGGAACATGACCTCGTGGACCCTCCTCAGGAGATGCGCATCGAGGCCGTTCTTCGCGAGCAACCGTACGCCTTCGGCTTGCGCCTCCCTGTGATCGAGGACGGCTTGCAGTTCCTGGCGGTATTCGGCCTCCTCCGGCGGGTCCTCGATCCCGAAGGCGTGGGCCAGCGTCGTCTGGGTACCCTCCACACGGGCACTGGCATGGGCCTCCCGAATCAGCGGGAACATGGAGAGCAACTCCGGCGACGGCAGTCGCGATCCCAGCGCCTTCAGGTTTCCCAGGGCGTGGGCCGCACGTTCCCCTGCAGCCAGGACCCGCAAGGGATCGAAGCCCGAGGTCGGGGGGAGGCTCGCCGGGAGAAAGGCGGTATAATGCCCTATTGTCTTGTCGAAAGCATCGATCCATTCACCTGGCAACTGCGGCATGAGGCCTATATTACTGTGAATCCGCATTCTCGACAACAACGGACCTGCCTGTTCTCGGCTCCAACAACATGCCTCGGATCGGAAGTCGTCTTCTTCTGCGTGGTGCCGAGCCTGCCCGCTCCCGTCGAAACCGTCCGGTCCGATCTCGATCTCCCATGCATGGCCGAGCGGCAGAGCCTGGCCCACTCCGCCGGCTCGTGGAGACCCCGGCGCGGCACTCGTGGCAACGCCCTACGATGGCTACGGATCATCGTCCCGGAAGCAAGTCCGTGACGTTCGAGTGTTCGGCTCGCTCTTCGTGATGGGCAACAGACTCTGGGTCCTCGGAGCGTGCCTGGTTCTCGCCGTGGGCGTCTTGCCCTGGCTCCTGCGGGACCTGGCGAGCGGTGGCCGGCTCCCCGCGCCCACCTCGCCGAGCCGAGCCGAAGAGCGAACGAAGCGTGCGGCGGTCGAGCGGAGCGCCGCCGTGACCCCGGACGGACCCGCCACCGAGGAGCCCGTGGGGACGGCATGGACCGAAGACGCGACGGTCCTGGACCGGGTCCGTGCACGCTACGCCGAGACGCTGGATGCCTGGCTAGCCGAAGTCGTGGAGGCCCAGGAGGCGGACCACCTCGGAACGGCGTGGCTCGAGGAGGCGCTCGGCGAGCTGGACGGGGAGCTCGCTCCGCGCGACCCCTTCCGCCTCTCACTCGAAGACTTCTCGGCCCTCGACGAGTTCAGCCGGGGCGCCATCGGGGACTACCTCCAGGAAGGGCTCTCGTGGTGGCGACGCACCGAGGGCGAAGACGGCGGCTTGGACGCCGAACGGTTCCGCGCCTACCTGCGCGACGACGGCCTCGCTTTGCCGCCGGAGATGGCGCTGACCGCGTTGGGCGTGGACCCGGATTCCCTGCAGGACGACGACGGGATGCTGGCCGACCTCGCACGCACGAGGCAGCGACTCCTCGTTCTCGCCGCGCCCAGCCTGGCACTGGGGTATGCCTTCGAACTCCATGCGCTCTCGGTCCTCGAGGCGGAAGGGATCCAAGGCGCCGACCGATTCCGCGAGCTGACGCTGGTCGCGCCGGATCTCGTGCTCCATCGTCAGGCGGTGGTCGACCTCAACCGAGAGTACTACGAGCTCCTCCTGCTCGTCGCCGGGGAGCTGGGCGGCGAGTGACCCGGGCCCTCGATCAGGCCTGCGCGTCGGGCCCGGGCGTGAAGGCTCGCTCAACGAGTTCGCACCAACAGTGGCCGAACAGGAGGTGCAGCTCCTGGATGCGCGGGGTGTCGTCGCTCGGCGCCACGAAGGCGAGGTCGCACAGCGGGGCCAGCGCGCCGCCGCCGCGGCCGGTGACGCCGAGGACGTGGGCGCCGAGGGCACGGGCGCTGCGCACGGCGCGCATCACGTTCTCGCTGTTGCCGCTCGTGCTGATGGCGACCAGCAGGTCGCCGCGGCGCACGTGGGCGCGGACCTGGCGTTCGAACACGTCGTCGGGCGGATAGTCGTTGACCAGCGCGGTCAGGGTCGAGGTGTTGGTGGTCAGCGCGTGGACGTCGAGCGGCGGCCGCTCGGTCAGGTAGCGCCCGACCAGCTCGGCGGCCCAGTGCTGGGCGTCGGCCGCGCTGCCGCCGTTTCCGAGCAGGTGGATGCGCCCGCCGGCCGAGAGGACGCGCACCGCGAGCGCGGCCGCGGCGGCCACGAGCTCGGCGAAGTCGTCGCCCAGGGCCTCGTGGGCGGAACGGGCCTCGGCGAGCCGACGCCGGACCAGGGACGCGGGGGCCTCCGACATGGCACGGCATCCTAGCAGCGTTCATGATGCGCCCATGGCGCTCGCGGCCCACGCCCTGCACGCCGGCTGGCCGGACGGACCGGAGGTCCTGCGCGGGGTGGACCTGACGGTGGCCCCCGGCGAGGTCGTGGCCCTGCTCGGCGAGAACGGCGCCGGCAAGTCCACCCTGATGCACGCGCTCGCCGGGCTGCTCGCGCCGCGCGCCGGCGGGGTCGTGCTCGACGGGCGCCCGCTGGCCGACCTCCCGGCAGCCGATCGCGCCCGCCGGATCGGCTTCCTCCCGCAGGAGGTCCACCCCGAGTTCGCCTTCACCGCGGCCGAGACCGTGGCGCTCGGCGCGCGCGTCGCCGGCCACGGCGGCTGGCTCGACGGCCCCGACGCGCCGGCGGTGCGCGCGGCCGTGGAGCGCGCGCTCGCCGCGACCGACGCGCTCCACCTCGCCGACCGTCCGCTCGGGGAACTCTCCGGCGGCGAGCGGCGCCGCGTCCTGGTGGCGAGCGTGCTCGCCCAGGAGCCGCGCCACCTCCTGCTCGACGAGCCGGGGGCGATGCTCGACCTGCCGCACCGGGTCGCGCTGCACCGCCGCTTCCGCGCCCTCGCCGACGCAGGGCTGGGCGTCCTGTTCGTCGGGCACGACCCGACCCTGGCGGCGCGCTTCGCCGACCGCCTGGTGTTGCTCCACGAAGGCCGCGTGCTGGTGGACGGCCCGCCCGCCGAGGTCCTGCGCCCGCGTTGGCTCGACGCGGTGCTCGACGACGCCTACCTCCTGACCGACGGCCCCGACGGCCTGCCGGTGGTCGTCCCGCGACGATGAGGAAGCCGACGCCCCGCGCCACGGTCGGCCTCGCCGCCCTGCTCTGCCTCGCCGCGGTGTTCGTCGCGCCCTTCGTCGGCAGCGAGCCGGTGGCGCCGCTTCGGGCCTGGAGCGACCTCCTGACCCTGCCGCGCGCGGCGTGGTCGCCCGACGCCGCCATCCTCGGCCTGCGCCTGCCGCGCATCCTGCTCGCCCTGCTCTCCGGCGCCGGCCTGGCGGTGGCCGGCGCCGTGATGCAGAGCCTGCTCCGCAACCCGCTGGCCTCGCCCTACACCCTGGGCGCCGCGACCGCCGCCAGCCTGGGCGCCTTCGCCGGGGTCGTCCTCGGGGCCGGGGCCGTGGCCCGTCCCGGCCCGGCGCTGGTCCTGGCCGTGCTCGACGTGGTCCTGGTCCTCGCCGTCGCCCGACGCAGCCGCCGCCCGGACGGCCTCGTCCTCGCCGGCGTCACGCTGAACTTCGCCTTCGGCGCCGGAGTCCTCCTCTTGCGCCACCTGGCCCGCCCGACCGACCTCGCCGCGATGGAGCGCTGGCTGCTGGGTTCGCTCGAGGCCGTGGACGCCGGGCCGAGCCTGGCGCTCCTGCCGTGGTTGGCCGTCGGCTTCACCCTCCTCGCGCGGCGTGTCGGCGACCTCGACCAGCTCGCCTTCCATCCGGCGCTGGCGGAGGCCCGCGGCGTCGCCGCGGACGCCGTGCGTCGCGAGGGCCTGCTCGCCGCGGGGCTCCTGACCGCGGCGGTCGTGGCCCAGGCCGGTCCCATCGGCTTCGTCGGTCTGCTCGTCCCCCACGTCGTCCGCCCCGGCACCGGCCTGCGTCACGCCTGGCTGCTCCCCGGCTGCGCCCTGGCCGGCGGCGGCTTCCTGGTCCTCGCCGATGCGGTGGCCCGCTCGCTCGACTGGTTCGGTCGCACCAGCGACCTCCCCGTCGGCGTCGTCACCGCCCTCCTCGGCGGCCCGGCCTTCCTCGCCCTGCTGTTGCGCCGCAGCTCGTGACGACGGCGGCGGCCAGCGCCCCGCCGCACCGACGCCTTGCGGTCACAGGACGAGCTCGGTGATGCCCAGGGTGGACAGGGTCCAGACCTCGGCGTCCGGGGCCGACGACTCCAGGACCACCGCCTTGGTGTAGACCGTGGCGCCGACGAGGTTCGGGTCCGGCGGGATGGGCACGTGGATGGTGCCGTGGCCCTGGGCGTCCAGCGTCACCTGCAAGGAGCGCGTCGCCACCGAACGATCCAGCCACGCATCCGGAGCCAGGTGCGTCTTCCACCCCTCCAACCGCAGACCGCCGTCGCGGTCGAAACCGCGCGACATCACCAGGTAGCAGGGACGGTTGGCCCCCGCAGGAATCCGCACCTCAGCGTCGAACCCGTTCCCCAGACCCACCGAGACCTGGTCCGGAACGGTGAGCGTCTTCATGGAGATGGTCACGAAGTACGAAGAGAGCTGTCCGGGCTGGGTCCAAGGCGCAGGAACGCTGACGCCGAATTCGCCGAGGCCGTCGTGGTCCACGTCATCGAGCGCAGTCATGTGGGGGAAGGGGCTCTGCTCCTCGAAGGGGTCCGGCCACCAGGGCTCAAGGTCTTCCGGCATGGCGCCGCGACCCAGGAAAACGCCCGTCTGGGGATCGAAGTGCCCGATGGCGTATAGATCACTCGTAACCCCTCCGACAAGGGGGAGGTCCAAAGCCGGGACCAATAGGTGCTCACCCCCGCTCGGGACACGGGATGCCATGGGCGCTTGGATGGTACCGAAGTAGTAGAAACCCGCCGGAGGGTCGCGGTCGAAAGCGCCATGCGGATCGATGATCCACACCCGACTCCCATCCAAAGCGTCATAGACTGCTGCGAATGAAGGGTCCACCCAGAAGAAGTCCGCCATCCCGTCCCCGGTGACGTCCGGAATGTCGCAGACGCCAGGCAGACCGGATTGCCCTTCTGGGTAGCGAACTTCCCACAGCAGAGTACCGTCCACCCCAGAGTAGGCTTGGATGCGATGACCGAAGGCGTCGCCAGGAAGGACATCCTCCTCCGGCCAGAACGCGAAGAGGTCCGGAACTCCATCACCGTCGAGGTCAGGGAAGTCGCGCACCGAGCGATAGTTGATACCGGATGCCGTGACGACGCCTGGGAAAGACTGCTCCCAGATCATGGTGAGGTCACTTCCATCCAGCACTCCGGCCCATCCCGTAGACCAGTTGTCGGAGTCCTGGTAGAAGAGATCCTCCCAGCCATCACCGTTCACGTCCGCGCCGCGAAAGATCTTCAAGGGCGTGATGCGTGTCGCCTCAGCAATGGGGCCCAACCGGGCGCCAGTCAAGGGAATCGAAACGAACCGGTGCAGATTCCAAGACGAAGGGGCCGCTCCCGCCAACATCGGCCCCGAGGAGGTCCAGTACATGAGCGACTGGGACAAGTATTGAAGCTGGCCGCTGACCACAGGCGGGATGAACCGTTCTCTCAGCTGTGGTCCGGAATAGGCGAGAAAGCCCTGCCGTGAGGTAGGCCAGTCCAGGATTTCCATCAACGTGTCAGGCCTCGTATCCGCATCCAAGTCTCCCTGCGGGAGAATCATGACAGCTTTCACCGGGTGCCCATCCTCCGGCGACACAGGCGGCATGACATCCTGGACGACCCACTCCACGGGCGGCGACTGCAGAGCGGAGACGATCAGAAGTGAACCCCACATCGTCAATCCTCCTCGCCTCCCTTGTCGCGAAGGCCGGAGGCGACTGCTGGCCTCGGAAAGCCCTCGATGTCGTTGTCGTCCTCAGCGAGCGCTGCGCCGGCATTGAGCCACGCTGGAGTGGCGTAGAACTCCGAACTCCCTGCTTGGTTGTCGACGAACCACTGATCTAGGGTCCTCGAATCAGGCGAAATGGGGCCGAGGAAAGGGCTTGCATTGCCTGTGTAAAACTCCGGCGGCCATGCATGAAGAGGAGGTGGGAGGAAACGATCCCCTGACCAGCCTATTGCCGTAGGGTCGCCACAGTAGTAGGGCGAGCCGCTGTTGAGGTCGGCCACGAGCAGGGCGGCCAGGTCGGCGGTGAAGTCGTCGTCGGACGAGTTCGGGCGCTGGAAGATGGTGTTGTTGAACGAGGTGATCAGGATGGCCGGGCCGGGGCTCGTGGCGCCGTC
>JALUVI010000221.1 GCA_027020785.1 Planctomycetota bacterium | reverse complement strand
TCACGAAGAACCAGAGGAAGGCGAACAACAGGACCAGCATCACCCAGAACGGGATGATGCCGCCCTCCTCGGGGGCGCGCTGTCCGCCGTCGCCCGGCCCCGCCGCCTGGGTCGAGGCGGTCGCTTCGGCGGGCTGCGCGTCCCCGGAGCCGGGGACGACGAACTCGACCGAAGGGGTGGAATCGCCGCTCTGTTGGACGAAGGGCACGGCAGGCGGCGCGAGGGGGGCGAGCGTCGTCATGGCCGCGGCATGATAGCCTGCCCCCGGAGGCCACCCGCCCGCACCGATGCCCCGCACCCGCGTCCTCGCCGCCCTCTCCGGAGGGGTGGATTCGTCGGTGGCTGCGCTGCTCGCCCAGCGCGCCGGCCACGAGGTCGTCGGCGTGTTCCTGCGCAACGGCGTCTCCGCCGCCCCGGCCGGGTCGCGCCGCGCCCACCAGGGCTGCTGCTCGGTCGAGGACGCCGCCGACGCCGCCCGCGTCGCCGACCGCCTCGGCATCCCGTTCCACGCCCTGGACATGGCCGACGAGTTCGGCGCCATCGTGGACCACTTCGTCGCCGAGTACGCCGCCGGCCGCACGCCGAACCCGTGCGCGGTCTGCAACCGCGACGTCAAGTTCGGCGCCCTGGCGCGCTTCGCCGACGCGCTCGGGGCCGAGCTGCTGGTCACTGGACACTACGCCTGCGTGCGGCGCGGCGCCGACGGCGTCGAGCTGTGGCGCGGCGTGGACCGCCGCAAGGACCAGAGCTACGTCCTCTTCCCGGTGGCGCCGGAGGTGCTGGCGCGCACCTGGCTGCCGCTCGGCGGGATGGAGAAGGCCGAGACCCGGCGGCTCGCCGAGGAGGCCGGCTTCGCCGTCCACGACAAGCCCGACAGCGTGGAGATCTGCTTCGTGCCGAGCGGCGACTACCGCGACCTGCTGGCGCAGCGCGGCGGGCTCGGCAAGCCGGGGCGTTTCGTGGACCGGGACGGCAGGGTGCTCGGCGAGCACGACGGCCACATGGGGTTCACCCGCGGCCAGCGCCGCGGTCTCGGCTTCGCCGCCGGTCGGCCCTATTACGTGCTCGACGTGGACCCCGAGAGCGGTGACGTCTTGGTCGGCCCCCGCGAGGAGACGACCTGTCGCCGCGCCGTGGTCGAGGAGTTCCACGGCTTCCCGACCGGCCTCGCCGCCGGCGAGGTCTGGAGCGACGTCGTGGTGCAGTACCGCAGTTCCTTCGGTGAGACTCCGGCTGAGGTGACGGGGCTCGGCGGCGGCGCGGTCGAGGTCCGCTTCCTCGCGCCCGCCGAATCCGTCGCACCAGGACAGGGCCTCGCCGTCTACCGTGGCGACCGTCTCCTCGGCGGCGGCTGGATCCGCGTCGCCGAGCCGGTCGGGCGGATGGCCGTATGAGGGCGCCGGGTCGGTGAGTCGCGCCGCCGCCGCCTGCGCCCTCCTGGCGGTCCTGTGCTGGGCCGCGGCCCTGCTGTTGCCGGGGGCGCGCCGCGCCGCGGCCCCCGAACACTGGCTGGTGGACGTGTCGGCCAGCCTCGGCCCCGACTTCGACGAGGCCGCCTTCGTCGCCGACCCGCGCACTCCGGACGCGGCCGGCTTCGCTGCGGCCCGCGCCGAGGGGCGGGTGCGCTTCTTCGCCCGTTCGGTGGCGACCCTGCCGACCGAGGCGGGGGTCGAGGAGTCGGCGCTCGGCCGTGCGTTGGCTGCGACCCTGGGCGACCTCGGGGCGGGCGCCCGACTCCGGGTCTGGACCGACGGCCGCGCCACCGATCCACTGCCGCTCGCCCTGGCGCCGGGGCCGGTCGTGGTCGAGGCCGTGTTCGCGCCGCCGCGGCCGCGTCTCGTGGACCTCGCCGCCCCCGCGGCGTGGCCCGCCGACGGCCGGGTCCGGGTGCGCTTCCGGATCGTCGGCACGGCGTCCGGGGCCGGGGGCGGCCTGGTCGTCGGCTCGGCGGGGCTGCCGGTGGAGCTGACCGGGCTGCGCCCCCTCGGCGGCGGCCGCTACGAGGCCGAACTGCGAGCGCCGCGCCCTGCGGAGGGTCCGACCACGCTGCGGTTGGAGTGGGTCGCCGACGACGGCTCCCGCGCCGTGCGAACGCTCGCCTTGCGCCCCCATCACGACGCGGCGGCGCCGCCCCGGGTGTCGGCGCGCGACCTCGGCGCCACCGACCTCGCCTTCCTGCGCGCCGGCGGCGTCCTGATCGCGGCCGCGCCGCGCCTCGGCGACTGGCTCGCCGCGCCGGCCGCGCTGCGGGCCTTCCGCGCCGCTTCGGAAGCGCCGCCGTTGGTGGTCCTGCTCGACCGCTCGGGCAGCATGGACGGAGGCCCGCTCGACACGGCGCGGACCTTCCTGGAGGCCGCTGCGGCGGCCTGGCCCGCGGACGCGCCCTTCCTGGTGCGCCCCTTCGCCGACGTCGTCGAGGCTCCGTTCGACCCGCGCACGCCCGGCGGCCGCGCCCGTCTGCACGCGCTCGCCGCCTTCGGGCCGACGCGGCCGGACCGCGCCCTGGCCGAGGTCCTCGAGGCGACCGGCGACGAGGTCGCCCTGCTCCTGGTCAGCGATGGACGTTTCCCCGAGGCGCCCGGCCCCGAGCTGCGGGCACGACTCGGCGGCCGTCGGATCTGGTGCGTCGCGGTGGGGCCCGATGCCGACCGCGACGCGCTCGCCGCGGTGGGGGAGCTGGTCGCAGGCGACGACCTCGGCGACCGCCTGGCTGCCGCCCTCGGCGCGGTCGCCGGTCGAGGCTCCGGTCCGGGTCGGGCCCTCCCCGGGGTCTCGCTGCCGGTGCCGGACCCGCTGCCGCTCGTCGGGCGCCGCGACCGGATGCGCGCCGCTGCGGGCGCCGAGACCCTGGCGGTGGACGGCGGCGGAGGCGCCGTCCTGGTCGCGTTGCGCGTCGGGGCCGGGCTGCTGCTGGCCGTCGCCGCCTCCGTCGACCGCTTCGACCCCGAGCTGCTCGCCGCCACGGTCGCGGCCTTCGAGCGCGGCGACGGCGGGGGGTGGGGGCGGGACGGAGCCTTCCTCCGCTCGGCCGAGCCTCCGGTCCTGGTCCAGGGCGGCCGCCGGGTCGGGCCGCGGCTTCGCGATCCCGGCCCGCCTGCGACCTGGGACGCCCCGAGCGCGGCGCGCGGGCGGCCGCTGCGGGTCGGCGAGGGCGCTGCGGCCTGGGTCCTCCCGCCCGATCCGGCCCGCGAATGGACGGCTTCCGATGCTGCGGCGCGCCGTCTCTTCGCGAGTGCGGGGGCCGCCGCTGGGACGGCGGCCTCCCCCGACGCTACCCTGCTGCAGTGGGCCCTGGGGCTCGCCACGCTCTCCTTCCTCCTCTCCTCCTTCCTCGCCCCACGTAGCCGATCGTGACCGAAGTCCACTTCTGCAACCTCTGCGACCAGTCCGTTCCCGACGAACTCTTGCGACGTGGGACGGCGATCGCGCACGGCGGCCGGGTGCTGTGCCCGGTCTGCGCCGAGACGGTCGTTCGCGCCGCCGACGAACGCCTCGGCCGTTCGCTGCGGCGGGGGAAGTGGGTGCCGTTGTTCGTCGGTCTGCTGGCCTGGGGGGCGGCGGCCTTCGTCTGGCTCGAGGTGCGCGGGCTCGACGAGGACCTCGGCGGCCGGCTGGAGATCCAGGCCCGACTCGGGGACGAGGCCGTGGCCGGGTTGCGCCGCGACCTGGACCGTCTGCGCGGTGATCTGTCCACCCGGCTGGAGGCCGTCGCCGCCCGGGTGGACGGTCTGGCCGTGGCCCAGGCCGAACTCGGCGCCGCCCACGGGGCGCGGCTGGACGCGGTCGAGGCCGAGCTCGCCGACCTGGCCGCCGTGCAGGACTCGTTGACCCGGCTCGGCGAGCGTCTGACGGTGGCCGAGACCGGGCAACGCGTGCAGGCCCAGGAGTTCGCCGATCTGCGCTCGGCGTTGGAGATCCTGCGCGACCGCATCGCCGAGCTCGACGCCCGGGTGGCGGCGGGGCCACCGCCGACGACCCCCGAAGGCGACTTCGACCCCGAGGTGCGCACCCTCTTGGAGCAGCTCGGCGACCCGGACCCGTTGAACCGCAACCTGGCGCTGGAGAAGCTCGGTCGCTACGACGACCCGCGTCTCGCCGAGGCGGTCCTGCCGCTCCTCGACGACGACTACGAGATGAACCGTTTCTATGCGGCCGAGGACCTCAAGCGGTGGAAGGCGCGTGAGGCGATCCCGGGATTGATCGAGCGGTTGGCCGACGACTACAGCTTCGTACGCAAGGCGGCCAACGAGGCCTTGGTCGCGATCACCGGACAGGACTTCGGATTCGAGCACAAGGCCCCCGAGGCCGACCGTCGTGCCGCCCAGGAGCGCTGGCAGGCGTGGTGGCAGGCGGCTTCGGCCGAGGCCGCCGCCGAGGGGGACGCATCGGAGAGCGGGGGGTGAGCCGCCGCCGGGCCGGACGGCCCGGTCGCCGCAGCAGTAGAATCCGCGCCGTCATGAGCAAGGTCACCGTCGTGGGTGCCGGGTTCGTGGGCATGACCTGTGCCCAGCGCCTGGCCGAACAGGAGGTCGCCGAGGAGGTCGTCCTCATCGACATCGTCGAGGGCAAGCCGCAAGGCATCGCCCTGGACCTGAACCAGGCTGCGGCCGTGGAGGGCTACCAGGCCCGCGTCGTCGGGACCAACGACCCGGCCGACACCGCCGGCAGCGATCTCTTCGTGGTCACCGCCGGGATGCCGCGCAAGCCGGGCATGGACCGCTCGGACCTGCTCGAGGTCAACGGCAAGATCGTCAATTCGATCGCCGACTACGTACGAGAGGGTTCGCCCGAGTCACGGGTCGTGGTGGTCTCGAACCCGTTGGACACCATGGTCTACCTGATGGCGGCGCGGACCGGCTTCGACAAGAAGAGAGTGGTCGGCATGGCCGGCGTGCTCGACGCCGCGCGGATGGCCTACTTCATCTCCGAGAAGCTCGGCGGTGGGATTCGCGACGTCCGCTGCATGGTCCTCGGCGGCCACGGCGATTCGATGGTGCCGCTGCCGCATTACTCGACGGTGGATGGGGTCTCCATCGAGGCCCTGTTGTCCGGCGACGAGATCGAGGCCATCAACCACCGCACCCAGCACGGCGGCGCCGAGATCGTGAACCTGTTGAAGACGGGGTCGGCCTACTATGCTCCGAGCGCCGGCGCGGTGGCGATGGCCAAGGCCATCCTGCGGGACGAGCATCGCATGCTGCCGTGTGCGGCATGGCTCGAGGGGCAGTACGGCTTGGACGGTCTCTACATGGGCGTTCCCTGCATCCTCGGGCGCGCCGGCGTCGAGCGGGTGGTGGAGCTCGAGCTCTCCGACGCCGACATGGAGAAGCTCCAGGTCTCGGCGGCCGCGGTGCGCAAGGACCTCGAGCACCTGGTCTCGGCCGGCTTGCTCGCCGGCTAGCCCGATGCTCGAGCGCCGTCGTTCGCGGACCAAGATCCTGGCGACCCTGGGGCCGGCGAGCGATTCGCCGGCGAGGCTGCGTGACCTGATCCACGCCGGGGCCGATGCGTTCAGGCTGAACGCCAGCCATGCCGACGACGAGTCGCTGCGACAGACGCTGCGGCGCATCCACCGCATCCGCCGCGAGCTCGGGCGTTCCATCGCCACCCTGGTGGACCTGCGCGGGCCGCGCATCCGGCTCGGCCTCCTTGCCGAACCGCGGGTCCTGAAGGTCGGCGAGGAGGTGGTGCTGGCGCCCGGACGCCGCGCGTCGTCCGGGGTGGACCTGCCGGTGGACTACCGTCGTCTCCTCCACGATCTGCACCCGGGGCAACGAGTGTTGCTGCGTGACGGCACCGTCGAGCTGCGGGTGCTCACGCGGCGCGCCGGGCGGCTGCGGGCGCGCGTGGTGCGCGGCGGCCCGGTCGCGAGCAACCACGGCGTGAACCTTCCCGACAGTCGGGTCTCTGCTCCGGCTTTGTCGTCCAAGGACCGGCGCGACCTGCGGGCCGCCGTCGAGGGGAAGGCCGACTGGGTCGCGTTGAGTTTCGTTCGCACCGCGGCCGACGTGCGAGCGGTGCGGCGCGCCCTGGAGCGGCTCGGCGGCGACCTGCCGGTGATGGCGAAGATCGAGCACCCTTCGGCGCTGGAGCACCTCGACGAGATCCTCGAGGTCGCCGACGCGGTGATGGTGGCGCGCGGCGACCTCGCGGTCGAGGTCGGGCACGCCGGGGTTCCGACCCTGCAGAAGCAGATCGTGCGCCGTGCCATCGAGTGCGCCAAACCGGTGGTGGTGGCGACCCAGATGCTCGAGAGCATGATCGAGCACCCGCAGCCGACGCGCGCCGAGGTCTCGGACGTGGCCAACGCCGCCCTCGATGGGGTGGACGCGGTGATGCTCTCCGGCGAGACCGCGATCGGGGCCTGGCCGGTCGAGGCCGTGCGCTGCATGCGTGAGATCCTGACCAAGACCGAGGAGGGCCAGTACCACCACGGCTTCCGGTTGCGGCCGGCGTTGGTGCCCCGGGGCACCCCCCGCGATGCCCGGGTCATGCCGGTGGTCCATGCGGCGGTCGAGCTGTGCGAGCGCGCCGAGGCCCGCCTGCTCCTGGCCTTCACGGAATCCGGGCGCAGCGCTAGACTGACGGCGGCCTTCCGGGCCCGACCGCCCCTCGTGGCGCTGACCTTCCACGAGACGGTCTACCACCGGATGGCCCTCTACTGGGGGACCCTGCCCGGGCGCTTGCCCCGGGTGAGGCGAATCCGGGAGATGCACCGGGAAGCGGCCCGACTCCTGCGGGAGCACCGCCTCCTGCGTGGCCGGGACCTCCTGGTCGCGACCACCGGGACCTTCGCGGTCTCGGCGCCACCAACACCATCCAACTCGTTCCGCTCGACCAGCTCGGCTAGCCGTCACCGACATGCCCAAGGGCCGCAAGACCAAGATCCGCAACACCACCCGCAAGCGCCGCCGCTACGGGTTCCGTTCGCGTTCCAAGACCCCGGGCGGTCGCGCCATCCTGCGCCGCCAGCGACGCAAGCGCGGACGCATCCGCTCGCACTAACCGCACCCCCACGACGGAAACTGGCCCATTTCGGTCCGTCGGGTCGGCACGAGGAAGGCCGGCGGAGTGAGTTTCGGCCACCTCCAACGCAGCAACTCCGGGATGCCGGCCATCCGCCGCGCCGCCCCCACGGCCATCCCCGGCGTCACCCCCT
>JALUVI010000220.1 GCA_027020785.1 Planctomycetota bacterium | reverse complement strand
GTGCCAGGAGACGAGGTGCTGACCATCAAGGAAGTCGCCGCCCTGCTGAGAATCGCGGACAAGACCGCGTACGTCATGGCCCAGCGCGGTGAACTGCCCGGGTTCAAGGTCGGCGGCCAGTGGCGCTTCAAGCGATCGGACATCGACGACTGGATCGAGGAACGGAAGAGGTCGGCACCCGGAAAGAGGGACAGGTAGATGGCCGTGCCGCTTTCTGAGCGCATCCTGTGTCGCATCCCGGAAGCGGCCGCCCTGTACCATCGGCTCGTGCTCGTCGTCGGCCCGCCGCGCAGCGGCAAGACGACGGCGCTGCAAGATCTGGCGCGTGCCAGGGGGTGGCCGCTGCTGGGCATCAACCTGCTCCTGTGCGAGCGGCTCCTGGAGCTGACGAGCAAGCAGCGCGCCGTTCGCGCGCCGAAGCTCCTGGGCGCCATCGTTCAGGAGGCCGGGGCGGACGTGGTCCTGCTGGACAACCTCGAAGTGCTGTTCAGCACGGAGCTCGCCCAGGACCCGCTCCGGCTCCTGCAAGGGCTGTCGCGCAACCGGACGATTGTGGCGACCTGGACCGGCGCCGTCGTGGACGGTCGGCTCACTTACGCCGAGCCCGGCCATCCGGAGGCGCGTAGCTACCACGAGCCCGGGGCGATCATCGTGCAAGCGGATGCTTCGCATCCGCGTCGCGGGTCGCGGGTCGCGGGTCGCGGGTCGGCGGACGGGACGAGACGTGATGGGGCGACGTACCACCATTGGCTTCGACCGGAAGGTCGACCTCGCGTGGCTCGACGCCGCGGCGAGCCGGGTGGCGGCCGGTGCGACCGAGGAGGAGGTGCGGGCCTACCTGTGGCGCCTGCTCGAGGGGACCGTGGCCGGAAACCGGTTCAACAGCGCCCGCGGCAAGACCGTGACCGTCCTGGCCCACATCTGGTCGCAGGTGCCCGAGGAGGCCCGCGCCCTGCGCGACCGCGCGGTCCGGCTGTTGCCCGAGGTGTCGCCGGCGCATCGCGTGGCGCTCCATTGGGCCATGGCCCTCGCCACCTACCCCTTCTTCGCCGACGTGGCGACGACTGTGGGCAGGCTCCTCGCCTTGCAGGGCAACGTGACGCTGGCCCAGGTCACGAGACGACTCGTCGAGCTGTGGGGTGAGCGCTCCACGATCGTGCGCGCCGCCCAGCGCGTCGTGCGGTCCATGGTGCAGTGGGGCATCTTGAAGGACACGGCCGAGCGCGGGGTCTACGAGCAGGCCGAACCTCCGATGGAAGCCGCTGGGCCTCTCGCCCAGGTTCTGCTCGAGGCCTTGCTCCTGGGCGTGTCCTCGGATGGCATGCCCCTCGACCAGGCGCTCCGGCATCCTGCGCTGTTCCCGTTCCGACTCGATCTCGCCGCACACGACGTGCGAAGGGCGGCGCGGCTACGCGTCCACCGCCAGGGCCTCGACATGGACGTGGTGGCCCTCGCCCAGGAGGCCGGCGCATGACGGGCGTTCCGCCGCGTACGGCACCCGGGCCGGG
>JALUVI010000219.1 GCA_027020785.1 Planctomycetota bacterium | reverse complement strand
CATGATGCGGGGCGGCCCGGAAGAGGCCGAGCCCGTCGTGGCGGCCGCCGCCTCACCCGCGCCGGGGGCGACGAGCGGGACCGGGCGGGCGGACCCGGCCGAGGCGGCCCTGGCCGCCCGCGCCTATGCGGCGCGGCTCGCGGCCCCCGAGATCGGTCAGGTCCGCGAGGAGTGGCCCTGATCCCGGCTCGCCCACCGCGACCGCGGTAGCCACGGTCGCCTCGCGGCCGGCCCTACGCTAGATTGCCCGGCATGGACGTCGTCGTGTTCCCCGACGGCCGCCTCGTCTGGCAGGGGCGAGAGATGCGTTGCGCCCTCGGCCGGGGCGGCGTGACCGACCGCAAGCGCGAGGGCGACGGCTGCACCCCGGCCGGGACCTTTCCCCTCCGCCGCGTGCTTCATCGCGCCGACCGGCTGGAGCCGCCGGCGACCGCCCTGCCGGTCGCGGCGATCGCCCCGGACGACGGCTGGTGCGACGACCCCGCCGACCCGGCCTACAACCGGCCGGTCAAGCTGCCCTACGGGGCCGGGGCCGAGAGGCTGTGGCGCGAGGACGGCCTCTACGACGTCGTCGTGGTGCTCGGCCACAACGACTCGCCGCCGACGCCGGGCGCCGGCAGCGCCATCTTCCTGCATGTCGCCGCTCCCGGCTACGCCCCTACCGAGGGGTGCGTGGCCCTCGCGCTCGCCGACCTCCTGGCGCTCCTCGCCGGCTGCGGCGCCGGCGCCTCGTTGCGCATAGAGGCTCCGCGGGCCGGTCGCTAGCGCTTGGGGCGCGGGCCGAAGATGGCGGTGCCGATGCGAACGTGGGTGGCGCCGAACTGGATCGCGATTTCGAAGTCGGCGCTCATGCCCATGCTGAGGACGCCGAGGCCGTTGCGCCGCGCGATCTGCGCGAGCAGGGCGAAGTGAGGCGCCGGGTCCTCGTCAAAGGGCGGCAGGCACATCAGCCCCTCGACGGGAAGGCCGTACTCGTCGCGGCAGGCGGCGATCAGGGCGTCGGCCTCGGCCGGGGGGACGCCCGCCTTCTGCGGCTCCTCGCCCGTATTGACCTGGACGTAGCAGGCCGGGCGCCGGCCGGCCCGGGCCATCTCGTCGGCGAGCCTGCGGGCCAGCTTGGGCCGGTCCACCGACTGGATGACGTCGAAAAGGCGGACCGCCTCGCGCGCCTTGTTTGTCTGCAGGGGCCCGACCAGGTGAAGCTCGACCCGTTCGAACGCGTCCTTGAGGGCGGGCCACTTCGCGGTCGCCTCCTGGACCCGGTTCTCGCCGAAGATCCGGTGCCCCGCCTCCAGGGCCGGCCGGATGCGGTCCGCGCCGTGGGTCTTGCTCACCGCCACGATGCGTACGTTCTCGCCGCCGGCCGCCGCGACGCGGGCCGCGACCTCGGCGAGATTGGCGGCGACGTCGGGAGGCGCTTCCACGGCGGACTGGGTCATGGCAGGCTCGGGCTCGTCTTTGCCTCGCCTCCGCGCGCGCGAGGCCCTATGGACGCAAGGTGATGCCGGCGACGA
>JALUVI010000218.1 GCA_027020785.1 Planctomycetota bacterium | reverse complement strand
GCCGAGACCGCTTGGTGCCTGGTGCCCGAGGACGTCCATGCTTGTCGCATCGTTCACCCCGGGAAGGGATTGTCGTTCTGGTATCAAGGTCCATGCGAGGACGAACGAGCGAGCTTCTTCGTCGTAGAGAACTCGGTTTGGATCGCCAGTCTTCGAGAGCGATCCTGCGCCATCGTCGATTGGCCACTCCACCATTTCGTCGTCGTCACCCCAAGCGGTCGACTCGACTTGGCCGCCCCTGACGACGAACTCAGATTCGAGAAGGTCAACTGTGCTTTCCCCGCTATTTGATCCGCGAGGGATGCCCGCGCTGACGCCAGCGACCTTGCCCCATCGGAGCAATGGATAGGCGAACACTCCCGAAGCTGTGGAGTCGAACGTCGGCTCGGCTGAGATGCGGAAGGTAGCCCGGTACGACAGGACAGCTAGCCAACGCTGGCATCGAGAGGGTGCATGAAAGGCAGAGCTTCCAAGTTTCGTGTGGGCATGGGTGGGGCCGGGCCAGCTCGAACGCTCGATCACGGGGCTGGACGTGGGCTTTTCATACGACGGCTTCGGTCGCCTGACCGGGCTGGAATGGTCGCAGCTGACCGGCGGCACGCCGACCGTGCTGGAGGGCATGGAGCGTCGCTTCGACCTGGCGGACCGGGTGGTGGCGCGGAAGCGGACGCTCGAGAGCCTGGGCGAGGTCTTCGTCCACGATGGCTTCGGCCGGATGAAGGCGTGGTACCAGGGGGTCCAGGACCCGCTGTCCGAGCCGCCGAACACGACGCCGAGCACGTGGACCGAGGTGGAGGAGTACACCCTCGACCAGGTGTATGCCCGCAGTCAGGTGGTCGTGAAGGAGAACGCGTCGGGCGGCCCGACGACGGTGCGGGTGGACGCCTACGCGACGAACCCCGCTTACTTCTACACCGACGCGGCAGGCGAGACGCGGACGGTGGTGGACGGCCGCCTGAACTCCGACGGGACGTACTACTACCGCTGGGACGCCTGGGGCCGCCTCGCGGAGGTCGAGGAGATCGCGAGCGGCACGGTGGTCCGCCGCCACCACTACGACGCCGAGGGTCGTCGGGTCCGAACCGAGGAGACGGACCCCGGAACCGGCGCCACCACGGTGAAGCGCCTCGTCTACTGGGGCGCCCGCCTCGCCGCCACCTTCGTCGAGGGGGCGACCCGGACCGAGGTCCGGACCTACGGCTACGCCGGTGGCGCCGACGGCGAGGCCTTCGCCGAGGTGAGCGCGTCGGGAACCGCGGACGGCAGCTACGAGCTCACCCGCGACTTCCAGGGCTCCATCCTGGCCCTGATCGACCGCACGAGCGGCCAGGTGGTCGAGCGCTACCGCTACACCCCGTTCGGGGAGGTCACCATCGAGGACGACCAGGGGAACGCCCTGGCCGAGTCCGCCTACGGGAACGACCGCTTCTTCCTGGGCCGCCCCTTCGACGCCCTGACCGGGCACTACGACCTCCGGCATGCTGGTACGACCCGGCGACCGGCTCCTTCCTCGC
>JALUVI010000217.1 GCA_027020785.1 Planctomycetota bacterium | reverse complement strand
TACCGAGCTCGATGGCACGCTTCAGCTCGGCCTCGGCTTCGTCCCACGGCCCGTCCAGGTAGTAGACCCGGATCAGGGCGTGGTCGTTCAGGATGCGCGCGTCGTCGGGGGCCAGCGCGGCGGCGCGGTCGTAGGCCGCCAGGCTCGCCTCCATGGTGCGGCGCATGCCGTCCTCGTCGCCCGCCTGCCCACGCTGCAGCGCCAGTTCACGGCGGAAGAAGCCGAGGTTGTTCCACCAGTCCGCGTCGGCGGAGTCGTACTCCACCGCTTCGGCGAGCACCCGCTCCGCTTCCTCCAACCGTCCCGACGAGAACAGCTGGAAGACGGCGGCGTCCAGCCCGAGCCGCAGCGTGTCCGGGTCGGGGGCGGGTTCCAGCCGTGCGGGGTCGGCGCGCAGCGCGGTCAGGAACAGTTCGGCGGCGCGCCCCGGGTCGCCCTCGTCGAGCGCGGTCCAGCCGCGCTGCGTCCGGATCAGGTGCCGCCACTGCTCGCTGGTTTCCCGGAGCGCAGGGTCGTCGTCGGCGCGATCGAAGGCTCGCTCGGCCTCGTCCCACGACTCCCAGGCGAGCGCGGAGTCGCTCCGCGCCCGGGCCTCGCGGCCGCGCCAGAACAGGGCTTCGCCGAGATACCAGGACGTCAGCGGATCGCCGGGGCCCATCACCATCGCGTCACGCAGGGCCTGGACCTGGGCGGCGCGGTCGCGGGCGCCGATGCCGCGGAGACGCTGATAGAGGGTGTCGGCGTCGGCGGCGCCGAGGGCGAGCCCGCGGGCCGCGGCGAGGGCGGCCTCGAGGTCGCGACCCAACCAGGCGAGGAGGTCTGCGAGGGGCAGGGCCGCGTCGGCGCGGCCGGCGTCGAGGGCGAGGCGCAGCGCCCAGACCCCCTCGCGGGCGGCGGCCGGGGCGTCGCCGCCGCGGCCGAGCCGCGCCGCGGTCAGGGCCAGGGCGACGCGGCCGACCTCGACCAGGTCGGCGGGGGCCCAGCCGACCGCTTCGGGGCCGAGCTCCACGGCGCGGCGCGCCGGTTCGGCGACGGCCTCCCAGGCGCCCTCGGGGTCGCCGGAGAGCCGTTGCGACCGGGCCAGGCCGAGCGCGGCGCGGGCGTCCGCGGGGTCGAGCTCGAGCGCCTGCGAGAAGGCGGCGGCGGCGTCGTCCACCAGCCACGGGTTGGCCGAGCCGGCGGCGAGGCCGCGGTCGAACAGGTCCAGCGAGGCCTCGCCGTAGAGGGTCCAGAAGGCGGAGTCGTCCTCGTGGGCGGCGCGGGCGTCGTCCATCCGGTTGAGCGCGGCCTCCGGGTCCTCCGCGGCCAGGGCGCGCAGGTCGGCGAGGTCGGCGTCGTCGGCGGCGAGCGCCTCGGGCGTGGCGGAGGGCTCGGCCGCGACGGGCGCGTCCGCGGCATCGGGCGGAGGGGGCACGTCGCCCGCGGGGGGCGCCTGGCAGGCCGGGGGCAGGGCGAGCAGCAGCGACAGCACCGCCGCCGGAGCGAGGGCGAAGCGGAAGGGGCGGGGATGGGGCACGTCGGAACGGAACGCGGACCGGACGTTCCCTGGAGGGGACGTCTCGGGCGATTCGAGGGCTCGGGAGCGGAGGCCCGTGGTCATTGCAAGCGCCGTACCGGAACGACCGGGCCCCGAAATGGGTGCGGAAAGCCGGCGCGGCGGACGTCATGATAGGGAAGATGCCCCGCGTGTCCCCGCTCCGAGCCCTCCGGTCCTCCAGGGGGCGCCTGCTCGCGATCCTCGTCGGCCTGGCCCTGCTGCCGGGCGCCGTCTGCTCGACCGGCAACCCGGGGACCGTCTTCGACCCCAACGCCCCCGGCGGCGGCGGAGACGGCGGCGGCGACGGGGGCACCGGCAGTCAGCCGGCCCCGCCGGGCGCGCCGGCGCCGCCCCCGGCGGGGGCGCTCCTGGCCCCCGGTCGGCCCACGGTGGAGGCCCTCGCCCCGGCCGCCGGCGCCGCCGGGGTGGACGTCCTCGCCCCGGTCGTCCTGTGGTTCAGCGAGTCGGTCCAGCCGAACACGGTGAACCGCTCCAACCTGGTCCTGCGGGTGTCCGGCATCGCCTCGCTCGAGACCGGCTGGTCGGCGACCTTCCTCGCGGGCGACCGCTGCGTGGTCCTCCTGCCCGAGACCGCGCTCGCCCCGAACACCACCTACGAGGTGGTCGCGGGCGACGGCATCCTCGACTACGACGGCAACCGGTTGCTGACGCCGGCCGACGGCGTGCTCGGCCGCTTCACCACGGCGAACCAGGTCGGCGGCCTGGCGCCGCGGGTGCTCGGCTCCTTCCCGCCGCGATCCAGTCGCAACCAGCCGAACGACACGCCGGTGGTGCTGGTGTTCTCCGAGCCGATGGACCCGACCGGCTTGAGCGCCGCGGTGTCGCTGACCCGCGTCGCCACCGGCAACGCCGCCGCCTACGACGTGTCGGTGCCGCCCGAGGAGCGCCACGCGGGCAACCGGGTCTTCACCTTCCCGCACCTGGACGACGACCTCGACCTCGGGCTGCAGGTCCGGCTCTTCGTCGGCACTTCGGTGACCGACGCCGAGTTCTTCCCCCAGCCCCTGGCCCAGGCCTGGGCCGCCACCTGGGGGACGCTGTCCTTCGCCCGGCCGCGCCTGGTCCAGCCGGTGGACGCCGACCCGCTCGATCCCTTCCCGCCGGCGGTCGACGCGGCTTCCTTTTCCGACTTCCAGGTGGACGTGCAGGTGCCGCCGAGCGTGTTGGCGGGCGACCGCGTCACCGTGATCGGGCGGCAGTCGTCCGGCGACGAGGAGGCCCGCGAGGTGCGCCTCGCCGGCGGCGGCACGCCGCGCTTCCACCTCGACTTCTCCGACCCGGAGACCGGCGCCCTGCGGTTGTCGGCGGGCAGCCCCCTGCGACTCGCGGCCTTCGTCGAGCGCGACGGCCTGCGCACGACGGTCCAGGAACCGCGCGACTCCGCGGGAGCGACGACGACGGTGCCGGTGGACGTGACCCCGCCGGTGCTGCTCTCCTTCGGCCCCCCCGCGGGCACCTTCGGCAGCCAGTTCCTGTTCGACGTGCCCGAGCTGCGCCCCTACGGCACCGCCAACGAACCCATCGGCCGCGTCGCCCTGGCCTTCCCGCCCGGCGGGACGGCGGTGGTGCGGGACCTCGCCGATCCGCCGGCGGACGGTTCCTTCACCGCACCCGCGGTGGACCCGGGTGTGGTCGGCGCCGGGCCCTTCGCCTTCGAGGTGGTCCTCACCGATGCGGTCGGCAACGAGGCCGCGGCGCCGATCCCGGGCTCGGGCACGATGCGCGGCTGGGTCGGTGCCGTCCCCCTGGCGCCGGGGGGCACCTTCCGCGTCGTCGCCTACGACCGCGACACCCTGGCTCCGCTGCCGGGCGCCGACGTCTGGATCGAGGACTTCGGCGGCGGCAACGAGGACCGCGGCCTCACCGGTTCGGACGGCGCCGTGGAGTTCCCCGGCCGCAGCGGTCCGCAGACCGTCACCGTGGTGGCCGCCGAGCACGCCGCCGTGTCGGCGGTGGGTTTCGCGGCCGCCGAGCTGTCCCTGCCCCTGACCCCGGACCCGGTGCTGGCGGCGGCGGCGTCGCCGATCGTGAGCGGCCCGTCCACCGGTATCCTCCGGGTCGGCGGCAGCCAGCTGCTGCGGGACGACGGTCTGGACGAGCTGGACCTGTTCCAGGACCTCGACCTGTCGTCGCTGTTCGGCGACACCCTGCTGGTGCGGTTGGACCGCCCGGGTTGGTTCGCCGGCTTCCACGACGTCGAGGCGTTCCCCGCGGCCGGGTCGTACTTCCGCTTCCAGGCGCTGGACCCGGTGCGCCTGACGCCGCCGAGCACCGCCACCGCCGCCGCCTCGCCGCGGCTCGACCTGGTCGAGAGCACCAACGCCGCGGCCGGGACCACCGACTACCAGTACCCCATCGCCCTGGCCAACGGCGCCGGCTTCGACCTGCCGGTCGCCGACGGCTCGACCGCGGTGCTGGCCGCCGTGCCCGGCCTGACCGGGCCCGCGGTGGTGGGGGCCGGCTCGTTCAGCGGCGCCAACGGCGCCGCCGAGCTGGAGCTCCAGATCCACGCCGCGGCGGTGGTGGAGGGCGCCCCGTCCAACGAGGTCCTGATCCAGGTCCAGGCCGTGGACGCCGACGGCGACGAGGTCGTCGGCCGGAGCACCGCGGCGGTGGACCCGAGTCCGGGGTTGGTCGTGGTCACCACCCCCGACGTGCCCGAGGTGCTCGGCGCCTGGGTCGGCGTCGGCCACCCCTTCACGCGGCCCTTCACCAGCACCCTGGCCGCGTCGGAGGGCGTCTATCGCATGGTGGTGCGGGACGACGCCGCGCCCCAGGGCACCTGGGAGCTGTGGTTCCCGGCCAGCGCCGGGCTCGGCGGCAGCCTGACCCTGCCCTCGCTGCGCGACACCCCGACCTCGGCCCCCGGCGACCCGCCGCTCGCCGACGACCCGGGCACCACCTGGACCGCCTTCGTCGAGGCCTACACCGCCCCGGCCGGCTTCACCGAGCTCGGCTTTTCCTTCCAGGGCCTGGTCCGCGACGCCGTCGGCATCGCCCGCTCCGCCGAGGGCCCCGCGCTGGCCTTCTAGGAGCCTCCTCGTCTCGAGGAGGGGCGCAGCGACGGCGCTTTGACCCGGGGCGGGCGGTCGGGTAGGATGCTGCCCCCTCCATCCCTGGAGCCTCCTGCTCTGGGGCGAGGGCGCAGCGGGTCCGTTCCGGACTCCACCGACGGAGACCCAGGAGAGACTTCATGACCGTCACCCAAGAACGCAAGGCCGAGATCGTGCGGGAATTCGCCCGTTCGGCCGACGACACCGGTTCCGTGGAGGTGCAGGTGGCGTTGCTCACCGAGAGCATCCGCCGTCTCACCGACCACCTCAAGACGCATCGCAAGGACACGTCCACCCGCCGCGGCCTGCTCGGTCAGGTCGCCCGCCGCGCCAAGCTCCTCCGCTACCTCAAGCGGAAGGACGCCGAGCGGTACCACGCGTTGGTGGAGAAGTTGGGGATCCGCGGCTGATGCCGCCTCGGCGGCCCGGCCGCCGCAGCCCTCCGTCCATGGATCGAGCCTCGCGCCTCGCCCCCCTCGGGGTCGGTGGCGTGAGGTGTGTCCGGAGACGCGGAACCAGCGGAACACGATGAACGAAGAACGCAACAGAACGCTTACAGCGGAACGGAGAAAGAGAATCCGATGACCATCAGTCACAATCCCAACGTCAAGGCCGTCTCACGGGAGATCGGCGGACGGACCCTCACCATCGAGACCGGCTGGATCGCCAAGCAGGCGTCCGGCAGCGTCCTGGTCAGCTACGGCGAGACCGTGGTCCTGACCGCCGTCACCGACGGCGGGCCGCGGGACCTGCCCTTCTTCCCCCTCACGGTGGAGTACAAGGAGAAGACCTACGCCGCGGGCAAGATTCCCGGCGGCTTCTTCAAGCGCGAAGGCCGCCCCGACACCAAGGAGATCCTGGCCTGCCGCCTGACCGACCGCTCGGTCCGGCCGATGTTCCAGGAGGGCTACCAAAACGAGGTGCAGATCATCTCGAACGTGCTCTCCTACGACCAGGAGAACGAGCCCGAGGTGCTGTCCATGATCGGCGCCATGGCGGCGCTGCACATCAGCGAGATCCCCTTCCTTGGCCCGATGGGGGCGATCCGCCTCGGTTGGGTGGACGGCGCGGTGGTCGTCAATCCGACCCACACCGTGCTGCAGAACCCGGCCAACAAGCTGGACCTGATCCTGTCGGCGACGCCGACCGCGATCACCATGGTCGAGGCCGGCGCCCGCGAGCTGCCCGACGACGAGGTGCCGCGCGTGCTCGCCGCCGGCCACGAGGTGGTCAAGGAGATCTGCGCCATGATCGAGGAGCTCCGCGGCATGGCCGGCAAGGAGAAGCTGCAGGTCGAGGCGCCGGCCAAGGACGAGGAGCGACCCGCCGCGATCCTGGCTCGCTACGGTGAGGACGCGATCCGCGAGGTCCTCGAGACCGTCGGCAAGCACCAGCGCTACGCCGCCATCGACGAGTTCGTGGACCGGGTGGTCGCCGAGAACGCGCCCCAGGACGACACCCCCGAGGCCGAGGCCGAGCGCCGGGCCTGGAAGCAGGCGGCCAAGGAAGTCGTCGGCGACCTGGAGCGCAAGATGACCCTGGAGGGCAAGCGCATCGACGGCCGCGGGCCGAAGGACATCCGGCCGATCGAGGTCGAGACCGGGCTGCTGCCGCGGGTCCACGGCTCGGCGCTGTTCACGCGCGGCGAGACCCAGGCCATCGTCAGCGCCACCCTGGGCTCGGTGGAGGACGAGCAGATCATCGACGGCCTGCGCGCCGAGCGGACCACCAACCGCTTCCTGCTGCACTACAACTTCCCGCCGTTCTCCACCGGCGAGGCCAGGCCGCTGCGCGGCACCTCGCGGCGCGAGATCGGGCACGGCGCGCTCGCCGAGCGGGCGCTGCGGGCGGTCCTGCCCGACTACGAGGACTTCCCCTACACCATCCGCATCGTGTCCGAGATCACCGAGTCCAACGGCTCGAGCTCGATGGCCACGGTGTGCGGCGGTTCGCTGTCGCTGATGGACGCCGGGGTCCCGGTGAAGGCCGCGGTCTCCGGCATCGCCATGGGGCTGATCGTGGACGGGGACCGCTACGTGGTGCTGTCCGACATCCTCGGCAACGAGGACCACTTCGGCGACATGGACTTCAAGGTGGCGGGTACCGAGAAGGGCATCACCGCGCTGCAGATGGACATCAAGGTCGAGGGACTGGCCCAGTCCATCCTGGACGAGGCGCTGGCGCAGGCCAAGGAGGGCCGACTCCACATCCTCGGCAAGATGAACGCGGCGATGCCGGCTCCGCGCGAGGACGTGTCGCCCTACGTGCCGGTCAACAAGATGATCATGATCCCGTCCGACAAGATCGGGTTCCTGATCGGGCCCAAGGGCGCCAACATCCGCGAACTGCAGGAGACCTACGGAGTCACCATCAGCGTGGTGGACGACACCGGCAAGGTCCAGGTCTCGGGCAGTCCGGCCGAGCAGGTCGAGGCCTGCATCGAGCGGATCCGGGCGCAGACCCGCAAGATCGAGCCCGGCGAGCGCATCCGCGGCACCGTGGTCTCGGTCAAGGACTTCGGCTGCTTCGTGGACCTCGGCGGGGGCCAGGAGGGGATGTGCCACATCTCCGAGCTGTCCTCGGATCGGGTGGACAAGGTC
>JALUVI010000216.1 GCA_027020785.1 Planctomycetota bacterium | reverse complement strand
GTGACGGCCGGCGGGCGGGCGGGCGGCCCGCCACGCGCGCCAGCACTCGCCCAGCGTAGCCGGGCGCGCACCGCGCGCGACCCAGGCGTCGGCGATGCGCCAGGCCAGCCGCCACTGCGCGATCAGCGTGCCCCACGCCGCGAGCAGCCCGGCCTCCGGGTCGTACACGTGGGCCGCCTCCGAGGTCAGGCCGTTCAGCTCGAGGACCACGAGGCCGCGCCCCGCCCGCAGGTCCTCGCGCGACGGCGCCCGCAGGTCGAGCCGCCCGAACGAGAACCCCTCGCACCCTCCGAGCAGGGCCTCGACCGCCGCGAGCAGCTCGGGCGTGGCGTCGTCCTCGGCATCGTAGAAAGTGGCGCCGCGGCAGTGGGTGCCGAGCGGGGACAGGACCACGCGCTCGCCGGCGGCGGGGACCTCGTCCAACCGCTCCGCCAGCCGCTCCAGGAAGAACGGCGCCATCGCGACGTGGCGCGGATGGGCGAGGACCAACCGCTCCAGGGTGGAGCGCCCGTCGCCCTCGACCTCGGGCAGTTCCTTGCGGGCGACCGAGATCAGCCGGCCGCTGGGGGCTTCCGGCTCGCACACCCAGAACACGCCGTACTCGACGCCCGGGACGTACTCCTGGGCGAGCGCGTCCTCGGGGTGGGCGCGCAGCCAGGCCCGTGCCGCCCCAGGGTCGTCCACCACGGCGACGCCGGCGCCGCGCTCGCCGCGGTCCGGCTTCAGGACCAGGGGCCAGTGGAGACCGCGCTCGCACCGCCAGGCTTCCAGGGCGGCGGCCCGGCCTTCGGCTTCGCCCGACGGCAGGCGCAGGGTGGTCGCCGGACGGGCGACGCGCTCCGGGTCGGCGCCCGCGGCGACGGCGCGCGCATGGGCCGCGTCGAGCGCGTCGTGGACGTCCCCCTTGCTCTCGCCGACCAGGCCGCCGGTGGGAATGGCGGGGTTCACCGCCGTGACCCGAGCCAGGCTGCGCCGCTTGAGGGCGGGCAGGAGCACGCCGATCAGGACCACCGGCGGATAGAACAGCCAGCGGGGCCAGTACTCCCAGCGGGTGCGGCGCTTCCACGCGCCGAGCAGCAGGCGCCGGCCGCGCCAGGTCAGCGCCGGGACCACGACGCGGACCAGCAGGAACAGGGCCAGGAGCACGGCGAGCGCGCCCCACGGCCCCCACGCGCCGAGCTGGGCCATGCGCTCCTGCACGGTGCCGCCGACCGCTGTCGAGAGTCCGACCAGCGCCGGGGTCCACAGCAGACCGGCGAGGGCGAACCACCCCGCGAAACGCCAGAACCCGGTCCCCACCGCTCCGGCGGCGAAGTAGGTCGGCAGCCGCAGCCCCGGCATGAAGCGCGAGGCGAAGACGAGGGTCATGCCGCGACGGGCGAAGGCGTCGCGGGCGCGGGCCACGGCGCCGGGACGCAGCACCCAGCGAAAGGGGCGGCGGCGCAGGGCGGACGGGCCGAGGACGCGGCCGGCGAGGTAGAGCCCGAGGTCGCCGACCAGGATGCCGACGAAGCAGGCCGCGGTCGCCGGCGCGAAGCCGAGACGGTCGGCGGCGACGAGCAGGCCGGCGCCGATGCAGGTCAGGTCCTCGCTGACCAGGGTGGCCGCGGCGAGCAGCAGGAGGACCAGGCCCAGGGCGAAACCGTGGAACGGCGGCAGGGTGGCGGGGTCGAAGGGGGCGCGGGCGGCGGCCACCCGCTCGGGGGCGGCCCCGGCACGGTCGGGCGCCCGCCCGGCCTCGACCGCGTCGAGGAAGGCCGCGACGTCGGCGGCCACCTCGACGGGACGCGTCCACGGCAGGAAGTGCCCGGCGTCGTCGTACCAGCGGGCCCGCGCCTGGGGCACCAGGCGCAATGTCTCCGCCGCAGCCTCCGGCGCGACCAGGAAGTCGCGGCGGCCGTGCACCACCAGGGTCGGCGGCGTGAAGGCGGCCAACAGCGGTCGCAGCCGGCGCTGGTCGGTGTCCACGAAGGTGCGCGCGCAGGACGGCCCGAGGAAGGGGCGGTCCCAGGCGCCGAAGTGGGGCACGCCCCAGACCGCGGCGCGGGTGGCGCCGAGCCAGAGCAGGTGGACGAGATGGTTCAGCTCGTAGGAACCGAACAGTTCGTACTCCTGGGCGCCGATGGAACAGAGCAGGGTCGCCGAGGCGATGCGCTCGGGGGCCAGCCGCCACAGCTCGAGGAGGACGCCGCCGCCCATGGAGTAGCCGACGGCGTGGACCCGCGCGACGCCCAGGCGGTCGAGCAGGTCGAGCACCACCCGCGCCTGCGCCGCGACGGCATGGGACGGCAGGTCGTCGCCGAACGGCCCGTGGCGGCGGCTGGCGCCGAAACCGGGCAGGTCGGGGGCGATCACGGGGCGGTCGCCGAGCCCGGCCTCGAGGATGCGATCGAAGTCGCGATGGCTCCCCGGACAACCGTGGAGCAGGAGCACCGGGACCGCCCCGCCGTCGAGGTCGCCCTCGACGCGCCACGCCAACGGCGCGGGCGTGCCCGGGTCGAGCACGGGGTCGCCGCCGACCATCCGCGCAGCCGGGACGAGGGCGGCCGCGAGACCGGCGGCGCGGGCCTCCTCCACCGCCGTCGCGGGATCGCTCGGGAAGCGCAGCCACCAGGTCGCCCAAGAGGCGGCGAGCAGGGAGGCCCAGACCGCGAGGACCCGCACCTTCCTGCTCACGGGGTCGGGGTCGCCGGCGCGGCGAGGGGCAGCGACGCCTCGGCCCACGCCGTCGGCCGACACGGCGGCGCCGGATGGTGGCGCAGCACGACCGCACTGCGCCCGAGGACGGCATGGACCAGACTGCGGGTCGCCGCTTCGTCACGGTGCATGCACACCGAAGCCGGCCCCGCTTCGGGAAGGTGGCTGCGATGGAAGGCGAGCAGGCCGGCTCGGTCGGCGGGCGGCCCCATCGCACGCCACGCCTCGAGCCGTTCCGGACCGACCGTCCCCGGGCGGAAACTGCTGCTCACGAGCGGCGCCTCGGGGACGGACTGCGCGAGCGTCCTCCCGTCCCAGGTGAACAGCCGCGGCTCCCCGCGGGCGCGGAACACGACGACCCGGAACGGACGGTGGCGGGCGAGGTCCGCGGCCGCGAGCGCCGAGCGCACCGCCGCGGGCGAGGGCGCGCCGAGGAGGTCGAGCAGGAGCAGGCCGCGGCTGCGCAGGTCGTCGCGCTCGGCCACGACGCCGACGTGGTTGAGGAGCCCCATCGCGAGCCCGGCGTCGTTGACCCCGAACCAGGTCCCGCCGGCTTCGCCGTCGCGCGGCGAAAGGATGCGCCCGCCGCCTGGGGCGACGGACTCCTGCAGCGGCTCCTCGGGGGCGCGTTCGCGCCGCTCGTCTCGGCTGAAGAAGACCTCCAGCCCCGCCTCGGTCCGAACCCAGGAGACCGTGCACATGGTTTCAGCGCGTCTGCGCCTCCCAGTGGCGCAGGGTGGACGGAGCGACGCCGAAGCCGTCCGGGACCTCGACTCCGTGGGAGCGGAGCACCACCGCCACCAGGGCGAGGTGGTGGATGGCGTGGTGGAGCAGGAACAGGAGTTCGCGCTGCGGGGTGCTGACCGCCTCGACCGCCCACTCCTCGCGGGGGCGGTCGCCGAGGACGACGACCCGCTCCGGCCAGCCCGCGGCGGCGGCCTCGCCCAGCTCACGCTCGAGGCGGTCCAGCGTCGCCAGGGCGAAGCCGGGGTCCTCCTCGACGCGGGCGTCGCGGGCGCGGGCTTCGTAGTCCACCACCCCGCCGTCGCGCAGTCCACGCAGGAAGCAGTCGTAGAGGTCGAGCGCGTGGCGCAGGTGCGCTCCCGTCGGGTAGAGCCCGAGGGCGGCGGCCGGCGCACGATAGACGTCCGGGTCGAGACCGCGGAGGACGTCGCGGACCTGACCGAACAACCAGGCGTGGGAGGCGAGCAGGGGGTCGGAGGAAGTCACGTGGCGAGGAGTCGCGGGGGCGCCATGGGTTCGAAGATCGCCTCCAGTTCGTGACGCGCGAGTCGGGCGATTTCCTTGCGGTCGTCGGCCGCGACCGGCTCCGGCGCGAACCGCAGCCGTGCCCGCACGCGGGGCAGGGTCAAGAGGCCGAGGAAGTGCGGCGCGAAGGCGGCGTCGCCCCACCAGGCGACCGTCTCGGAGGCGGGGCGCTCGGGGTCGTCGGTCGCGTAGGCCAGCGCGGCGACGTGGACGCGCCCGCCGACGGCCCGCGCCGCCTCGAACAGGCTGGGGCGGAAGGGCAGGAGTTCGGTCCCCGGTGAACTCGTGCCCTCGGGGAAGAAGACGACGGTCTCGCCCAGGGCCAGCCGCTCCGACACCGCCTCGACCATCGGCTTCACCGCCGAGCGGCGCTCACGCTCCAGGTAGAGCGTGCCGGCGCCGGTGACGGCCCAACCGAGGACGGGCCAGTGCCGGACCTCGGCCTTGGAGACGAAGGTGGCCGGAACGCGGCTCCACAGCACCAGCACGTCGAGGTAGGAGAGGTGGTTGCTGACCAGGAGCGAGCCGGGGGGCGGCGCCGGACCGTCACACTCGACGCGAACGCCGATGATGGCGAGAGCGCTCCTCGCCCACAGGGACATCTGGCGGTGCCGGATGCGCGAAGCGAGGCGGCGCGAGAAGGGACGGGTCGCGGCCGGGACGATCCACGACGCCACGGTGAGGGTCGAGACGACGAAGAGACCGGCGAGCCGGAACGTCGCGCGCAGGGCGCCGAGGGGCCGGCTCACGCCCCGTCCTCCTGGAGGAAACCGACGAAGGTCTCCTCGTCCATCGCGGCGAGGTCGAGGATGGTGAAGAAGTCCACCGTCTTGAAGTCGCGATCCAACGCCGGCGGGCCGCACACCTTGCCGCCGTAGCGCAGGTAGATGCCGAACAGCCGCGGGATCGCCACCGGCCGCTCCGCCTCGGGGTCGGGCCGCCCCGGACGGCAGGCCACCTCCGGACGCGGTTGGAGACGGAACTCGGGATGGACGTGGCCGTGTTCCCGGAGGTGGCGCCAGGTGCGCAATCCGTACTCCTCGGACTGCGAGGTCAGCGAGTTGCAGCCGAAGAAGAAGCGTTTGCGGTGCCAGAGCACGTAGCTGGCGAGACCGCGCCACAAGGCGAACAGGACCAGGGTGTTGCGGTGCTCGCGGGCGACGCAGGCACGGCCCAGCTCGACCGACTCGTGGAGCACCCACTCGGGGAGCTCCTCCAGGAGGAACTCGCCGGCGCTGTAGAACCCGTGGCCGGCTGCGGCCTGCTCCCAGGCCTGGAGGCGGTAGGTGCCGACCACCTCGCGCCCGTCGGCGGTCTCGACCAGGAGGTGCTGGCACTGGGCGTCGAAGCGGTCGCGGTCGAGCCCGGCGGCCCAGGACTCGGCGAGTCCCTCGCCGAGCTCGCGGTTGAACACCTCGAAGCGCAGCCGACAGGCCCGCTCGACGTCGGCCTCGTCGCGGGCGAAACGGACCCGATAGCTCCCCGTGCGCAGGTCCAGGTCGGGGACCGGCCCGGCGAGGGCGGCCGGCTCGGCGGCGGCGAAGCGCTGGTAGGCGGACGAAGGCAAGGGCGGCTCCCCCCGCGGAAGAGGGGCGGCGCTATTCTAGGTGGATGGATGAATCCTCTGGGAACGCCACGGAACGCGTCGTCTTCCGCTTCGTCCTCGCCGATGCCGCCCAACCCGAGACCGAACTGGGCCGGGGCGAGCACGAGGCCGAGCTCGGGAACGGTTCGCTGCCCCCCGGTCTCGACCGCGAACTGTCCTCGATGCAACCCGGCGAGAGCCGCGAGTTCGAGCTGACGGCCGAGGAAGGCTACGGCGAGCGCAGCGAGGAAGAGGTCGCGCCCCTCCCCCGCGAGATGTTCGGCGAAGGGGTCGGCGACCTCCAGCCCGGTGTCGAGATCGAGGGCGAGATGGGCGGACAGATGTTCCGCGCCCGCGTGGTCGAGGTGAGGGACGACGAGGTCGTCCTCGACTTCAACCACCCGCTCGCCGGCATGCGCACCAAGTGGAAGGTCGAGATGGTCCAGCGCGGTCCGGCGGGCGCGCCGCCGAGCGGACTCATCACCGACGTCTAGGCCGGTCGCGCGGCGCCGTCGGCTTCAGTCCCGCTCCGGAGCGAAGGTCTCCGGTAGCGGAGGGAGGCGCTTGGCCTCTCGGCGCGACGCGGCCCGAGCTCGGACCTGCCAACGCGTCGCCTTCCCGCGGTCACGGGAGGCGGAGCGGCGGTACTCGACGACGACGGGGACGAGCGTTCCCGAAACGTTCGGCACCCGCACCACGTAGCGGGTGGCGCCTTCCGGCGGCGCTCCCGTCTCCAGCCGCCGCACGCCGGCGGCCACGGCCCGCCCCTCGACGGTCGCCAGCTCACCAAGCCGACGCGAGAACGAGGTCGCAAGGGCTGCGTCGCCGGTGGAGCGCCAAGCCAGCCCCATCACGGCCAGGACGCCGGTCACGATCATGGTGACCAGCAGCAGCGCCTGTCCGGCGCGCGCATCGGGGAACGCCGCGGTGTGGACCTTCATTGAGACCTCCAGACCAGGGTGACGGTGCGGGGCGCGCTCTCCGGGCCCGCGCCCAAGGTGATGCGGATCTCCCGCCCTCGGCCCCGCCGCGGCCGAACGATGTCGAAGTCGGTGATACCGGAGGCGACGACGAAGCGCTCGCCGGTGTAGGCGTCTCGGCGGATCAGTGAGTCGCCACGCAGGGCGTAGGAGAGGCCGGGGTCCCTGTCCCGGTCGCCGCCACGACGGTCGTCGTCGTCGTCGTCGTGGTCGTCCTCGTCGTGGTCGTCGTCCTCGTCGTCTCCGTGGCCGCGTCCTTGGCCCCTGCCGTGTTCGTAGTGACCACGGCCGCGGCGGCCGCTGCCCGCCCCGACGCCGCTGCGGTCGCCGAGACGATCGAGCACGGTGGGCTCACGACGCAGTACGAGCGCCCGGCCCTCGACCGACACTTCGTCGGCTCCGCCCAGATCGTGGGCCAGGTAGTCCAGGGCGAGCCGCAGCTCCTGCACGGCGCCGCCGCGTTCCTCCAGAGTGGTGATCATCGAAGTGAATGGGCCCGAAGCACGCACCGCAAGGCCGCTGACCACCGCGACCAGGAACATGGCGACGGACACCTCGAGCAGCGAGTGGCCCCGCTCCTTGGGAACAGGGGGTTGCTTCATCGCCGACCCCTCCGTTCATGCTCACCACGCCCCGGCTTGCGATGCCCGCCGTGTTCATCGTCGTCATCATCGTCATCGTCGTCGTCCTCCTCCTTCTCGCCGTCTCCCCGCCGAAGCTCCTGAGACACCACGACGGTCCAACGACCGTTCAGGAGGTCGGGCGTGGACTCGAGGACCACGACCGCATAACGTCCCCGACGCTCACCCTGCGGGGCGCGGGAGACGGGGTAGGCACGCCGCTTCTCCTCCACCCGCTGCAGAGTGGCAGGCAGGCCGATCGCGCGCTCCACCGCGTCGCGGGATTGGACGACTGCGAACACGGGTGTGTCGGCATACCACTCCTCCTGGGTGCGCAGGATCCGGTCATGCCCCATGAACGCGTTCGCGATCAGCGCGACGAACACGTTGAGGACGGCGATGGCCACCATCACCTCCATCACGGTGAAACCGCGTTCAGGGCGTGAGCGTCGTTCCGCCATCGGTCACGAAACCCGAGACCTCGCCGGTCTCGTCGAGGACGATCTCGCCGCGCCAAGAGCCCTCCGGCTTGCGGCGGGCGCGAATCACGAGTCGGTCGCCGCGGGCGACGGCGACCTCGCAGGTCCAGTGTGCTGCGTCACCCTCGGGGCGAAGCCGGAGCAGGCCCTCGGACACCAGCTGATCCAGGTCGTCGGTCCAGACTCCTGTCATCAGCCGATGCCGACGCTCCGCCTTCCAGATGCTGCGCAGGTCCTGGACGGCTCGGTCGAGTCGCAACCGCTCGGCCTGGTAGGTGGCCCGGGGCACGGCCGCCGTGGCCAGCACACCGAGGACGACGATCACGACCATGAGCTCGAGCAGGCCGAAGCCCGCTCGAGCCCGCTGCGAACGGCACCGGTCAGCCATCGCGGAAGGCGGCCTCCTGCGAACGGACGAGAGCGGAGCCATCGGTGTAGGCCGCGCTCGCGAGGAGCGCCTGGAGGCGCTCCAGCTCGGGACGGAGGGTCTCTTCCGAGGCGCCGGCGCCCAGCGCTACGGCATAGGCGTCGCCGGCGGCCTCGATCCGACCGAGCAGGGCCAAGGCCCGGGCCTCGACCAGGCTCGCGGAGATGGGGTCTGCGCCCTCCCGGCGGGCACGGCGCGCCATGCTCACGGCCGAGCGCCGGTCGCCGGCGAGGAACTCGGCGCGCGCCAGGTCGAGCCAGGCTTCGCCGTCCTCCGGCGCAAGACTGCAGTGCCGACGCAGGGCCTCGCTGGCGAAGCCGACCTTGCCGACCTCGAGGGCCGAGCGGCCCACCAGTGCCAGCAGTGCAGGAGCCAACGCATCCACGCCAAGGGCCTGGGCCCTACGAACCGCTTCCTCGTCGTCTCCAAGGTCCATCAGGGCGAGGAGGCGGCGCTGGTCCAACCCCCTGCCGCTCCAACCCGCCGCCTCGGATTGGTTCCATGCGCGCAGGGCGCGTCGTGGTTCGCCGGCGACGAACCATGCGTCACCGACCAGAGCGGCGAGGCGACGATCGGCCGGGAAGCGCTCGAGCGCCCAGTCGCCGACGCGGGCGGCCTCAGCGCTCTGGCCCGACGCGATCAGCGAGCGCACCAAACCCGTGAGGGGCGCTGGGTCGTTCGGGGCGAGCGTGGCCCAGGTCCGGTGCAGCTCCACGGCGCGCCCCCAGTCGCCGAGCCCCATCGCGGCGCGCGCCCCGAAGGCCACGAGACCAGGGTCTTCGGGGAAGGCGGCCAGGCCCTCTTCCAGGGCTTCGACCGCGCCGGCCTCGTCACCGAGGCGAAGCGCCAACTCTGCGCGCATCAAGTGGCCTCGCGCGGAGCCATCGGCTCCGCCCCAGGCATCCAACTCACGGGCTGCAGAGGCGAAGTCGCCCGCTTCGAGGAACCGCCCGGCCTCGAGGAGGCGGGCCTCGTCTCGCCAGCGATCGTAGGCGCGTGTGGAGTCGGCGCCGATGCCCGGAATCTGGCAGCCTGCTGCCAGGCTGAGGAAGGCGCCGAGAAGGACGGCGCAGGGAGTCGGTCGGAAGGGGGTCATCGGTCAGGGACGACGGCGGCCCGTAGGAACGCCTGCCGAATTCGTTCGTCGGCCCGAGATCGGCCGAGAGGCAGGAGGTCCCTGCCACTCTCTCGGCCAAGAGCACCGAAGACTTGAGGCGACTCTCCGACGTCATCGAGGAGGAGGAGCATGGCGGCGCGGGGGCGCTCGGAGGCAGCCAGGAGTTCGGGGGAGAAGGAGCTGGTACCCCACAACCCGATACCTTCCTCGCCATCCGTCCCTGCGCCGTGGCCGTCCAGGGAGGAGGCGACGTCACCACGGCGGATCACGTGAGGCGTGAGCAGGATGATGAGTTCCTCCCGCGTGGTCCGATCGAGCTGGCGCTGGAACAACCTGCCGACCAGAGGCAAGTCGCCGAGCAGAGGCACCTTGGTGTTCTCGTCCTCGGTCTTCTCGCGGAAGAGTCCACCGATGACGACGGTCTGCCCGTCGCGCACCAGGATGTTCGTGGTCAGCTCGGCGGTGTTCTCGAAGGGGAGCCCCAAATCGTTCAGGCCGCCGTCCGAGTCCTCGGGGTGGATCTCGAGACGGATCCTGCCGTCCTCGCCGACGAAGGGGCGGAACAGGAGCTGGGTGCCGGTCTCGAGGTATTCGATGGTCTGGATGCTGGTGGTCTCGGACACGGTGGTCGTGAGATAACCGTCGCGGCGCCCGAGCAGGAGCTGCCCCTGCTGTTTGTTGAGCGCCAGGATCTTGGTGTTGGCGAGGACCTCGGTGTCGGTGACGGTCTCCACCGCCTTGATGAACATGGCGGCGCTGCCGTCGATCCAACCGATGTTGAGCCCGGTGCCGGCGACGTTTGCAGTGAGCCCGGTGCCGCCGCGGGCGATGCCGTCCACGAGTTCGGCGCCGCCGACGTTCCGAGTCGAGAGGTCGAAGCCGTCGGAACTCCCCGACACGTCCTGGTAGTCCAGGCCCTGGAGGCGATCGAAGGAGATCCCCATCTGGAAGTCGTCCTCGAGCTTGGCGGCGAGCATCACCACCTCGAGCAGGACCTGCTCCGGTTCTCGGTCCAACGTTTCGATGAGCTCCTCGATGCGGTCGAGGTTCTCGGGGACGTCCCGGACCACGAGCACCTCGGCGTAGGCGTATTCGTCGCCGCCGGACTCCTCGAGCTCCGGTCGTAGTCCGATGCGGGCGCCGGACGACGCCGACACCTTGCCGCCTTCGGTGAGCATTCCCTGAACCATGCCGCGCAGGTCCTCGGCGCGGGCATAGTGCAGCCGATAGACCCGGGTCTCGTACATGGCCGGTTCGATGAAGAGATAGGAGCCGTGGTTGGTCGCGCGCAACGACGCGCCACGGCACACCATCTCGATGGCCTCCTCGGGCGAGACGTCGTAGAGGTCGCCGCTGAAGGTGGCGTTCACCTCGCGTGAGACGACGATGTTCTGACGCGTCAGTTTCCGCAGCTGCCGGAACACGTCGCGCACGTCCATGTTGCGGGCATGGAATTCGAGGCGACCGGCATCGGTACGGCGGAAACCCTCCTCCGTCCCGCTGCCGCTCGGCTGCTGGGCGCCGCCGGCCTGAGGGTCGGGAAGGGGGTCCTGGGCGGCGGCGGCCGACACGGCCGACGCCAGGAGGAAGGTGAGGAAGAAGGAGGTCATGGGTTCAGACGGACGAGGACAACTCGAACATGGGCAGGTAGAGTGCGATGAGCACGCCGGCGACGACCACGCTCATCAGGATGATGAGGACGGTCTCCACCTGCGCTGCGAGTCGCGTGACCGTGGTCTCGACCTTGCCCTGGTAGAAGCTTCCTACCTCGGCTAGGGTTTCCGGGAGGGTTCCCGACTCTTCACCGATTCGGGTCATGTTGGTCAGGAAGTGCGTGAAGAGGCCGGTCCCGCGCAGGGCGTCGGTGAGATTGCCGCCGCGGTCGATGCTCTCCACTGCGGCGCCCACGGCATCGTGGTAGGCCGGGATGCGACGGAACACGCGCTGCACCGTGCTCAACGCCTCGAGGATGGGCACGCCGGAGGCCAGGAGATTCGACAGGTTCTGGGCGAAGCGCTGCATCGCCGACTGCACCATCAGGTCACCGATCAGCGGGACGCTCAACAGGAAGTCGGTCCAGACGCGGCGGCCGCGCGGGGTGCGGATCCACGAACGGAAGACCACGGCGCCGACTGCGATGGGAGCCAGGTACGAGAGCCAGTCGTTGCGCAGGTCGTCGGACACGGCGACCAGGACTTTCGTCGGCCCCGGCAATTCCTTGCCGAACTCGGCGAACATCGAGGTGAACGTCGGCACCACCATGGTCAGCATCACCACGACCGCGGCGGTCGAGACGATCAGGATCATCGCCGGGTAGAACAACGATCCGATGATCTTGGAGCGGAAAGCGAGCTGGGCCTCGATCTGGTCGCAGAGGCGCAGCAGTACGACATCGAGCTGTCCCGAGATCTCGCCGCTGCGCACCGACTCGCACCACTCGGCCCGGAACACGCGGGGCTCGGCAGCCATGGCTTCCGCCAAGGAACCGCCGGATGCGATGCGCTCGGCAAGACCGCGAATCACCTTGGCGAGCCCCGTGCTCTCCGTCTGGTCGGCCGCAATGAGCAGGGCCTGGTAGAGCGGGGTCCCGGTACGGAACAGGGTGTTCATCTGGCGGAAGAACGCCAGGACGTCCCGAGGCTCGACCCTGGGGTGCTGCTTGGTCGAGAGACGGGGCTTGAAGAACCTCTGAGCGGTGGTCGAGGAGGCGGCCATGTCAGTCCACCTGGACGAAGTCCGCGACCTCTTCGAGGCTGGTCAGGCCCTGGGCCACCTTGGCCCGTGCGTCCTCCGCCAGCGCAGCGTAGCCTGCGGCGCGGACCATGCGTTCGAGGTCGCCCATCGGCATCCCACCGGCGATCGCCTCCTGGATGTCCTCGGTCACCCGGACCACCTCGTAGATGCCGAGACGACCGCGGTAGCCCCGTCCACGACAGGCCTGGCATCCGTCCTCCGAAGAGCGCCGGACGGCGAGTCCGGGTTCGAGGCCGTGGCGCAGGGCAGCCTCCTCCGGCAGCTCCGTCCAGGTGCTGCACCGCTCACAGATCCTCCGCACCAGGCGCTGCGCTTCGAGGAGACGCAGCGAGGGGCCGAGCAGGAAGGGCTCGATGCCCATGTCGACGAGCCGGGTCACCACCTGGAGCGCGGTGTTCGTATGGAGCGTGGACAACACCAGGTGCCCGGTCTGCGCCGCCCGCATGCAGATCCGGGCGGTCTCGGTGTCGCGGACCTCGCCGACCATGATCACGTCGGGGTCCTGGCGCAGGAAGGCGCGCAGCGCCCCGGCGAAGGTCAAACCGGCGAGCGGGTTCACCTGGACCTGGTTCAGGCCGTCCAGCTTGTACTCCACCGGGTCCTCCACCGTGGAGATGTTGCGGTCCGGCGTGTTGATCAGGCCGAGGCAGGTGTAGAGCGTGGTGCTCTTGCCGGAACCGGTGGGTCCGGTGACGAAGACGAGCCCATGGTGGCTCTCGGCGGCCTCCATGAAGTCCTCGGCCTGCCGCTCGGAGAACCCCAGTTTGCGCAGGTCGTCCGGGAGCCCTTCCTTCTCCAGGACCCGCATCACGACCTTCTCGCCATGGATGGTCGGTACGGTGCTCACCCGCAGGTCCACTCGGCGCTCACCGTCGCTCACCGAGATCGCGCCGTCCTGCGGCTTGCGCTTCTCGGCGATGTCCATCTTGGCCAGGATCTTGATACGGGACACCGCCTGGGCGAACACGTCGGGCGGCGGGCTGGCGGCCTCGCGGAGCTTCCCGTCCACCCGATAGCGAATGCGGACCTTGTTCTCGTAGGGCTCGCAGTGCACGTCGCTGGCGCCCTCCTCCAGGGCCTGGAGGACGATGGAGTTGACCAGTCGCAGCACGCGGCCCTCCTGCCCGCCGGGCAGCGGCTGGGACAGGTCCAGGTCCACGTCGTAGTCGGGGCGGATGGACGCGGCTCCGGCCCGGCTGCCGTCGCCGCTCAGCGCCTCGCTGATCTTGTCGCGTTCGCCGAAGACCGCCATGCGCACGCGCCGATACAGGCTCACCGTGCAGGCGTGCTGCGCGACCGGCATGCCGAGCATCATGCGGATCTCCTCCACCGCGCCCTGGTCCAGGGGGTCGGAGGCGATGAGGTGGAAGGTGCCGTGGGCGAGGAACAGGGGCAGGACCCCTCGGTTGCGGAACACGCTCTCCGGCACGCGGTCGAGGACGCCGTCGAGGCTCGCGATGAGGTGAGACAACGGCCCACGCGGGCGGAGGTCCCCTTCGGCGAAGCCTTCCTCCACCTCCTCCGACCCTCCGGCGGGGTCGACGAGCTGGAACCAGGAGCAGCCCACGTACTCGGCGAGACGCATCGCGAGGACACTCTCGTCGGCGAGCCCCGCCTCGATGAGCTCGTTCACCGGAAGGGCGGGAAGCGCTTCGACCGGCACCCCGAGCCGGTCGAGGTCCGAGGGCTCCAGGTCGCCATGCTCCAGGAGGAGCCGGACCAGGAGCGGAGTCTCACGCGGAAGAGTGGAAGTCATGCCTGATCCTCGTTCTCGCTGCCCTCCGAAGCTGCCTCCGAACCATCCTCTTCGCCACGCCGCGGCGCGACGGCCGCCCGATGTTCGGGATGACCGTCCAGGTCGAGGACGATGCGCTCGCCGCGCCAGGACAGGGTGGCGCTGGTCCCGACGACATCCATCAGGATCGGAGGTGCGGATTCCGATACCCCCGGCACGGCTTCGCCGACGACGACGTCGTGGCCGTTGAGCGTCGCCGCGGGGGTCGGGAAGCCCGGATAGGTCGCCTGGAGGACGAGCTCGACGGCGCGCGGTGTGGACGTAGCAGCCACGGCCCCGGAACCTTGCTCCCCCTGCACGTCGGGCACCCGTTCGGCCAGACGTTCCGCCAGGACCTCCGCCAGCCGGAAGGGGTCGCGCCCTGGCTCGAGGCCTTCGAGCGACGACGGCTCCCACTCCCCCATGGGAATGATGGAGGGCCCGGTCACCTTTTCCTCGAGGTCCGAGGAATCGTCCTCGACCGGCGAAGCCGAGGCGGACCAGCCGTACCAGACCAGGACGGCGACGGCCACGGCGAAGGCATGGCGGCGGAGGAAGTCCATCACCCCTCCTCCCCCTGCGACGGGGCCGGCGTTGCGGAGGCGGCCGTCTGGAGCTCCTCGCCTCCGCACAGACCGAGGAGCTCGACGTCCATCACCAAGGCGTCTTCACCGAGCGCGATGTCCACCCGATCCACCCGCACCAGGCGGTGCGCGCCCTCCAACGCGCGGAGGAAACCGATGAGCCCGGTCCAGGATCCGCTCACCCGCATTCCGATGCGCAGGACACTGAGTTCGCCGAACTCCTGGGCGGCCGGAGGGTGTTGCTGGAGCACGACCAGGCCCGCCGCCGTAGCGAGGTCGGCCGCCCACTTGCTCCATTCGACCGGGTCCGCTGCGACGGCGATGCGGTCGCCAACCGCGTCCAGGACCTCGAGGCTCTCCTCGAGGTCGTCGCACACCCGACACAGGCGCCGCAGGCGTCGCACTTCGTCGGCGCGCTCCTGGAGCCCCTGGTCCAAGGGCATGGCCACGCCCATGAGGCCGACCGCGAGCATGAGGGCGATCACGACCAATCGCAACGCCGCCGCATCCTCGCGCAGGACGCGGAGCTTCCCGGGCAGCTCTCGAAGGTCTTCCTGGATTCCCATGGCGGTCACCTCGGCAGAGCGCGGACCTCGATGCGCACGTGAGGATGGTCGTGGTCGTCACGACGCTCCACGGAGGCGCCGCGCAGGTCGGGGAAGCGAGCGGCGATCACGGGATCGGCGGCCAGGGCCTCGGAGAAGACGGCTGCGGCCTCGGTCTCTGCGCCCCCGGAAATGGGCAGGACCAGCCCGAGGTCGAGGTAGCTGTCGCCGTCCTCCCCACCCCGGGGGACGACCTCTTCGTCCTCGGAGAACTGGAACGGGTAGGCGCCGGCGACCGACACCAGGCGAGCCTCTTCCGGCAGGTCGTCTGCGACGGCGGAGAGGATGGGCGCCCACGATGCCCGATCGGCGACGAAGGCCGAAGTCACTGCGGCGCCGAGACGGAGGCGCTCGGCCAGGTCCTGGAGCACCAAAGCGTCGTCGCCGAACCGTGCGGTCACCGGGGACGACTCGTTCTCGAGCGCGGCGATCTCGGCGTCGAGCGGCGCCGCTTTGCCCTGGATCCAGAGCCCGACGGCTCCGAGGGACAGGGCCATCCCGAGAGCCGCCTTGAGCGGCGCCTTCCGTGCGTCGGCGTGTGCTTCCCCGAAGATCTCGACCCGCTCCCGAGCGTGGAACGCGTGTCGGACAACGGCTTCGCAAAGGAAGTCGGCGGTCAGGAGCACCGCCGGGGCGGCCTCGACCGGCACTCCGGTCTCCGCGGCGACTTCCTCCGGGTCCACCTCGGCATCGGCGGGAAGGTGCAAACGGACGAGAGGCGCCGTCTCGACCTCGAGACTCTCGCGCGCGATGCCTTGCAGCCGCCGGACTGCGGCGACTACCGCCAATCCAGGGGACGAGCCGAAGCGGAAGCAGTGGCGCATCACCAGTCGGCCTTCCAGGGCGTACATGGCGATGCCGTGACCCCGTCCCAGGGCGACCCTGATCTCCGGGATCTTTCCACAGCGCTTCCTGGCGAGCAGGCCGTCGAACGCAGCGTGACTCGCCGAGACGATGCGGACCACGCGGTTGCCGCCGCTGCGCAGGCCGCGCTGGACTTCGCCCACCCCCCGCGAAGGGAGCAGGAGGACCGTTCCGTATCGGTCGGGCGAGAGCGGAGTCTCGACCTCGCGGCCCACGATGGCCGTCCCGAGCTCCATCCGCAGCCGCTCGATGAGCGATCCGCGGGACTCGCCGGGGGCCAGCCGCTCGGTGGTGAAGACTTCCAGCTCGGGCTCGAAGGCCACCGCGATCCGCGACCCCAGGGTGGCTTGCTCACGCTCGAGGATGCCCTGCAGCTCCGCCTCGGCGAACTGCTCGCCGGCGGCGTGGAAGACCTCGACCTCCGCCCCCGCCTCGCGACGGAGGGAGACCCGATCGTGGCCCACCAGGACGGCGGCGACGCGACGGGACGAGGCGAACGCAGGGAAACGTGCCATGGCCTGGCCTCCTATCGTCCAGTTCGCAGGCGGCCTGAACCCGAGAGCGGCCTACGAAAGACGACGAGGCGCTCCGGAGAGCGCCTCGTCGCAGGTTCGCCGACGATCAGTTGGTCGGGCGGAGGTCCCTCGGAATGCTCGACTTCCGGGAGTCGAAACCGTCCTGCGTCCAGATCACCGTGTACTTGCCGTACCCCGAGCTGGAACCGTTGCGGGTCAGGGTCATCTTCCAGTTCTTCTCCCAGTTGGAGCTCGTCGGCCCGGAGACCTTGAAGTACTTCGGAGCCTGGAGGGTGACGTCCAGATCCTTCACCTTGGACGCGTAGCGACCGGTCCGAGCGTTGTAGGTCTGCTGGGCGGTCTGGATCTGGGTGAGGTAGTTGAACGCCTCGGCGGCCTTGCTCCGCTCGACGGAGGCCATGAAGCGGGGGACCGCGAAGGTGGCGAGCACGCCGAGGATCACGACCACGATGGTCAGTTCCACCAGCGAGAAGCCGGCCTTGCGGGAGCGGTTCTGGTTGATTTGCATGTCGTTGGGTTGGGTTTCTTGTAGGGCGGTTGCCGATGGTGAGGCCCGCCGGGGGCGACGGGCTCGGCCTTGCATCGGCCGGGAGTGAAGCCCGCCTTGAGGCCGGAGCGGGAATTTTTCGCTCCGCCGGCCCCAGGCGGGGACGGCTTCCGAATCAGCGGCCGGGGGCCAGCGCCTCGGGAATGGTCGAACGCACGGCATCGAACCCTTCCTGGGTCCAAACCACCGTGTAACGCCCGTTCCCCCGCGCCGGACCGTTGCGCGTCAGGGTCATGATCCAGTCCGTGGTCCAGTCCGAGCTGTAGGGACCGGACACCCAGAAGTGCTCGGGAACCCCGACTCCACCCTCCAGGTCGTCGAGATTCCAGGCGTAGCGGCCGTTCGCGGCGTGATGGGCTTCTTGAGCCTGCTGGACCTTCTCGAGGTAGGCGAAGGCCTCGCCCGCCTTGCCGCGTTCCTGCATGGTGCGGTACCGCGGCAAGCCGAAGGTGGCGACCACGCCGATCAGGGCCAGCACGACGGCCGGGACGGTCCACGAGAAGCCCGCCTGGCGGGATCGGTTGCGAGCGGAGACGGTCTTCATGTCAGGAGCAGCGCCCGGATCCCACCATGGGACCGACGGACACCATCCCCCGGCATCGGCCGCGGCGGAACCGGGCTTGACCGACACCTTCCTCCTTTTTGGCGCAGCCGCCTCCGAACGGAACCCGGACGCGCCCCGAACGCTAGACCCGCATCGCGGCGCGCTCGGCGGCGATGACGTCGAGGCTGGCGGCGGCGTCCTCGGTGGGATAGCGGCCGGTGAAGCAGCCCGTACAGAACCCTTCCACCTCGCCGTTCGGGGCCTGGGCGGCCTCGACCATGCGGTCGAGCTCGAGGTAGGTCAGGTAGTCGGCGCCGATCAGTTCGCGCACCTCCTCGACCGTGCGGCCGCGGGCGACGAAGTCCTCGCGGGTCGCCATGTCGATGCCGTAGGGGCACGGCGAGATCAACGGCGGCGAGGTGGAGGCGAAGTAGATCTCCTTGGCTCCGGCGCGGCGCGCGGTCTCGACGATCTTGCGCGAGGTGTTGCCGCGCACGATGGAGTCGTCCACGAGCAGCACCCGTCGCCCCTCGAACTCGATGGGGATCGGGTTCAGCTTGCGCCGGATGGAGTCCTGCCGCGCCGCCTGGTTCGGCATGATGAAGGTGCGCCCGACGTAGCGGTTCTTGATGAACCCCTCGCGGTAGGGCACGCCGAGCTCCAACGCCATGGACAGCGCGGCGTCGCGGGCGCTGTCGGGAATCGGGATGACCACGTCCGGGGTCGGCGCCCCCTCGTCGCGCCACTGCCGCGCCAGGGCCTCGCCGAAGCGCTGCCGCGCCTTGTACACGCTGATGCCGTCGAGGAACGAGTCGGGCCGCGCGAAGTACACCAGCTCGAAGATGCACGGGGTGTGCGGCCCCTCGGCGACGCGGACGAAACGCGGCTCCTGGCCGGGGACGACGAAGAAGGCCTCGCCGTTCTCGAGGTCGCGCACCTTCTCGAAGCCGAGCACGTCGAAGGCCACCGACTCGGAGGCGACCGCCCACTCCTCGCCTTCCTCGGTGACGCGGCGCCCGACGATGCAGGGCTTGATCCCCGAGGGGTCGCGGAAGCCGAACAGCACGCCCTCGGCGAGCACGCCGCCCACGGAGTAGGCCCCCTTGACGCGCTCGAACACGTTCTCGACCGCGGTGCGGATGCGGTGCTCCAGCGGGTCCTTGCGCAGGGTGCGCTGCAGCCCCATCGCGAAGGCGTAGAGGATGGCCTCGACGTCGCACGAGCTCTCGAGGCAGATGTTCTCCTTCGGGAACTGCGCCTCCTTGAGGTCCACGAAGTTGGTGAGGTTGCCGTTGTGGGCCATCCCCACCCCGAACGGATAGTTGATGTAGAACGGCTGGGCGTCCTGCGAGCCGCCGCCGCCGACCGTCGGATAGCGCACGTGGCCGACCGCGAGATTGCCCTTCAGCCGCGCCATGTCGGCGGCGGAGAAGATGTCGCGGACCATGCCCTCGCCCTTGCGCAGGTGGAAGGCGCCGTCGAAGCTCAAGATGCCGGCCGCGTCCTGGCCGCGGTGCTGGAGCGCGATGAGCCCTTCGTAGAGCTCGGGGGCGATGTCACGCCCGGGGAGGCCTGCGATGCCGATGAAGCCGCACATGGAAGGGGGGCCGAGTCCGGGGGCTGGCCGCCCCGGCTTCGGGCCCCGATTCTACCCGATGGCGGCGGAGGGCGGGCCCGAGGCGGCGGCGGCGACGAGGCCCTCACGCCACGCCAGCAACCGCCCCGCCAGGTCGTCCTCCTCGACCCGGAAGGTCGCGCTCGGCCGGAGGTCGGCGCCGCTGTGGCGGTAGAGCGGGTCGTAGTAGCGCTCCAGCAGGAGCTCGGCGAGCTCGGCCTCGCGTCCCGCGCGCAGGAGCCCGACCAGCCGCCCCGCCCAGCGAGCGCCGAGCCGCCGCTCGAGGAACGGCAGGCGCTCGGCGAGCTGGTCGCGGTTGCTCTCCCTGCCCAGGTAGTCGTCGAGCAGGACGGCCACGCGGGTCGCCGGCTCGGCCTCCAACGCGGCGACGACGCCGGAGCGCATCGCCCGCCACAGCGGCTCGGGCAGGATGCGGTCCCCCACCTTGCGGCTCTCGGCCTCGACGAACCACGGCGGCGGGCCGAGCGCGTCGAGACGCTCGAGCAGCGCCGACTCGAAGGCCGGTTGGCTGACCGGCTCGAGCCCGACCGCGCCGAGGATGGACGAGCGGTGTCCGGCCAGCCCCTCGAGGTCGAGCACGGTGCCGGGCGCGCGCCGCTCGAGCTCGCGCAGGACCCGGGTCTTGCCGGTCCCGGTCGGTCCGGAGACCACGAGGAACGGGCTCGGACGACCGCCCCAGGCGGGCGGCTCCCAGGCGGCGAGCCGCTCGAGCACGTGGCGGCGCCATGCCTTGTAGCCGCCGGCGAGGACGGCGACCCGCTCGCCGAGCAGGTGGAGCAGCGCCGCCACCGAGCGTGAGCGCAGCCCGCCGCGCCAGCAGGCGACCACGGTCCAGCCCTCACCCTGCTTCGGGAGCACGGTCGGCTCGAGCTCGACCGCGGCGGCGCCGCGGCGGAGGGCGACGGCGAGTTCGCGGAAGCGCGGGCGCCACGCGTCCTCGGGCACCGCCCGGCCCGTCACCGCGGCGAGCAGCCCGGCGAGCCGTCCCTCCACCTCGGCGAGCCCGGTCTCGTAGGCGGCCTCCGGCGACACCCGGTGGTAGAGGGTGCCGACCAGGGCGCGCTGGGCGTCGTCGAGCAGCGGCGCCGAGACCGCGCCGGGGACGTGGTCGCGGGCGTACTCCGCGGGGCTGCGCAGGTCCACCCAACGGGCCCGCCGCGGGCGTTCCGCCGCCGCCACCGCGGGGAGGACGAGGGCGCGGGTCACCCCACCATGCTACGCGCGGCCGCGCGCCGACGCCCCGGGCGTATCCTGTGCGGACCATGAGCGAAGCCCCCCCGCTGGCCGATTCCCGCCTCGCCGCGCTGATCGCGGCCGACCTCGACGAGCCGCGCGTCGAGGCCGACACCCACCCCTGCTGGGACGCCGTGGCCGCCGCCGGCACCGAGCCGTGGCTCGACACCGGCGACGTCGAGGCGGCGACCCGCGTCTGGGACGGCAACTTCCGCGCCCTGACCACGAACAACACCCTGCTGAACGCCGAGGTCCAGAAGGGCATCTACGACGAGTGGGTGCCACGGGCGGCGGCGGCGGCGCGGGAGGACCGCCCCGACCTCGACGAGAAGGGGTTGCTGCTCGAGGTCGCCTTCGCGCTGAACGCACGCCACGGGCTGCGCCTGGTCCGCCGCTTCGGGGTGAAGGTCTCGGTGGAGCTCCACACCGACCTGGCCCACGACGTCGAGGCTTCGGTCGCCTACGGCCGCCGCTACGCCGCTCTGTGCCCCGACTTCGTGGTCAAGGTGCCGAACACCCCGGCCGGGCTGGTCGCCGCGCGCCGCCTGCACGAAGAGGGCATCCCGGTCAACTTCACGCTCGGGTTCTCGGCGCGGCAGAACTACCTCGCCGCCTGCGTGGCCCGACCCGGTTGGGTCAACGTCTTCCTCGGCCGCCTCAACGCGTGGGTCGCCGACGAGGGCCTCGGCGACGGCGAGCTGGTCGGCGAGAAGGCGACGCTGGCCTCGCAGCTGGTGGTCCGCGCGCTGCGCGAGGAGCGCGGCTACCCGACCCGCCAGATCGCGGCCAGCATGCGGGCCGGGCACCAGGTCGCGTCCCTGGCCGGGGTGGACGTCCACACCGTCCCCGTAGCCGCGGCCGAGCAGTTCCTCCTCGAATGCGACCGCCTCGACGTGCGCGACCACGTGTGCGACGAGCTCGCCCCGACCTGGGCCGAGGGCGTGGACCCCGAGCGCGAGGGCCTGACGGCCCTGTGGGAGGTGCCCGCCGAGTTCGCCGCGGTGTGCGACACGCTGGGCGAGCTGCCGCTCCACCGGCTGACGCCCGACGAGATCGTCGCCCGCCTCGACGACGCCGGGTTCCTCGGCGTGTTCCCGCCCCTCGACGACGCAGGGCTCGCGACCCTCGCCGCCGACGGCAAGGCGCCGAAGCGCGAGCGCTGGCGCGACGACGTGCTCGCCGGGCGCTGCGCCTGGGACGGACTGTTCACGCTGGCCGGGCTGCAGGCCTTCGCCAAGGACCAGGCCGCCTTCGACGCCCGCATCCACCGCCGCCTGTTCGGGGAATGAGCACGACGCCCATCGTCGAGTGCGTTCCCAACGTCTCGGAGGGACGCGACGAAGCGGTCATCCGCGCCATCGCCGACCAGGTCGAGACGGTGGACGGCGTCGCCCTGCTCGACGTCGAGCCGGGGGCCGCGACCAACCGCACCGTCATCACCTTCGCCGGCCCGCCCGAGGCCGTGGTCGAGGCCGCGGTGCGGCTGGCGCGCAAGGCCGCCGAGCTCATCGACATGACCACGCACCAGGGCGAACATCCCCGCTTCGGGGCGCTCGACGTGTGTCCGTTGGTGCCGGTGTCGGGCATCACCATGGAGGAGACGGTCGAGTACGCCCGCGAGCTCGGGCGGCGGCTCGGCGAGGAGGTCGGGCTGACCGTCTACCTCTACGAGCACGCCGCGACGCGGCCGGAGCGCCGCAACCTCGCCGTGGTGCGGCAGGGCGAGTACGAGGCGCTGCCGGAGCGCCTGAAGGACCCGGAGTGGCGCCCCGACTTCGGCCCCGCCGAGTTCCAGCCCCGCTCCGGGGCGACCGCGGTCGGCGCCCGCGACTTCCTGGCCGCGTTCAACGTGAACCTGAACACCACGTCCACGCGGCGCGCCAACGCCATCGCCTTCGACGTGCGTGAGAAGGGGCGCATCCTGCGCGAGGGCGACCCGCTGACCGGTCCCATCGTGCGTGACGAAGAGGGCAACCCGGTGTGGAAGCCGGGCTCGCTGAAGGCGGTCAAGGCCATCGGCTGGTACATCGAGGAGTACGGCATCTGCCAGGTCAGCATGAACCTGACCGACCTCTCGACCACCCCCATCCACGTCGCCTTCGACGAGACCTGCGAGCGCGCCCGCGACCGCGGGGTGCGGGTCACCGGCAGCGAGCTGGTCGGCCTGGTGCCGCTGCGGGCGATGCTCGACGCCGGACGCTACTTCCTGCGCAAGCAGAAGCGCTCCACCGGCGTCTCCGACCGCGAGCTGGTCAAGATCGCGGTGCGCTCGATGGGGCTGGACGAGCTGGCCCCGTTCGAACCCGAGAAGAAGATCGTCGAGTACGCCCTCGAGGCGCGGAACCCGCGCAAGCGCCTGGTGGACCGGACGCTCCGCGGCTTCGTCGAGGAGACGGCCAGCGAGTCGCCGGCGCCCGGCGGCGGCTCGGTGGCGGCGGCGGTCGGCGCGCTCGGCGCAGCCCTCGGCGCCATGGTCGCCAACCTGTCCAGCCACAAGCGCGGCTGGGACGAGCGCTGGGAGGAGTTCTCGGAGGTCGCCGAGCGCGGCAAGGCCCACCACGACCGGCTCCTCGCCCTGGTGGACGCCGACACCGACGCCTTCGACGCCCTGATGGCGGCGTGGCGCCTCCCCGAGAGCGGCGACGCGGAGAAGGCGGCGAAGGAAGAGGCGGTGCAGGCCGCGGTCCTCGCCGCGGTGGAGGTGCCGCTGTCGGTGATGCGCGAGGCCCTGGCCTCGATGGACGTGGCCGCCGAGATGGCCGAGAAGGGTCTGCCGGCCAGCGTCTCCGACGCCGGGGTGGCGGCGCTCTGCGCCCGCGCGGCGGTCCGCGCCGCCGGACTGAACGTGCGCATCAACCTGCCCCAGCTCACCGACGAGGGCCGCGCCGAGGCCATCCGCCGCGAGGCCGCCGCGCTCGAGGAGGAGGCCGAGCGGCGGGAGACGGCCGTCCTGGCGCGCGTGGACGAGGCGCTGCGGGAACAGGAGGCCTAGGCCGCCCCCACGGCGCCGCAGGGGCTGGATATAAGCGAAAACGCTTATATCAAGCCGGTCCGACCAGCTCCTGGACCTTCTCCAGGAGCACCTTCGGGTCGAAGGGCTTCTGGTAGACGGCGTCGGCGCCCACGTTCTCGGCGACCCGCAGGTAGACCTCGGTCGAGGTCTTGCCGGCCCCGCTCATGGCGATGATCTTCAGGTCCGGGTACTTGCGGCGGGCCTGGATGATGCTCTCGAGCCCCTCCTGGTTGGGCATCACGATGTCGGTGATGAGGAGGTCGAAGGACTCCTCGCGGAGCTTCTTCGAGCCGACCCAGCCGTCCTCGGCCACTTCGACGTCGTAGCCCTGGAGCTCCAGCAGGGTCTGGAGCATGCTGCGGAGCTCGGGGTCGTCGTCGGTGACCAGGATGCGGGGCATGGTGGGCGGGTCTCGGGCCTGCGCCGGCCAGGGTAGCGGAACCCGGGCGGGCGTTCCAACCCTCCCGCGCGCCGAGTTTTCCGGCTTTCCCGCTCAAGCACCCCCGGGTCGGCGGCCGATGGACCACGAGTGGGCCGCGGCCGCGGCCACCGAGCATGAGGGCTTCCACCTCCACCCCCCGCCACCCGGACGACCTCCCCGAGGGCTTCGACGAGGCCTTCGCGCGGGAGACGAACGAGCTCCTGGTCGCCCGGCTCCGCCTCGGGCTGACGGTGGGCCTGGTGCTCTACCTGCTGTTCGGGGTCCTGGACTACGCCTGGGTCCCCTCGCTGTGGCGCGAGTTCCTCGCGGTCCGTCTCGGCGTCGCCGCGCTGTCAGCCGCCACCCTGGCGTTGATCCAGACCGAGTTCGGCCTGCGCCACGTGCGCGGCATCTCGGTGGCGATCATGTACGCCGGCACCTTCGGCATCAGCCTGATGACGGCGTTGTGGACCGGCTTCGACAACGTCTACTTCGTCGGCAACATGCTGGCGCTGTTCCTGGTCGGCCTGTACTTCCCGTGGGGCGCCCGCATCACCGCGTTGTATTCGGCGCTGACCGTCGTCACCTATCTGTTCCTGAACCTGCTCCTGCACCCGAGCCAGGACCTGTTCCTCGCGGCGCCGCCGTTGTTCTTCCTGATCGGGACCGGAATCCTCACCACCTGGGCCGCCGCCGCCGGTGAGCGCTGGCGCCGCCACAGCCTCGAGATGCGCATGCAGCTGGCCGAGGCCAACGAAGAGCTGAAGTCGCTGGACGAGGCCAAGACCAGCTTCTTCGCCAACGTCAGCCACGAACTGCGCACGCCGCTGATGCTCATCCTCGGGCCGCTCGACGAGCTGTTGCGCGAACACCGGGGCTCGGACGAGGAGCGAGCGCTGCTGCAGGCGATGAACACGAACGCGCACCGCCTGCTGCGCCAGGTCAACCTGATCCTGAACTTCTCGAAGATCGAGGCCGGGCGAATGGAGATCTCGGCCGAGATCGGCGACCTCGGCGGCATGGTCCGCCGCCTCGCCGAAGCAGCCAGGCCCTACGCCACGCAGCGCGAGATCGACCTCGTCGTCGAGGGGCTCGAAACCATCCCGTCCTTCGCCTTCGACCAGGAGAAGCTCGAGACGGTCGCCTCCAACCTGCTGTCCAACGCGATGAAGTTCACCCCCGACGGCGGGCGCATCACCGTGCGCGGCGGCGTCGAGGGCAGCACCGCCTGGTTCGAGGTCGAGGACACCGGCTGCGGCATCCCCGAGAAGGACGTGGACAAGGTCTTCGAGCGCTTCCACCAGGTGGACGGCGGCAAGAACGGCAAGGTCCAGGGCACCGGGCTCGGCCTGGCCCTGTCCAAGGAGTTCGTCGAGCTCCACGGCGGCACCATGTCGGTGCGCTCGACCTACGGGGAGGGCACGACCTTCCGCGTCGAGGTGCCGATGCCCGAGGCCGCCATGCTCGAGGAAGCCGGGGTCGCGCCGGCGACGCGGCCGCAGGCCGAGCCGGACGCGGCGGCGGCCCCCGACGGCGGGGCGCCGACCGACTCGGGCGAGGCCGCCGCTGCGGCCAAGGTCACGCGCCACCGCGCCTCCGGCGCCACCGAGTTCGCCGACCTGGCGCGCCCCAGCCTGGAGGACGAGCGCCCCACCACGCAGCAGGCTCCGGACGACGCGCCCCTGCTCCTGGTGGTCGAGGACAACCCCGACATGCGCGCCTTCGTCTCGTCGTCGCTGGCCAAGCGCTACCGCGTCGAGACCGCCGCCAACGGCCGACTCGGCCTCGAGAAGGCGCGCCGCATCCGCCCCGACCTCATCGTGTCGGACGTGATGATGCCGGAGATGGACGGCTTCGAGATGGTCGAGGCCCTGCGCAAGGACAAGACCTTCGCCGGCACCCCCATCATCTTCCTGACCGCCCGGACCGGCAGCGAATCGGTGGTCAAGGGCCTGACCCTGGGCGCGGTGGACTACGTCAACAAGCCGTTCAAGCTCGAGGAGCTGATGGCCCGCATCGACGCCCAGCTGCGGCTGCTCGGCGCCGAGCGCGCCCTGGTCGAGCGCGACAGCCGCCTGATGGCGGTCGGCCAGATGACCGGCACCATCGCCCACGACCTGCGCAGCCCGCTGACCGCGGCCCTCGGACGTCTCGAGATCCTGCGCATGGTGCTGGCCGCCGGCAAGACCGACAAGGCCGAGGGCGAGATCGCCACCATCGAGCGCGTCATCCACCGCATCGAGGAGATGGTCCAGGAACTGCTCGAGTTCGTGCGCGGCCACGACCTCAAGCTGGCCTGCGAGCCGACGAACGTGCCCGACTTCGTGACCGAGTGCGCCGACGACCTGCGGCCCGCTCTCGAGGCGGTCGGCATCGAACTCGAGGTCAAGCGCCACGGCGACCCCGAGGCCACGCTGGCCATGGACCGGATGCGCATGCAGCGCGTGCTCGAGAACCTCGTCAACAACTCACGCGACGCGCTGCTCCAGCAGGGCGACGCCGACCAGGACGACAAGCGCATCCGTCTGATCGTCGCCGCCGACGCCCGCGAGGTGCGGATCACGGTCTCCGACAACGGACCGGGCATCCCCGACGAGGTCGCCGACCGCCTGTTCGAGGCCTTCGCCACCGCCGGCAAGGCCAACGGCACCGGCCTCGGCCTGATGATCGTCAAGAACCTGGTGTCGGCGCACCACGGCAAGGTCTCCGTGGAAGCGCGCGGCGAGGACGGCGGCGCCAGCTTCACCCTGACCTTCCCGCTGGGGAAGGCCACGGGCGACGTCACGCCTCAAGCCATCACGGCGACGGCTTCGTCGCGTCGAAGAACAGACAACGACGGGTCGCGTCGCGACGAATCGTGATCTTCGGCGCCGGCGGGTCGAGGCGCGCGCCGAGGTCGCGCATCTCCGGGTCGTTGCGGTAGATCAGGTTCCACTCGGTGCCGTACTCCATCATCCAGGAGCTGTCGGCGACCCGCTTGAGGTTCCCGATGAAGAGCCGGCCGCCTGGGCCGAGGGTCTTCCACAGCGCGGCCGTCACGCGCTGGGCGAGCGGCTGCAGGATGTAGTCGTAGAGCCCCATCGAGTAGACCAGGTCGAAGTCGTGCAGGACCTCGTCCACCAGCTCCTGCTCGGCGCCGCGCTTGGGCAGCACGATCTGCCGGATGGAGAAGTGCAGACAGTGCAGGGTGACGAGATCGGCGTCGTCGCGCCTGGTCAGGACCCGCTGCATCTCGCGGTGCGCCGTCGCCAACGCCTGCTCGTCCTGGTCGATCAACACCAGGTCCACCGGATGCTGCAGGCGCCCGTGCTCCTGGAAGGCGCGGCGCAGCTCGACCGCCGGGCCGCAGGCCATGCTCGCGATCCGCACCGGCCCGTCCTTGCGCAGGGCCTTGCGCACCGCCGCCGTGGCGAGGTAGCTCCGCTGCCGCACCGTCTCGGCCAGCGTGTAGGAGCGGCCAACGTGGTGGAGGAAGCGGCCGAAGAAGGTGTCGCCTTCCAGCCCCGGCTCCTGGATCAGCTCCATGAGTCGGTAGTCGCCGGCGTAGCCGAGCGGTTTCTCGTAGGCGCGCCGGTGCATCGGGCAGTCCATCAGGATGGGCATCAGGGCGCGCTGGGCGAAGCCGTGCCCGAGCTGGACCTGCTCCGGGGTGAAGCCGGCCGACATCCGTTCCAGCTTCAGGCAGTGGGTGCGGAAGGTCGGCTCCCAGCGCCGGTAGATGGCTTCGACGACCGCCTCGCAGCGTTCCTCGTCGTGCCACCAGCCGTCCTCGCCGACGGCGACCTCGGCCTCCTGGACCGCCTCCTTCACGCGATGCAGGGCCTGCTGCAACAGGCCGACCTCGGCGATCCAGCGTTGCGGCAGGAGTTCGAGGGTGCGCTCGTGCCCCTCGATCAGCCCGCTCAACCGGTGCTCGACCACGGTCTCACGGACCAGGAGCGCTTCCAGGTCCACCGGCGCAGAGGTCAGCTTGACGCCGACCCGCGGATCGCTGCCGTCCTCCTGGCGGACGACCTGGGCGGTGCCCCGCCACACCACGTCGTCCCGGTGGAGGAGTTCGAACTCGTCGAGGTCCTGGCCCGGGATCAACCGGACGTCGCCTTCGGGACGGAAGGCCAGCCCCCATCGCGAGACGTCCACCACCGGATAGGAGGTCGGCTCGGAACCGTCCACCACCAGGCGGCAGCGCAGGTCGTCGCCGAGGTCCTCCCGGGTGAGTCGCTGGGGCCGGAAGCGGAACAGCGACGTCGCACCCTGCAAGGTGGCGTGGTCGGCGCCCTGGGGGTCGGGACGGGGGGAGGGGGTGGGGGCAGCGGGCGTGTCCATCGGGGGGAGCCCAACCTTACCCCATGAACACCGTAAAGCGAAGGACCCGTGGACTCCTTTTCTCCGCGGTCACACGATCCGACTTCCTTCAGCGGGGCTCGGCCACGGCCCGCCGACGCTCCATCGGCCCACGCCCCTCCCCGTCGCGCCGCCCCCGCGGCCCCTCCCGAGGCGGCCGGAGGTCGCGGGCGCGCCCGTCCCGCGGCTCCCGAGGGGGCCGGACGTCCCTCCCCCCGGCGGGGCCGCGGCGCTCGGGCCGCTCCGGCCGCCCCTCGCGGCGACCGCCGTCGGAGGGGCGCTCCCCGAGCCCCGGCGGCAGGCTGCCGGGCGCGCGCAACTCCAGCCGGCGGAAGAACTCGGGGGCGGGGAGCTCGAGCAGGCGACGACGCTCCTCCTCGCCGATGCCGCGCCGCTCCCAGAACCCCGAACGGGCCGCCCGCCCCAGGAAGCGCCAGCGGGCGACCTCGGCGAGCGCGTTCTCGAGCTCGGGAAGCGGCGCCTCGTGCATCCACTCCAGGGAGCGCGGCCCGAGCCAACCTTCCTGGACCCAGCGCCGGGCCTGACGCAGCAGGGCCTCACGACGCCGCGGCTCGGCCCAGTTCCGCCCGCGCTCCAGCCGCTCCCCCAGGTCGCGCGGTGGACGCCCCTCGGACGGCGGCCCCTCGCCGGGGGGGAGGTCCGCGCCCCGGCGCGCGATCCAGGCGCGGGTGAGCTCGTCCACGCGACGCTGCCGCTCCTCCGGAGGCAAGGACCGCAGCGCACGGCGCTCCTCGTCCGACAGCGACCGCAACATCCGTTCGCGCTCGCGCCGCAGCGCCTGCCAGCGGCGCTCCAGCTCCTCGCGGTTCGGCTCGTCCAGCTCGCGGAAGCGCCGCCACCGCTCGAGGTAGCGCCGGCGCTGCTCCTCGTCGAGGCCCTGCCACCAGCGGCGGAACTCCTCGCGCTCGGCGGGGTCGGCGTCCGGCCCCGGACGCTGCGGCGCATCGGCCGCGGGCGGCCCGCCCGAGGGGACGTCGCGCGGCGGCGGCGCATCGCCGACCTGGAGCGCCGCGGCCAGGCAACAGGCGAGGAGGACCGGGGTCATCGTCTTCCTCCTCCGGCATCGGAGCCGGCGTTGG
>JALUVI010000215.1 GCA_027020785.1 Planctomycetota bacterium | reverse complement strand
GTCCTGGTCGAGCTGCAGAGCGGCGACCGCCTTGCCGTCGTGGTCCACCAGCAGGATGTGCTCGTTGAGGGGGCGGATCACCACCTCGCTCACGTCCACGCTGGCCTTGGCCTCGGGTTCGGGGCGCTCGTCCGGCATGTCCCCGTCGGGGAGGAGGGCGCCGATCTCGAGCAGGTCCTTGGCCTTGTACGACGGCATCCACACCGCGACCCACTCTCCGGCGGGGAGGCCGGGTTCGGCCAGCGGCACGGAGGAGGCGAGCACGCCGAGCGGCAGGAACTGGTGCTCGCGCTTGACCTCGCGCGCGACCTTGTCCACCAGGGTGTGGTTGTGGTCCTCCAGCGGGTCGCGCCGCGGCACGAAGGAGACCACGTCGCAGGCCCCGAAGACGCGGTAGGTCGGCGGCAGCTGCGGCTTGGGCATCGGCTTCGGCGGGTCCTCGCGCGCCGCTTCGATGGCCGCCATGTCGGGCCAGCTCCGTTTCTCGATGCCGAGCACCCGCTGCGGCTCGAGCTCGCGCTCGGGCGTGCCGCCGAGGACCGAGCTGCGGACCCGGACCGCCCGCAGGAAGGCGCCGTCGCGGGCGGGCACGCCCGAGGAGGCCACGCGGAAGCCGATGATGGGCAGTGCGGCCGCGGGGTCCACCCCGAGGCGGACGTCGATGCGTTGGAACAGGGGTTCGAGCAGGCAGCAGCCGCCCTTGAGCACGCGACGCGACGGATCCCAGTTCGGCAGGATGCGCTCCTTGCCGACCTTGAACGATTCGAACCCGGGCAGGGGTTCGTAGCGCGAGCTGGTCCACTCCCAGACCTCGCCGACCATGTCGAGGATGCCGTAGGGCGAGGCGTTGTCCGGGAACACCGCGACCGGCGTTCGCTTGAAGGCCAGCGAGGTCGGCTGGGTGTAGGCGCAGGCGACCCGGCCGCGCTCGAACTCGGGGCCGAAGGGGAAGTCCCAGTCGTGGTCGTTGCGGGCCGCGCGCACCCATTCGAACTCGGTGGGGAGCCGCAGGCCGGCCCAGGTGCAGTAGGCCACGGCGTCGTCCCAGCTCACGAACACCACCGGCTCCAGGGCGCGCTCGGGCGGCATCTTCCACTCCCGACCCTCGTCCTGCCAGTGCTCCGCCCACCACTGGTACTGGGCGGTCTCGTCGAACTTCCAGGCCGGGCCGTGCCGTTCCTTGCCCTCCTGGATGATCTGCAGCCGCAGGTCGTTGGGGATGACCGCCCAGGTCGCCGGCGGCCGCACGCCCGACGCGAGGACGTACTGCAGGTACATCTCGTTGGTCACCGGCGTCGGCGCCATCAGGAAGCGCTCCACCCGGACCTCGCTGCGCGGCACCTCACCGCCGAGGATGAGCCGGTCGGGGTGCCCTTCCGGTCGCTCGGCGATCAACTCCTTGGCGCGCTTGGGGTCGGTGCCGATCACGGTGCGTCCCGCGGGGATCTCGACCATGCCGGAGAGGTCCCAGGAGGAGGACTGCTGGGCCGGGGTCGGGGCGCCGAGGACGACGGAGGCGAGGAGGGCGACCCAGGCGGTCGCGGGGACGGTTCGGTTCGGGCTCATCTGCACAGGGGGTCCGGGAGCAGCGGGAGCCGGACAGTCTAGCGGGCGATCCGTCGGCCCCAAGTGGAGTCCGAACGCCGCTTCCGGCCTCGTCTATGCTCTGCCCTGCCTACGGTCACACCGGCCCCCCGATGGTGGATTCCCAGCGCACGGCCCGCGTCCCCCACGCGTTCCACGGCAAGCGGCTCGACCGCGTCGCGGTGGCGTTGTTGGGGCCGGACTACTCGCGGACCCGTTTGCAACGCTGGATCCGCGAGGGCCGCCTCCTGGTCGAGGGCGAGGTGGTGGTCGACCCCGGCCGCCCGGTGGAACAGGGATGGCGGCTGGAGTTGCGGCCGCCGCGCCCCGAGGTGCCGGCCGACGGCTCCCCTCTGGCTCCGCGCGTCCTCCACGAGGACGCGGCGCTGGCGGTGCTCGACAAGCCGAGCGGACTGCCGATGCACGGCAATTCGCCCGGCGACCCCCAGGCCAGCGTCGCCCACTGGCTGACGGCGCGGTGGGGCCCGGGCCTGCCCATCGCGCAGGGCGCCGAGCGCCCCGGCATCGTCCATCGTCTCGATCGCGACACCAGCGGCGTCTGCGTGGTCGCCCGCGACAAGGCCGCCTTCGAGGACCTGATGGCCCAGTTCGCCGAGCGCTCCGTGGAGAAGGAGTACCTCGCCCTGTGCTACGGGCGCCCGCGCTTCCGCAGTGACTGGGTGGACCTGCGGCTGGCGCCCGACCCACGCCGGCCCAATCGGCAGCGCACCACCCGTTCCGGCGAGGCCGGCAGCCGTGATGCCCTGACCTACTGGGAGGTCGCCGAGGAGTTCGACGGTTTCAGCCTGCTGCGGGTGCTGCCGCAGACGGGGCGCCGCCACCAGATCCGCGCCCACCTCGCGGCGGTGGACCTGCCGCTGGTCGGCGACCCCCTGTACCGGGCGCGCAACTTCGGCCCCGGCATGCTGCCGGCCGCCGCCGCGGCGCCGGCGCGCACCTTCCTCCACGCCGCCGCGCTCACCTTCGAGCACCCGGTGGAGGGCGGGCGCCGCCGCTTCGTCGCCGACCCGCCCGAAGACTTCCGCACCCTGCTCGAGGTCTTGCGCCGCGAACGTCCCCTTCCCGACTGACGACCGACCGTTCCGCTTCGTGCTCTCCCTCGCCCTGGCACTCCTCCTCCCGCCGCAGCTCGGCGGCGAGATCACCGGCGTCTCGCCGGAGACCGCAGGCCTGGCCGGCGCCGGCGTTCCGGCTTCCACCGACCCGCTGGACGCGTCGCGCAACCCCGCCGTCCTGCCGTGGATGTTCTCCGGTCCCGACGACGCCTTCACCCGTCGCCGCGCCGCGCGCGGGCGGGACCGCCTCTCCCTGGCGCTTCGCGAGCTCGCCAACGACCTCACCATCGCCACGCACGGCGGCGCCGAGCTCGACCCCGACACCCCGGCGGCGTTGGCGCCCTTCCTCGGCTACGCCCACGACCTCGGCGACGGAGTGGTGGTCGGACTCGCGGTGTGGCCGAGCGCCGGCGGCGAGAGCGACGTGATCCGGCGCACCTATCTCGACATCGTGACCGTGAATCCGGACGGCACCGGCGGCCCCGCGCCCTACGACGTCCGTGACCGTTGGCGGCTCCTCCAGTTCTCCGTCGAACCCTCGGTGGCGTGGCGCGCGGGCTCGCAGTGGACCTTCGGCGCCGGGCTCGCGCTGCGCCAGACCACGGTGGACATGCAGTCGGCCACCGAACTCCAGCTCGACGTGTTGCAGGGGGTCATCGACGAGGGCCTGCAGCCCATCTTCGGCGCCATCGGCTGGGGCGAGTTGATCCAGCAGCTCGGTTCGGAACGCGGCGTGGACTCCTTCCAGGTGGACTTCTCGGGCGACCTCGACCACGGCAGCGACCCGATGGCGCTGCTCCGCTTTGGCGTCGGTTGGCGGCCCGACCCGCGGACCCGGGTCGGCTTCTGGTACCGGCCGCCGTCGTCGGCCGCGGACCTGACCGGCCGCGTCGCGGTGGACATGGGCGCCGACCTCGGCGCCTTCGTGGACGGCATCGAGGACATCGTCGGCTCGGAACTGCTCGCCGATCCGACCAGCGGCTACGACATGCGCATCTCCGGCGTGCGCATGCCGCAGCAGCTCGGCCTCGGGGTCTCCCACCTCCTGGACGGCGGACGCCGCCTCCACTTCGGCGCCTTCTGGAGCGACTGGTCGTCCAGCTTCTCGGGGTGGGTCGCCGAGCTCACCAACCCGTCCAACCCCGAGTTCGTCACCTTCCTGGGCGGCGACGGTTCCACCACCGTGGACCTCGGCCTCGACTGGCGTGACTCGTGGGCCCTGTCCACGGGCCTGGAGCAGGACTTCGGCGACCTGTGGACGCTGCGCGGCGGCATCGGATGGCAGCGCCAGCCGGTCCGCGGCACCCCGCTCGGTGCGGCGATGCCCTTCAACTCGTGGCACCTCGCCCTCGGCGCCAGCCTGTGGGGCGTGCCGGCGGGCCGCGCCGACTGGCACTTCGCCCTCGTGGTGTCGCCGCCGGACCGCTTCCAGGCCGGGGCCAACGACCTGATCTCGGACTTCTCCTACGACCGCTACCGGCAGTGGCTGTGGTCGGTGGCCGTCGGCTGCACCATCGCGTGGTGAAGCCGACGGCCCCGAGGGGCGCTCACTGCGTGTAGCTGATCGAGGTCGCCACGGCGGTGCCGAGGTCGGACTCGCCGCCGGCCACGAGGACGGTGCCGTCCTCGAGCAGCTCCACCACGCCGCCAGCGTGGGTCTCGGGCATGCTCGCGAGCGAGCTCACGCCGACGCCCGGCTCGAAACGCCACACGTTGGCGACCGGGATCGGATCGTTCAGGTCGCCCTTGGCGCCGCCGACCACCAGGACGGAGCCGTCCGGCATCGTGACGTTGGCGGGGAAGGCGACGGCCACGGTGAGGTTCTGCTCGGCGACGCTGACGTTGGTCACCGGGTTGTAGCGCTCGGTCTTGGCGATGGGGCCGACGTTGAAGATGTCGCCCCCGGCGCCGCCGGCGATGTACACGGACCCGCCTGGCAGCACGGTGATGCCGCCGAGGGCGCGCTTGGCCTTGAGCTTGGCTCCGCCGTTGAACCAGGTCATCGTGGTCGGGTCGAGGATGGAGACGTTGTCCGAGAAGTCCGGGATGGGGATGCCGAACAGCAGGGTGTGGGTGATGCCGCCGGCGACCAGCCAGCGCCCGTCGTTCAGGGTCGCCGCCATCGCGCCGGCCTTGAACTCGGGCATGGTCGGCCCGAACACCCAGGTGTCGGTGGCGGGGTCGTAGATCTCGGTGCTCTTGAGCGCAGTCCCGAGGAGGTCGTCCACAGCGCGGATCTCGTTGGCCGAGTTGCCTTCGGTTCCGCCGGCGACGATGACCCGTCCGTCGGGCAACAGCGTGGCGTTGGCCCCGGCGCGGTACTTGAGCATCGGAGCCACCGTGGTCCAGGCGTCGGCGACCGGATCGTAGATCTCGACGCTGCGCAGCACCTTGGTGAAGTAACCGTTCTGGGCGTTGCCGTAGGGCCCCTGGACGCCGCCGGCGACCAGGATGCGTCCGTCGGCGAGCTCGACCTGGACGTGGAAGGCGCGCGAGTCGTTCATCGTCGCGGCCACGGCGACCTGGCTCTCGTCGTGGGCGTCGATCCACCACGCCCCCGAGCTGGTCGGATATGGGGTGAGTTCGTCGGTCAGGAGCGCCGGCCCGCCGCCGCTGGCGAAGATCAGCATGGCGCCGCCGTTGTCGCCGCCGCGCTCGACCACGCTCCAGGCCAGGTTGGCCTCGGGGAACGGCGCGTCCGACCCGGCGGCCTGCCACCGGTCGTGGTCGTTCAGGCTCATCCGACGCACCCGGGTGAAGGCGTCGTACTGGGCGGCGCCGCCGCCGCCGACGTTGGAGAACGCCTGCCACCAGGCTTCGCGGTCGAGGTAGCTCGCGCCGGCGGGCAGGGTGACGGGCTGTCGGTACTCGCCGGCGGCGTCGGCCACGCCGCTGAACCAGATGCCGGTGAAGGCGAGGTCCAGCCCGACCGAGAGCAGGTCGTCGGGGTCGCCGGTCTGGTTGACCAGGTACGGGTTCGGCCCCGGCTGCAGCGACACCAGCAGGATCACCGGCGCATTGGGGACCATCCCGGTGGCGACCAGCTCGCTCTGCTGCCCCACGACGTCGCCGTAGGACATGAGGTCGGCGGTGGCATTGGTCTGCGCCGCCAGGGGGGAGGCGAGCAGGACCAGGAGGGAAAGGACGCGGAGGGGATTCGGCATGGCTCCAGCCTACCGGAGGACGGTTGCTTCCGCCACGCCGCCGCGGGGTCAGGCCGACCCGGCGTCCTCGACCCCGGGCTCGTGCTCGCGCACCGCGGCGCGGAAGCGCTCGGGCAGCGGCGTCTTGGCCCGCGCGGCGAGGTCCCAGGTCACCAGCACCGCGTCGGCCTCGACCCAGGTCTCGCCGCTCGCGGCGTCGCGGATGCGGTAGGCCTGCTGGAAGGACGAGCCGCCGAGGCGCAGGGTGGCGAGCTCGACCTCGACCTCCGCCGGCCCGCGGCCGGGCCGCACGAAGCGCTGCCGCGCCAGCGCCAGGACGAAGCCGAAGGAGTGGCGCTCCGCGAGCAGCCCGAGGCGTTCGCACCAGCGCCAGCGCGCCTCCTCCATGAGCGAGAGGTACACCGCGTTGTTGAGCACGCCCATCGCGTCCTCGTCCGACCAGCGGGTCCAGAGCCGGAAGCGGAAGGGCATGGCCTCGGAGGGGGGGACCTGTGGCGTCTCCATGGCGAAGGTACCCTAGGCGCGCCGATGACCTTCCGCCTCCTCGGTCTCGACCACGTCGCGGTCGCCGTGCGCGACCTCGACGAAGCCATGCGCCCCTGGCTCGCCCTCGGCCTGCGCCGCGGTGACCGCGAGGTCGTCGCCGAGCAGGGCGTCGAGGTGCAGATGCTGCACGCCGGCGACGTCCGCATCGAGCTCGTCGCGCCGCTGGGGCCCGACACGCCGGTGGGCCGCTACCTCGAGAAGCACGGCCCCGGCATCCACCACCTCGCCCTCGCCGTGGACGACTGCGCCGAGGCCGTGGCGGCGGCCGAGGCCGCCGGGCTGCGGATGGTGGACCGCGCCCCGCGCGCCGGCGCCCACGGCACCCGCATCGCCTTCGTCCATCCGGCGGCGACGGGCGGGGTCCTGACCGAGCTGGTCGCTCCCGGCGACGCCCCGCGGGGCGGGGGGGAGGCGTCGTGAGCGGGTCGCCGCTCGAGCGTCTGGAGGAGTTGCGGGCCGAAGCCGCCCGCGGCGGCGGCGAGGCCCGCATCGAGGCCCAGCATGCCAAGGGCAAGCTGACCGCGCGCGAGCGGCTCGAACTCCTGCTCGACCAGGGCAGCTTCGAGGAGTGGGACGCCTTCGTCCGCAGTCGCCCCGACCCCGCGGCGCCCGATGCGCCGCGCCCGCTCGGCGACGGCGTCGTCGTCGGCACCGGGACCGTGGACGGACGCACCGTCGCCGTCTACGCCCAGGACTTCACCGTCTTCGGCGGCAGCTTGAGCGAGGCCCACGCCCAGAAGATCTGCAAGGTCATGGACTACGCCATGCAGAACGGGGTGCCGGTGGTCGGGCTGGCCGACTCGGGCGGCGCCCGCATCCAGGAGGGCGTGGTCTCGCTGTCGGGCTATTCCAGCCTGTTCCTGCGCAACACCCTCGCCTCGGGGGTGGTGCCGCAGCTGTCGGCCATCATGGGGCCGTGCGCCGGCGGCGCGGTCTACTCGCCGGCGCTGACCGACTTCGTGCTCATGGTCGAGGGCACCAGCGTCATGCACATCACCGGCCCCGACGTGGTCAAGGCAGTGACCCACGAGGAGGTCACGGGCGAGGAACTCGGCGGGGCGCGGGTCCACGCCGAGAAGAGCGGGGTGGCGCACCTGACCTGCGCCGACGACGCCCACTGCCTGGCGACGCTGCGGCGGCTGCTGTCGTTCCTGCCCGCCAACAACGCCGAGGACCCGCCGCGGCGGTCCTGCAGCGACCCCGCCGACCGGCGCGAGGAGCGGTTGGACGCCATCGTCCCCGAGTCGCCGAACCAGCCCTACGACATGAAGGAGGTCGTCGGGATGGTGGTGGACGACGGTGACTTCCTCGAGATCCAGCCGCGGTTCGCGCCGAACGTGGTCGTCGGTTTCGCGCGGCTCGGCGGTCGCCCGGTCGGCATCGTGGCCAACCAGCCGATGGTGCTCGCCGGCGTCCTCGACATCGACGCCAGCGAGAAGGCGGCGCGCTTCGTGCGCTTCTGCGACTGCTTCAACCTGCCCATCGTGACCTTCGAGGACGTGCCCGGCTTCCTGCCCGGGACGGCGCAGGAACACGGCGGCATCATCCGGCGCGGGGCCAAGCTGCTCTACGCCTACTGCGAGGCCACCGTGCCCAAGCTGACGGTGGTCACGCGCAAGGCCTACGGCGGGGCCTACTGCGTGCTCTCGTCCAAGGCGACGCGGGGCGACTGGAACGTGGCCTGGCCGCAGGCCGAGATCGCGGTGATGGGGGCCGAGGGGGCGGCGCGGATCGTGCATCGGCGCGAGATCGCCGCCGCCGCGGACCCGGCGGCCAAGGAGGCCGAGTGCATCGAGGCCTACCGCGAGCGCTACGCCAACCCGTGGCTGGCCGCCGAGCGCGGCCTGATCGACGACGTCGTCCGGCCCCGCGACACCCGGCCGCGGCTGATCCAGGCGCTCGAGCGTTTCGCCAACAAGCGCCAGTCCAACCCGCCGAAGAAGCACGGCAACGTCCCGCTCTGACCTCCCGCCCATTCCTTCCGCTGCGTCCCCCGAGAGCGTCGTGAGCCAGCCCCCCTTCGGCAAGGTCCTCATCGCCAACCGCGGCGAGATCGCGCTGCGGGTGCTGCGCACCTGCCGCGACCTCGGCATCCGCACCGTGGCGGTGTTCTCGCCGGCCGACCGCGGCTCGCTCCACGTGCGCTACGCCGACGAGGCGTGGCCGCTGCCGGGTGATGCGCCGAGCGACTCCTACCTGCGCCAGGACCTGCTGCTCGAGGCGGCGCGCGAGAGCGGCGCCGAGGCGGTGCACCCCGGCTACGGTTTCCTCGCCGAGAACCCCGACTTCGCCCGCGCGGTGCGCGACGCCGGTCTGGTCTTCGTCGGCCCGCCGCCCGAGGCGATGGAGGTGATGGGCGACAAGCTGCGCTCGCGCCGCGCCATGCTGGAGGCCGGGGTGCCGGTGGTGCCCGGGACCACCGAACCGGTGGCGACGGCCGAGGAGGCGCTGGCCACCGCCGAGGAGATCGGCTGGCCGGTGCTGCTCAAGGCCTCGGCCGGCGGCGGGGGCAAGGGCATCCGCCTGGTCGCCGGGCCCGACGAGATGGAGGGGGCCTTCCGCACCGCCAGCGGCGAGGCCGAGAGCGCCTTCGGCGACGGCCGCATGTACCTGGAGCGTTTCCTGGTCCGGCCGCGGCACGTCGAGGTGCAGGTCATGGCCGACCGCCACGGCGAGGTGGTCCACCTCGGCGAGCGCGAGTGCTCGCTGCAGCGGCGCCACCAGAAGGTGGTGGAGGAGTGCCCGTCGCCGGTGGTGGACGCCGAGACCCGCGCCCGCATGGGCGAGGCCGCGGTCGCCGCGGCCCGCGCCGTCGGCTACGAGTCGGCGGGCACGGTCGAGTTCCTGTGGTCCGAGGGCGAGTTCTACTTCCTCGAGATGAACACCCGCATCCAGGTCGAGCACCCCATCACCGAGGAGGTGTGGGGGGTGGACCTGGTCGAGTGGATGTTCCGGGTCGCGGCCGGCGAGTCGGTGGCCCCGCTGGTCGAGCTCCTGCCGCGCGGCCACGCCATCGAGGTCCGGCTCAACGCCGAGGACCCGGACCAGGGCTTCCTGCCGAGCCTGGGGCGCATCACCGACCTGCGGCTGCCGGGCGGGCCGGGGGTGCGGGTGGACTCGGCGCTGTATCGGGGGCTCGAGGTGACCCCGTACTACGACTCGATGCTGGCCAAGCTGGTGGTCCACGGCCGCGACCGTGAACAGGCGCGGCGGCGCATGATGCGGGTGCTCCAGGAGCTCCACGTCGGCGGCGTCGAGACCACCGCGGGCATGGCCCTGCGCCTGCTGCGCTGCGACGCGTTCCGCAGCGGCGACTACGACACCGGCACCCTCGAGCGGCTGCTCGCCGAGGGGTTGGACTGCCCGCGCGAGGACGGCGCCGACCTCGAGCTCGCTGCCGCGGTCGCCGCCGCGCTGTGGCGCCACGTCCGCGGCACGCCGCGACGCTCCGACGAGGAGGGCGCGGCGGGGCCCGACCCGTGGGTGCTGGTCCACCGTTGCCGCGAGCTCGGGAGGTGGCCGCGATGAGGTACTTCCTGACCACCGAGGACGGGCGCGAGCTCGAGGTCGTGGTGGAGGACCGCCCCGACGGGCGCCATCGGGTCGTCCTCGGCGACCGCGAGTTCGTCGCCGACTTCCGGGACGTGGACGGGCTCGGCCAGTACGCCCTGCTGCTCGGCCGCGCCTCGTTCGCGGTCTCGGTCGCGGCCGACGAGCCCCAGGCGCCGCGGGTCCACGTCGCCGGCGAGAGCTTCGTCTTCCGGGCCCTGGACGAGCGCGAACGCCTCGCCGGCGAGGTCGCCGGCCGCGGCCCGGCCCGCGGCGAGGAGATCCAGGCGGCCATGCCCGGCGCCGTGGTCGCGGTCCACGCGGCCGTCGGCGACGTCCTCGAAGCGAACGCCCCGGTGGTGGTCCTCGAGGCGATGAAGATGCAGAACGAGGTCCGCTGCGAGCACGGCGGCGTCGTCGCCGAGGTCGCGGTCGCCGCCGGCGACACCGTCGAGTCCGGCCAGCTCCTGGTCCGCCTGGACCCACCGCCCGAGGACGCTTGACCGCCTGGGGGGGCTCGTAGCCTGAAGGCATGATGCGAACCCCTCATCCCGTCGTCCGGGCTGCGACCGTCCTGGGCCACGGCGACGTCGGCCCGCGCTGCAACGATGCCGATGGAGTCCTCGTCGTCCTCGAGTCGGTGGACGAGGAGGGAGTGACCTTGGACCAGGAGCGGGAGCGCCTGCGCTGCACGCCGTGCCCGTCCGAGGAATGAGTCGGAGCGTCTCGGCCCCGTGGCGATGGGGGGCGTGGTTGGGTCTGCCCCTGCTCGGGGCCCTCGTGCTCCTCGCCGTCCTCGGGAGGCCTTCCGAGGACGGCGAACCGACCGTCGCAACGGAGGCGACGGCGAGGCACGTCGGGGCCTCGGGGCCCATCGCGACCCCTGCCGAACTCCAACGCGAGCGGGCGGCGCCAGGGGAAGGACTCGCTGGAGCCGAGGGAGACGAGTCGGCTCGGGAGGCGTCCCCGGAACTCGCATGGGCGCGCGACCTCTTCGCGGAACGCCATGCCCTCTGGAGGGCGACGCATGCAGAGCTGGTCCAGCGAGACCGGTTGGGCACCGAAGTGCTTCGTGTCGCACTCGCCCGATCGGAACCCGAGGACCCCCGGTTCGCCTTGCGCGAGGAGGACTTCGCCGAACTCGACGAGAGCGAGCGCTTCGCCCTCGGCAACGTGCTGGTGGACCGCTACGCCGTGACCGACGAGGCCCGTCGCCGCCTGGTCCAGGAGGGCCCCGCGGACCGGCTGCTGGGGCTCGACCCCGAGGAGCTCCTCGCCGCCCTCGACCCGACGGGCGACACGACCTTCTCGGACGCAGTCCTCCTTCGGCTGCGGGACGAGCGGGTGCGCCTCCTCCGCGAGGCCGCTCCCCACTTCCTGGCGCGACGCGAGATGCGGCGGTGGGCGCTGGAGGCGGCGATGCTGGTCGGCCTCGAGCCCGGGGAGTTCGACCTCGACGCGGACGCGGCCTACGTCGCGCCCGGCATCGTCGAGCACCGCCGGGCGCTCGAGGAGCTCGGGCGTGAATACCAGCGCCTCGCCCTGTTCCTGGGCTTCCCGCCGCGCTGAAGGAGCCTCTCGTCGTGGCCGTGGTCCGTGGGGGCAGGTGCCGTGGCCCCCGGAGGAGGCGGACGGGTCAGTCGTCCGACGCCGAGGGCGGAGCGTCGTCGCGTCCGGTCGCGGCCGCGTCGGCGCGGACCACCTGGGCACGGCGTTCGGGCGGGACCAGGGCCAGGGCGCCGCGCTCCAGGACGACGACGTGGGCTTCGTCCACGCGGGCGGCGATCCAGGCGCGCACGTCCTCGCCGGCGCGTTCCAGGGCGACCAGTTCCGGGTACATGGCGAGGACGTGGCGGACCTCGACCTCGTCCTCGGCGGGGGAGTCGCCGGGGAAGCGGGCGGTCACCTGGAGCAGGTGGACGCCGTACTTGGTCAGGAACGGCGGCGAGAGGCGGCCGACCGGCTCGGTGAACGCGAAGCGGTCGAAGGGCTGCACCGCGCGCAGGCGCGGGAAGCGGTAGCGGCCGTCGGGGGTCGGCGCCTCGGTGTCGTCGGAGTGGCGGGCGACCACCGCGGCGAAGTCCGCACCGGCGGCGAGCTCGGCCGCGGCGGCGGCGACGCGGGCGTGGAGCTCGGGCAGACGATGGGCGAAGCGGGCCCGCATCACGACCCGCGGCAGCCACGCCGCGAAGGCGTCCCGCCACAGCGCGCCGTCGGGCGCGTCGCGGAAGGTGCGGAAGTAGGCGACCAGTACGGCGAGTTCGCCGGCGCGGACCGGGACGCCGTCCACCAGGAAGAGGACCCGCTCGGGCGGCCATTCCTGGGGCGGCGGCGCCGGAGCGGCGGCGGCCTGCAGGAGCAGGGCGGCCAGCACGGTCATCGGCGGCGCAGCTCGAAGAACTCCTCGAGGGTGCCGTGGAAGCTCTCGAGCTCCACGATGAGCTCGTCCACCTCGGGGTCGCCGACGAAGGCGTCGCCGCGGCGGCGGCGGCGGCGGAAGGCGCGTCGCCAGACCTCGGCGGGCGGCAGGGTGGGCGGGCCGTGGAGGAGGAAGCTCCGCACCCCCTCGGTCCAGGAGTGCCAGCCGAGGATGGCGGCGAACACCAGACCGAGCAGGAAGGCGCCGCCGAAGGCGCCGGCGACGAGCACGCCGAGCGCGACCCAACGCGTCAGCAGGCGCACCGCGTTGGTGGCGTCGGGCCAGGGACTGGTCTCGGCCAGCCAGGCGCGCAGCATGCGCCCGCCGTCGAGCGGCAGGGCGGGCAGCAGGTTGGCGAGACCGAGGAGGAGGTTGATCGCCGAGACCGCGGCGGCGAAGGCGCCGGGAATCGGCAGGAACAGGAGACCGACCGCGACGTTGGCCAGCGGGCCGGCGGCGGCGACCGGGAGCTCGAGCGAGGGGCGCAGCCCGAGGCCGCGGACCTGGGCCTCGCCGCCCCAGGGTTGTAGCACGATGGCCTCGACGTGCAGGCCGAGGCGGCGCGCGGCGAAGGCGTGGCCGAGTTCGTGGAGGAACAGCGCCGCGACCAGGACCAGGAGGAGCACCAGGACCGCGCCGGCGCCGGCGCTGCTCGAGGCCGAGGCGAGCACCAGGACCAGGAGCACCGGCAGCGCCGGCGCCACCAGGACCGGGATGCCGAGGACGCGCCCGAGGGGGACCGGGCGGAACAGGTTCCTGACGAGATCCATGCCGCGGCGGGGAGGGGCCCCCGGCCCTCCAGTCTAGCCGTCGTTCCCGAGCGGCGCGCCGCGGTCTATCATGGGGACGTGCGACTGCGCGCTCTCGTTCCCGTCCTGGCCGCCGCCGGCCTCGGCCTGGCGTTCGCCGCCCCCGCTCCCGCCCAGATCTACGCGCTCCACTTCCGTCAGGAGAAGGACGCGAAGTCGTACAAGAAGTTCCTCCACGACGTCGGCGGCGAGAAGGTCCTGCTGGTGATGATCAAGTCGGGGGTCCGGCGGTCCGCCGGCAACCTCACCTGGGACCCGAAGGAGCGGCTCGAGTTCTTCGTCGCCGACCCCGCCGACCCCGCCAAGGTGCCGTACCGGGTCCGTGACGGCGAGCTCGAGGTGGCCCAGAAGAAGCTGGTGGTGGGGGTCTCCGGCGACCGGGTGGACCACCTCCGCTCGTTCATGCCCGACGAGAGCTTCCTGACCCTGGCGCGCGAGTACGAGCGGCGCCTGGCGGCGCTCGAGGAGCTCGAGGCGCGGCGCAAGGACGAGAAGAAGGGTTCCAAGGCCTGGTTCGCCCTCGGCAAGACCCGGGTCCAGGCGCTGGAGCAGCTCCAGGTCTGGCTGCGGCAGACGGGGTACGAGAAGGCGGCCAACAAGCTGGAGCGCGACCTGGCGCGGGCCCGGAAGGACCTGGAGAGCGGGGCCGCAGCCCGGCAGGAGGCGGCGTTGGCCTCCATCCGCCCGGTGGACCCGCCGGAGAAGCTGGTCGCCGCCGTGGCCGAGGTGGCCTCCGGGGTCACGTTCCACGGCATGGAGAGCCAGCACATCCGTGTCTGGTACCACGACGGCATCGAGGAGGCGCGCATCGCCCGTGTCCTGGAGCTCGGCGAGCGCGGCATCGAACTGTTCCAGGTCCGCTTCGCCGACCCCTATCTCGACGAGACCTTCCCCAACACCATCCCCGAGGGCCAGTTCGTCGAGTTCTTCTTCTGCGACGACGACCCCTATCACTACGAGAAGCTGATGGAGACCTACTACGGCTTCGGGTGGGGCAGCGGCGAGGAGAAGGAGCGCCGGCTGCAGGCGGCCGGATCGCGTCGCGGCTTGAGGGACGCCACCCTGGCCTACTGGAAGATCGGCGAGGGCGAGGACCTCGAGGGCATCGTCCTCCACGAGCTCGGCCACGACCTGGCGCGGCTCCACTACGGCATCCAGCGCGACCAGGACTGGCTCGAGGAGGGGGCCGGCTACTACCTGTCCTTCGAGCTCCTCAACCGCAACAACGTCAATTGCTTCGCCTTCGAGCCCCCGCGCCGCAGCGAAGGCACCGTGGCCCGAGGGCCCGGCGGCGAGAAGGCGAAGAAGGAGGACCAGACCGTCGCCGTGATGAAGGGGTTGCGCGAGGTCATGGCCGAAATGGCCATCCACGCCGGCACCCCCTTCGACCAGCTGGCGAAGAAGGAGCTGTGGCAGTTCGGCAACGAGGACATGGCGAAGTCCTGGTCGTTCTACGACTGGCTCGCCAACCAGGCCGGACGCGACGGTCAGGTCTGGTTGCGCCAGGTGTGCAAGCTCGCGAACGGCGACCGTTCGGCCTTCGCTGCGAAGCTGCGGTCCTCGGCGGCCGAGACCTTCGGGTTGACCGGAAGCGGCGACCCGATCCGTCAGCTCGAGGAGCGTTGGACGGAGTGGGTCGTCGCCCACTACGGCGTGGCGCCGCCACGCCGCTGACCCTGCGGACGGTTCCGGCGCGGTCGGTCTCGGCGCGGTCCCGGCTCGGCGCCGGTCAGAACGAGCCGAACAGCATCCCGGCGAAGCTGGTCACCGGCTGCGCCTCGCGGGCGTCCTCGAGCTGGCGGTTCAGCGATTGGAGGGCGCGGAGCAGCTCCTGGTAGGCGTCGTCGTCGGCCAGCAGGCGGCCCATCGAACCCTCGCCCTCGCGCAGGCGCCGCGCCGTCTCGGCGAGGTCGTCCAGCAGGCGTTGGGCCTGGTCAGCGAGCTCCCGGTCCCTCACCAACCGGCCGAGCAGGCCCTCGCCGCTGGCGGCGTCGTCGGCGAAGTCCACCAGGCTGGCGCTCGCCTGGTCCAGGTTGTCGAGCAACGAGGCGAAGTCCTCGCGCATCGCGGGGTCGCTGATCAGGGCGCCGAAGATGCCCTCTCCCTCGCGGATGTCGCGGGCCAGCGCGTCGAAGTCCTGGAGCGTGGTCGCAGTCGCATCGAGGATGGACAGCAGCTGGTCGCGGGTCTCCGGGTCGCTGACCAGGGCGCCGAGCGCGCCCTTGCCCTCGCGCAGGTCCTGGGCCACGCCGCCGATGCGCTCCAGCGCCGTCGCGACGTCGTCGCGCATCTTGGTGTCGGAGACCAGCGCGCCGAGCAGGCCCTTGCCGGAGGCGAGATCGTCGCTGACCGCGCGCAGGTTGCCGATCAGTTCACGGAAGTCGTCGCGGTTCTCCTCGACCAGGTCGCGCAGCGACTCCAGCGCCGGCGGGTCGCTCTGGCCGAGCAGTTCGGCGTCCGGCGGCAGGGGCGGCGCCGTCGGCGGCCCCGGGTCGATGAGGACGACGCGACCGCCGAGCGCCGAGTACTCGGCGATGCGCATCACGTAGCCGCGGCGCAGCTGGATCTCGCCGCGGAACTCCATCCGCACCCCGATGCGGCGGTCCACCGGTTTGTCCAGGCGCAGCTCCACCTCGCGCACGGTCCCCGAATCCCGGCCGGCGACGAACACCGGGTCGCCGTCCTTGAGGCCGCGGGCGTCCGGGAACCAGCCGACCAGCTCGGTCTTCGGTTGCAACGAGAAGCCGGTCAGCACGATGGTGTAGTAGAGCAGGAGGGCCAGCGTTCCGAAGAAGACCAGGCCGAGGAGGAAGTCGCGGCGGGCGTTGGGTTCCATGCTTCAGGCGATCTGAGGGCCGAAGAAGGCGCGGACCCGGGGGTGGTCGGAGGCCAGGACCTCGGCCGGAGGGCCGTGGGCCACGAAGTTCCCGTGTTCGAACAGGGCGAGCTCGTCGCCGACGGTCAGCGCGCAGTGCAGGCTGTGGGTCACGGTGATGGAGGTCATCCCGAGCTCTTCCTTGAGACGACGCATGGTCTGGCTGATGCTCGCCGACATCTCGGGGTCGAGTCCGGCCTCGGGCTCGTCGTAGAGGATGATACGGGGATGGGTGACCAGGGCGCGGGCCAGTCCGACCCGCTTCTGCATCCCGCCGGACAGTTCGGAGGGATACTTGCGCAGCGCATCCTCGAGCTGGACCAGGCGCAGGACCTCGACGACGCGTTCGCGGATGCGCTCCTCGTCCCAGTCGGTGGTCTCGCGCAGCGGCAGGGCGACGTTGTCGAAGACGTCGAGCCAGTTGATCAGGGCCGAGTACTGGAACAGGTAACCCATCTCGCGGCGCAGGGCGCGGAGCCCTTCGTCGTCGATCTTCGTGAGGTCCTCGCCGAGCACTTCGACCCGTCCGCGGTCGGGGCGCAACAGACCGATCGCGTGCCGCAGGATGACGCTCTTGCCGGCTCCGGACGGGCCCATGATCACCAAGGATCGGTGTTCCTCGACCGAGAACGACAGCCCGTCCAGCACCACCTGCCTGCCGAAGCTCTTGTGGACGTCGTCGAAGACGATGGCCGGGCCTTCCATCAGGTGTAGATCAGCTTGCCGAGGAAGAAGTTGAGGACGATGATCAGGATCACCGAGTTGCGGACCGCGGCGCGGGTGCTCTCGCCGACGCCGCGCGCGCCCTGGGTGGCGCGGAGGCCGGCGGAGCAGCCCACCACCGAGATCGTGAAGCCGAACACGGTGGCCTTGATCAGTGCGGCGTAGACCGACTTCGGCAGCGGCAGGACCCCCCAGTGCTCGCGCAGCGCGTCCACCGCGTTGTTGAGGTAGGAGGCGAAGTCGAGCTGCAGCTGGGTCACGGCGATGATGCCGCCGCCGAGGATGCCGATGACGCTGGCCAGGATGGTCAGGATCGGCGCCGCCAGGGTCAGGGCGAGGACGCGCGGCAGGATCAGGAACGAGACCACGTCCACCGACATCACCTCCAGTGCGGTGACCTCCTCCTGGACCTTCATCGTGCCCAGCTCGGCGGCCATCGCGCTGGCGACGCTGGCGGCGAGGACCACCGCGGTCATCACCGGCGCCATCTCCCGCACCATCGCCAGGGAGACGGCGAAGCCGACCGCACTCTGCTGGCCGTAGCGCGCCAGTTCGTAGCCCAGCTGCAAGGCCAGGATCATGCCGATGAAGAAGCAGACGAACAGGACCACGGGCAGGCTGCGAATCCCGCCGAGGTGGAGTTGGTCGAGGAGGAAGCGTCGGCGCCGCGGGACGTGGCCGAGCCGCTTGAGCACGCCGAGGCCGATGCGGACCCCGAAGCCGGCTGCATCCACCATCGGGGCGACGTAGCCCCCTCCGACCCGGCGGACGAGGTTCAGGCGGACGGGGTTCAAGGACGCACCTCCCCGCCGTCGGGAGCGGTCGCCGAGGGGGCGGCGCCGTGGGTGAGCGAGGGCCACCCCGGACCGGGGAAGGCGGGGGACTCGAGGCCGCCGTCCTCGCCGGTGCGCCAGCGGAGCAGCCCGAACAGGAGCGAGGTGTGGGTGGTCCCGTCCGGCTCGTGCCAGCGTCCGACCAGGCCGGGCACCGACCAGCGGCGATGACCGCCGGCCTCGACCTCGTGGTAGAGCCCGAGCCAGCCGCGACGCTCGCGCCACGGCGTCGGCGCGGCCGGGCGCTCGCGGTCGGACCAGAACTCCCAGATCCAGCCGAAGTTGCGGCTCACCACCTCGGGATGGAGGACCGGGGCCAGGCCCGGGTCGAGGAGGCGACGGACCCGCGAGCCGTCGCGCTCCGAGACGTCGGAGGCCAGCGGCCAGAGACGGTCGGCATGGGCGCGGCCGCCGTCGGGCCAGCGGCTGCGCGACAGCTGGACGAACGGGAGGGCCCACGCGGCCCGGCGTTGGCCGCCGTCCTCGAGCCGGTCGCGGCGCCACCAGAACAGCGGCCACAGCACGCTCTCGAATTCGGTGTCGGGTGCCACGTAGTGGATCCAGAGGGGCCAGACGCGGGTGGTCTCGGTGCCTTCGCCGCCGCCGCGGACGAACTTGAGGAAGGGGTAGACCTGCCAGGCACGATAACCGGTGCTGGGCTTGCGGGACCAGCCGACGATGGGGAACAGCAGCGAGTTCGCCTCGGAGTCGCCCTGCTCGCGATGGCCACCGACGAGGAGGACCAGCCAGCCGCGCAGGGGCTGGCCGGTGTCGAGGTCTTCCTCGACGACGTGGACGAAGGGCCAGAGGAAGGAGCGGCGCCGGTACACGCCGGGGCGCTCCTGGACGCCGTAGAAGGGGTAGAAGCGCCAGCCTCGGGCCCGTCCGCGGGTGCGCCCGAGGAGCGGCCACAGCACGTGGTCGGTGACGACCCCGTCCTTCTCGGTGCGCATCCACAGCGGGAACAGGGCGAAGCGGATCTCGTCGTAGGTCAGGAAGTCGCGGGCGACGCCGCCGAAGGGGAACACCCAGAAGGAGTCCTCGCCGCCGTCCTCGGCCGCTCCGCCCCCGGCCAGGCCGAACAGGAGCTGCCAGTCGGTGTCCCGCACGCCGTCCACTCGGGTCTCGCCGCGCCACCATCCGAGGGGGAACAGACGGACCCGGGTCATCGGTCGGTCGGGGTCGTGCCGCAGCCGGCCCAGGGCGAACAGGAAGTCGGCTTCGAGGGCTGCGTCGGCGCCCCGTCGGTACCACCACAACGGCGACAGGGCCCAGATGGAGTCGTCACCGTGCACCTCGTGGCGGACCGCGCCGCCGAGGACCTCGGTGCGGGCGAACCCCGGCGCGGTGTGGCGCGCGTAGAGCGGAGCCAGCTGGACCTCGGCGTCGGGCGCGGCGCAGGCCGCGGCCAGCGCCAGGCATGCGACCACCGTTCCGACGCTCGACCCCCGCGGCATGCGGGGATTGTAGGCTCGTCGCGACCGCGCCCACCATGGCCCCGCTCCGCTCCACCCGGCCCCGCGTCGCCTGCTTGGTGCTGCTCGCGAGCCCGTTCGGGCTCGTCTCCTGCGGTCTGCTCCAGCGGGGGCCGGACCTGCCCGACCCTGCTGCGGTCGCGGCCGCGCGCGCCGCCGACGCCGCGGCGTGGCGGCGGCTGGAGGAGGTCGCCGAACTGGCGATGCGTGACCCGCGCGCCGCTTTCGACCGACTGCGCGAGTCGAGGCGCGAGGACCCCGACGACCTGCGGCTCCTCGCCCTCGAGCAGGACCTCCAGGTGCGGCGGCTCGGCGCCGAAGCGGTGCTCGAGGCCGCCGAGGCGCGCTATGCGGAGGCGCCGACGCCGCGAAGCGCCTGGCTGCTGGCCCGGGTCGAGCCCGATCCCGACCGCCGCGCCGAGCTCGTGCGTCGCGCCCTCGACGGCGACCCGGACCTCCTGCCGGCGCGGTTGCTCGACCTGTCGTTGCGCGCCCGCGGCGGCGGCGACGCGGTGGTGGACGAGCTGGTCCGGTTCCTCGGCGAGCACCCCGGTTCGGCCGAGGGCTGGCGTCTGCTCGGCCGGTTCGGCCACGCCTTCGCACGCCCCGACCTCGTGGTGCGGGCCGCCGAGCTGGAGCCCTGGTCGTCGTTGCAGGACGAGCGCGAGGTGCGGCTCGTCCAGGCCCGCGCACTGCTCGACGCCGATCGGCCCGAGGAGGCGCTGGACCGCCTGGCCGCCCTGCCGGCGGACGACCACGACGCGCAGCTCCTCCGCGCCGCCGCCCACGTCGCGGCGGGACGTCCCCGGGCCGGTCGCGCCGCCCTGGAGCGGGTGCTGGAGCGCGATCCCGACGACGCCGTGGCGCTGTACGACCTCGGTGTGCTGTTGCGCGACCACCTCGACGACCCGGAAGGCGCCGCCGCGGCCTTCCGGGCCTTCCTCGAGCGGGGGCGGGTGCCTCCCGAGCACGAGGAGGCGATGGTCTACCGACGGGTCCAGGTCGGCTACTGGCTGGAGGTCCTCGACGGGAAGGTGGTCCCTCCGGGAGGGCGATGAGGGCTCTGCTGCAGCGCGTCGCCGAGGCCTCGGTCGCCGCCGAGGGGCGGGTCCAAGGCGCCATCGGCCCTGGCCTGGTCGTCTACCTCGGTTGCCGGCGCGGCGACACCGAAGCCGACGCCGAGGCGCTGGCGCGTCGGGTCGCCCGCTACCGCGTCTTTCCCGACGAGGCCGGGCGCAGCAACCTCGACCTGCGCGACGTCGGGGGCGCCGTCCTCCTGCTGCCGCAGTTCACCCTCGTCGCCGACACCCGCAAGGGCAACCGTCCTTCCTTCACCGAGGCCTTGGAGCCGGAGGCGGCGCGTCGTCTCGTCGCCCGCTTCGCCGCGGTCCTGGAGGCGGAAGGGGTGCCGGTGGCGCAGGGCCTGTTCGGCGCCGTCATGACGGTGCGCCAGGTCGGCGTCGGCCCGGCGTCCTTCCTCTTGGAGCGGAGGTCGTCGAGGACTTGACCGAACCGCGCAAGCCCCGATACTGGAAGGACCTGGGTTCGCCTTCGCCCTGCCTCCCACGACCGCTTCCATGACCGCCCCCCGACGCACGATCACCAAGCGCGACCTCGTCCAGCGCATCGCCGAACGAACCGGTCAGACCAAGGTGCTCGTGCGTGAGGTCCTGCAGCACTTCCTCGACGAGGTGGCGCACGAACTCGAGAACGGCAACCGTCTCGAGTTCCGCAACTTCGGCATCTTCGAGGTCAAGGACCGCTCGGCGCGCAAGGCGCTCAACCCGAAGACCAAGACGCCGGTGGTGGTGCCGCCGCGGCGCGTGGTCCGCTTCAAGGCCGGCAACTCGCTCAAGGCCAGGGTCGAGGACGGACACGTCGCGAACGCGTCCGCCGACGGCGCGCCGGCCGCCGAGGTCCGGACCTCGGCTCCGCTCGGCGAGGCCGCCGGCGGCGAGGCCATGGCCTGACCGCCGCAGGTTCGCGTCAGGCCGTCCGCAGTGCCCGGGCCAGGTCGGCCTCGAGGTCGGCGCCGTCCTCGATGCCCACCGAGAGTCGGACCAGGCCGTCGCCGATGCCGAGTTCGCGGCGCCGCTCGGGCGGCACCGAAGCGTGGGTCATGGGCCCCGGGAGCTCGACCAGCGATTCCACTCCGCCGAGCGACTCGGCGAGTTGGAACACCCGGAGCGCGGCGACGACGCGGCGCGCCGCGGCCTCGCCGCCGACCACCTCGAAACACAGCATGCCGCCGAAGTCGCGCATCTGGGCGGCGGCGACCTCGTGCTGGGGATGGCTGGCGAGCCCGGGGTAGATCACGCTCTCCACCTTGGGGTGCGCTTCGAGGAACCGCGCCAGGCGGCGCGCGTTCTCGCAGTGGCGCTGCATCCTCACCTCGAGGGTGCGCAGGCCGCGCAGCGTGAGGAAGGAATCGAAGGGGGCGGCCACCGCCCCCGCCGAGTTCTGGTGGAAGGCCACCGCCTCGGCGCGCTCGGCGTCGGCCACGACCAGGGCGCCGCCGACCACGTCGCTGTGCCCGGCGACGTACTTGGTGGTGGAGTGGACGACCACGTCGGCGCCCAGCGCGATGGGGTTCTGCAGCGCCGGCGAGGCGAAGGTGTTGTCCACCGCGACCTCGGCGCCGACGCGGCGGGCGCCCTCGATCGCCGCGGCGAGGGGGGTGACCTTCAGCAGCGGGTTGGTCGGCGTCTCGAGGTAGAGGAGGCGGGTGTCGGCGGGCAGGTCGGCGAGGACCGCGGGGTCGGTGGTGTCCACGTAGTGGAAGCGCAACCCGAGCCGGGCCTCGATGCGGCCGAACAGGCGGTGGGTGCCGCCGTAGAGGTCGTCGCCGGCGACCACCAGGTCGTCGCGTTCCAGCGTCAGCAGCAGGGTGTGGATGGCGGCCATGCCGCTGGCGAAGGCGAAGCCGCGGGCGCCGCCTTCCAGCTCGGCCAGCGCGCGCTCCAGCGCGAAGCGCGTCGGGTTCTGGGTGCGGGAGTACTCGTAGCCGTTGCGCGGCTCGGCTGGCGCGTCCTGCACGTAGGTGCTGGTCAGGTACACCGGCGGCATCACCGCACCGGTCAGCGGGTCGGGCTCCCAGCCGGCGTGGACGGTGCGGGTGCCGAAGCCGAGGGAGTCGTCGTCGGAATGCGTCGTCGTCATCGCGCTTGGTGGTCGAGGCGGCCGAGCGAGCGCAGCAGGTCGCGACGGTCGAAGGGGACGTAGCCGTCGTCGAGGGCGACCAGGACGGCGGGGTGTTCGGCGAGGGCCTCGCGCAGGCGGAGCCAGGGGCGGGAGGGCTCGAGCACGGGCGGCGCCGGCGCCACGAAGTCGGCGACGCGCAGCGCCTCGAGGTCGCGTCCGTCGGCGAGGGCGTCGAGGGCGGCGGCCTCGTCGAGCACGCCGAGCAGCGCGCCTGCGGTGTCCACCACGGGCAGAGGGCGCACGCCGCGTTCCCCGGCCTGGCGCACCGCCCAGGCCAGCGTTTCGTCGGGTTGCACCTGGGCGCGCTCGCGCCGCCGCAGCAGGTCCCCGACGGTGGCGGCGGCGGCGGAGACGCGGGGCAGGTAGCCCTGGTCGCGCATCCAGTCCTCGGAGTAGACCTTCGACAGGTAGGCGCGCCCCGAGTCCGGCAGGAGGGTGACGACGCGGGCGTCCTCGGGCAGGCCGCGGGCCACCCGCAGCGCGGCGGCCAGGTTCATGCCGCTCGAGCCGCCGGCGAAGACGCCGCACTCGGCGGCGAGGCGGCGCGCGGTGCGAAACGACTCGCCGTCCGGCACCTGCAGGTAGTCGTCGGCGACGTCGGGGTCCCAGGCGGCGGGGATCTCCTCCTCGCCGACGCCCTCGACCGCGTAGGGGTGGGGTTCGACCAGCTCCCGGCGGTGGTACCAGTCGTGGAGCACCGAACCGGGAGGGTCCACCCCGACCACCTGCACCGACGGGTCCTTCTCCTTGAGGAAGCGTCCGATCCCGGTCAGGGTGCCGCCGGTGCCGGCGCCGGCGACGAAGACGTCGAGCCGTCCGCCGCACTGTTCCCAGATCTCGGGTCCGGTCGAGAGGTAGTGCGCCTCGGCGTTGTCGGGGTTGTGGTACTGGTTCGGCCACCAGCCACCGCACTCGGCGGCGAGGCGCTCGGCGACCTTGGTGTAGTGGCGCGGGTCCTCGATGGGGACGTTGGCCGGGGTGACCACGACTTCGGCGCCGAGCGCCTCGAGGGTCGCGATCTTCTCGGTCGACATCTTGTCGGGGATGACCACGGTGATGGGGTGGCCGAGCGCCGCCGCGACCAGGGCCAGGCCGGCGCCGGTGTTGCCGGAGCTGCACTCGACGATGCGTCCGCCCGGGGCGAGCAGCCCCTTGCGGCGAGCCTCGCGCACCATGTGCAGGGCGATGCGGTCCTTGACGGAACCGCCGGGCTCGACGTACTCGAGCTTGAGCAGCACTTCGCAGCGGACCTCGGGGTCGAAGCCGCGGGGCAGGCGCAGGAGGGGGGTGTTGCCGACGGCGTCGAGGATGGAGGCCCGGATGCCGGCTTCGTCTTGGCGCAGGTCCGTTTCCACGTCCGGCATTCTAGGCTGGCCCGGACCCGCGACCATGACCCCCCCGACGACGCTCGCACCCGGCGCCCTCGAGGCCCTCGATTGGGAGGACCTGCGCGCCGACCTGGCTCCGTTCCTGGAGTCGGTCGGGGGGCGTGCGCTGCTCGCGGCGACCGCGCCCGACGCGGTGCCGCCGGAGCTCGCCCGCGACCGCGCCGCCCGCGGCGTCGAGGCGGCGGCCGCGGTCGGGGCGCCGGCGCTCGGCGGCCTCGCCGACCTCGCGGAGTTGCGGGAGCGCGCGCGCCGCGGCGCCCTCGGCGGCGAGGAGCTGGTCGCGGTCGCGGCCGGGCTGGAGCGTTTCGCCGCCCTGCGGGCCTGGGCCCGCGACGTCGGGCTCGAGGCGTGGTCGGCGCGGCTCGCTACGCCGGAGTGGCCGGCCGAGCTGGTGCGGACGCTCCGCGAGGCGCTCGAGCCGCGGGGGAGGGTCCGCGACGAGGCCTCGCCGGAGCTGGCGCGGGCGCGGGCCGACCTCGCCGTCGCCGTGGCCGAGCATCGCGCCCGGCTGGAGGAGGTCCTGGAGGCGTGGGGCCGGCGCGGCGCCCTGCGCCAGCGCCAGCCGGTGCGGCGCGGCGGGCGGCTCCTGCTCGCGGTGCGTCCCGGTGAGGTGGCGCGGCGCGAAGCGGTGGTCCACGAGAGTTCGCGCAGCGGCGACACCCTGTTCGTCGAGCCGGTCGCGGTGTTGCGGCCGGCCAACCGCGTCGAGGAACTGCGCCACCTGGTGGAGCGGCGCGAGCGCGAGGTGTTGCTCCGGCTGACCACCGCCGTGGTCGCCGAGGGCGATCGGATCGCGGCCTGCGCGGCGGAACTCGCCGAGGCCGACCTGGTCCTCGGCGCGGTGCGCTGGGCGGCCGCCCGTGGCGCCGCCTGGCCGCGGCTGGTCGGCCCGGACGAGCCGCTGCGGTTGCTCGGCGCGCGTCACCCGCTGCTCGTCGCCGAGCTCGGCGCCGAGGCGGTGGTGCCCCTGGACCTGGAGCTCGGCGTGGACCACGACCTGCTGGTCGTGACCGGGCCCAACACCGGCGGCAAGACCGTGGTCTTGAAGACGGTGGGGCTGGCCTCGGCGCTCGCCGCCTGTGGGCTGCCGTCGCCGCTGGAGCCGCGCAGCGAGGTCCCGCTGTGGCGTGGCCTGGGCGCCGACGTCGGGGACCCGCAGTCGCTGGCGCTCGACCTGTCCACCTTCTCGGGGCACCTGCGGCGCGCGCTCGCGATCCTGGAGCGGGCCGGCCCGGGCTGGTTGGTGCTGCTCGACGAGCTCGGCACCGGCACCGACCCCGAGGAGGGGGCGGCGCTGGGGCGGGCCCTGCTCGAGGCCTTCCTCGAGGCCGGGGCGCGGGTGGTCGCGAACACCCACCTCGGCGTGCTGAAGACCTTTTCGCTGGGCCGGGAGCGCGCCGAGAACGCATCCATGGAGTTCGACCCGGCGACCCTGTCGCCGCGCCACCGGCTGCTGGTCGGCGTGCCGGGGGCCAGCCACGCGCTCGACGTGGCGGAAGGGCTCGGCGCGCCGGCGCCGCTGCTCGAGCGGGCCCGTGCGTTGGTCCGCGACGGCGGTGGCGAGGAGCTCCTGGCCGAGGCCGGCTCGGTGCGGCGGCGCGCGGAGCTCCTGCGGCGCGAGGCCGAGGAGCGGGCGAGCGAGGCCGAGGACCTGTTGCGTTCCGCCGCCGACGAGCGGGCTCGGGCGCGGGAGCGGGCGCGGTTGCGCGAGCAGGAGGCCGAGCGCCTGGTCCTGGAGCTCCAGGCGCGTCTGGAGGAGATCCTGGAGGAGGGTCGCCGGCGGGTCGGTGGGGGACTGCCGGCCGCGTCGCGGGCCGCCTTCGAGGACCTCCTCGACCGCCTCGCGGCCGCGGTGCGGGGCCATGGAGCGGCTGCGCGGTTCCGCGAGTTCGTGGCCGGGCTGCGCAAGGGCGACGCGGTGTGGGTGCCGCGCCTCGGGGAACACGCCCGGGTCTTGAAAGTGGACCGCGAAAGGGAGAGAGTGAGGCTGCGCCACGGGAACCTCGAGCTCGAGCTCCCCTGGCGCGAGCTGACCTGGGCGGCGCCGCCGCCCCCGGCCGAGGAGGCCCCGTGAACCGCGTCCTGGTCCTCGACAACGACCGCACCCTGCGCACCCTGATGACGCACGCCCTGTCCCGGGTCGGCCTGGAGGCGGTGCCGGCGGCGACCGCCGAGGAGGGGGAGGCGGCGCTGGACGGGGTCGCGGCCGTGCTGATGGACTTCCACCTCGGCGCCGGACGGGACGGAGCCGAGGTGCTGCTGGCGTGGGCCTCGCGCCCGGGCGGCCTGCCGCCGTGCTGGGTGGTCACCGGGATGCCGGACCATCCGGGGCTGGAGGCGCTCGAGGGCTTCGCCCCGCTGCAGCGGGTGGTGGGGAAGCCGTTCTCGGTGATCGAGCTGGCGGAGGAGGTCGCCGACGCCGTGCGGAAACTGGCCCAGTCCATTCCGTCCGCCGCCGAGGAGGCCCTCGCGGCGGGGGAGGCGCCCGGCGCGGCGGCCCCAGGAGGCGTTTCCGGGCCGGTCCGCTCCGGGGACGGACCGAAGCGGGCCAGTTTCCGAGCGGACGGAGCGAAGCGGGCCAGTTTCGGCGTCGACCCCGTCGCGCTCGGCTGGGTGCGCGCCCTCCTCGAACCCCTCGAGGTCCTCGAGGCCCGTCGCCGTCGGGCCGTGGCGGGGGCGGTGGAGCGCGAGCGGGAGGCCGGGGCGTGAGCGTGCCGTCGCCGGGGACGCAGGGGCTGCGCTGGACCACCGCCGGTGAGAGCCACGGGCCGGCCCTGGTCGCCGTGCTCGAGGGCCTGCCGGCGGGGCTGCGGGTGGACCTGGACGCGGTGCGGGCCGGCCTGGCGCGACGCTGGCAGGGCGCCGGTCGCGGGCCGCGGGCGAAGTTCGAGCGCGACGAGCTCGAACTCCTGGCCGGCCTCAAGAAGGGGGTCACCCTCGGCACGCCGCTGGCGTTGCGCCTCGGCAACGCCGACACCCGCATCGACGAGCTGCCCAACCTGAAGGCGCCGCGGCCCGGGCACGCCGACCTGCCGGGGGCGATGCGGCTGCGCGGCCGCGACCTCCGCGCCGTCCTCGAGCGCGCCTCGGCCCGCGAGACCGCCGCCCGGACCGCCCTCGGCGAGGTCGCCCGCCAGCTGCTCGCCGAGTTCGGCATCGAAGTGGCCTCGCGGGTCCTCGAGGTCGGAGGCCGGGACGCCGCCGACGAGGCCGCCTGCGAGGCCGCCATCGCCGCCGCCCGCGACGCCGGCGACAGCCTGGGCGGCGTCTTCGAGGTGACGGCCACGGGCTGCCCGCCCGGCCTCGGCGGCTACGCCCAGGCGGTGGACCGCCTCGACGCCCGGCTGATGGCGGCGCTGGCCTCCATCCCGGCGGTCAAGGGGGTCGAGATCGGGCTCGGTTTCACCGCGGCGCGGCGCCCCGGAACCCAGGTCCACGACCCCATCGTCCCGGACCCGGAGGGCTGGGCCGGGCTCGGCCGTGCCTCCAACCGCTCCGGCGGGGTGGAGGGCGGGCTGACCACCGGCCAGACGGTGGTCCTCCGCGCCGCCATCAAACCCATCCCGACGCTGCGCCACGGCGTCCCTTCGGTGGAGTTGAGCACGATGGTGCCCTCGCGGGCCACCTATGAGCGCTCCGACGTCTGCGTCGTCCACCCCGCGGCCGTGGTCGGCGAAGCGCTGGTCGCCCTGGAGCTGGCCTCCGCCCTGGTCGCCCGCCTCGGCGGCGTCACCCTCGCCGAGATGCGCCGCCGCCACGGCGACCTCGGCCGCGAGGACGACCCCGGGGCTTGGAAGGAGGACGTCGCCGACCTAGGATGACCGGTCGGACGGCAGCGTCCCCCCGGTGACCGGCGGCTCGGGCTTGACTTGTCCGGCTCCGGCACTATCATGCTCTGCCCTTTCCGCCGCTCCACGGCTAGCGTAGCTCAGTTGGTAGAGCACCCGCCTTGTAAGCGGACGGTCAAGGGTTCGAGTCCCTTCGCTAGCTCCAGCGCGCGAGGGGCCGCGTTCCTTCACGTCACGAGCCGGAGGGCCCACCCTTGGGCACTTGGGCACGCCAGGGGAGATACCGAAGTGGCCAAACGGGACGGACTGTAAATCCGTTGGCTCTGCCTTCAGAGGTTCGAATCCTCTTCTCCCCACCAAAGACGACGTCCGCTGCGGAACCGCGCGGGTGTAGCTCAATGGTAGAGCCCCAGCCTTCCAAGCTGGTTGCGTGGGTTCGATTCCCATCACCCGCTCCGCTCCGCGTCCTCCCTGCGTCTCCCTCCGTCGGCGCCGCCGGCGCGAAGCAGACCTCGCTGCTGTAGCTCAGGGGTAGAGCACTTCCTTGGTAAGGAAGAGGCCACGGGTTCAAATCCCGTCAGCAGCTCCAGACTCGACCGTTCCTTCCGCTTCCGGGCACTGCGCCCGGACCGCCGTTCCCTCCGGGGGCGGCGACCCTGACCCCAACACCACCACCGACCATCCCACCGAAACCCGCGCCACAGCGCGGACCCAAGTTCATGGCCAAGGAAGTCTTCACCCGCACCAAGCCCCACGTCAACGTCGGCACCATCGGCCACGTCGACCACGGCAAGACCACGCTGACCGCCGCCATCACCGGCTACCTGTCCCAGGTGACCGGTTCGCAGGCCAAGGCCTTCGACGAGATCGACAAGGCCCCCGAGGAGAAGGCGCGCGGCATCACCATCAACGCCTCGCACGTCGAGTACGAGACGGACAACCGCCACTACGCCCACGTCGACTGCCCGGGCCACGCCGACTACGTCAAGAACATGATCACCGGCGCCGCGCAGATGGACGGCGCGATCCTGGTGGTCTCCGCCAACGACGGCCCCATGCCGCAGACGCGTGAGCACATCCTCCTGGCGCGGCAGGTCAACGTGCCCGCCCTGGTGGTGTTCATGAACAAGGTGGACATGGTGGACGACCCCGAGCTGCTCGACCTGGTCGAGATGGAGGTCCGCGACCTGCTCTCCGAGTACGAGTTCCCCGGCGACGACGTGCCCATCATCCGCGGCTCCGCGCTGCAGGCCCTCGAGGCCGTGCAGGCCGGCGCCCCCGCGGAGGACGAGCGCTACCAGCCCATCCGTGAGCTCATGGAGGCGGTGGACTCCTACATCCCCGAGCCGGTCCGCGCCCTGGACAAGCCGTTCCTGATGCCGGTCGAGGACGTGTTCTCGATCGAGGGCCGGGGCACGGTCGTCACCGGCCGTGTCGAGCAGGGCGTCGTCAAGGTCGGCGACGAGATCGAGATCGTCGGGATCAACGAGACCCAGAAGACCACCGTCACCGGGGTCGAGATGTTCCAGAAGACCCTCGACGAGGGTCAGGCCGGCGACAACGTCGGCTGCCTCCTGCGCGGCATCAAGAAGGACGAGGTCGAGCGCGGCCAGGTCCTGGCGGCGCCGGGCTCGATCACCCCGCACACCAAGTTCGAGGCCGAGGTCTACGTGCTGACCAAGGACGAGGGCGGTCGTCACAAGCCCTTCTTCTCGGGCTACCGGCCGCAGTTCTTCTTCCGCACCACGGACGTCACCGGCACCATCGAGCTGCCCGAGGGCACCGAGATGGTGATGCCCGGAGACAACGTCAAGATGACGGTCACGCTGCTGACCCCGATCGCGATGGACGAGCAACTGCGCTTCGCCATCCGCGAGGGCGGCCGCACCGTCGGCGCCGGCGTCGTCTCCAAGATCCTCGAGTAATCCCCAGCGTCCGCGCCGTCCCGCCGCCGTCCGCGGTGGGGCGGCCGGACCTTTCGCCCGCCCCCGACGGCCATGAAGAACAAGGAGCGCCACGTCTTCCTCGAGTGCACCGAGTGCCGGAACCGCAACTACACCACGTACAAGCGGTTGCGGGCCGACTACAAGCTGGAGAAGTCCAAGTTCTGCCCGTTCTGCCGCAAGCACACGGCGCACAAGGAGAAGAAGCTCTAGTCCGCTCACCCGGTCGGCCGCGCGTCGGTCGTCCGCTCCCTCGTCCTCGTCCCCCAGGCCCGTCCGGGCCAGTCCCTGTTCACGATGCT
>JALUVI010000214.1 GCA_027020785.1 Planctomycetota bacterium | reverse complement strand
AGCGCATGTGGATCGGAGGCGGCGAAATCGAACTCACCAGCAAACAGACCGAACTGCGCGACCGCTACCTGCGGCGCCTCGCACAGGACTAGGACGATGCCCGACCTCCACACGCGCGTGGACCTCGCCCCCGACTTCGGCGCCGACGTGGTGCCGGAAGGCCTCTCCGCCATGGCCCGCGGGATGGTGTCGTCCTCCATCCTCACCATCGCCTGGGAGATCCGCGCCCTGCGGGATCGCGGCGTTCCGGTGGCGGACATGACGGTCGGCGACTTCTCGCCGCGGGAGTTCCCGATCCCGGAACGACTCCGCGACCTGGTGGTCGAAGAGCTCCGCGCTGGCGCCACCAACTATCCGCCCCCCGCCGGCGAGCCGGACCTGCGCGCCGCCGTGCGCGAGCACGTCCGCCGTACCCAAGGCATGGACTGGCCGGAGGACGGCATCACCATCGTCAGCGGCGGCCGGCCCGCGCTGTACTCGGCCTACCGACTGCTGACCGATCCCGGCGACGCCGTGCTCTATCCGGCGCCCTCCTGGAACAACCACAACTACGCACAGATCCAGGGATTGCGGCCCATCGTGGTCCCGACCTCGCCGGCGGACGCCTTCCAGCCCACGGTGGACCTGCTGCGGCCGCATCTCGGGGAGGCACGCCTCCTGGTGCTGAACACTCCACAGAACCCCTCGGGCGGCGTGATGCCGCGCGACGAGGTCGAAGCCTTCGGCCGCATGCTGGTCGAGGAGAACCACCGCCGGCTTGCCGCCGGCGAGAAACCCCTCTTCCTGCTGTACGACCAGATCTACCGCAGTCTGGTGTTCTCGGGGCACGTCCACTACTCGCCCGTCGAGCTGGTCCCCGAGTGCGCGCCGTGGGTGGTCCACACCGACGGCATCAGCAAGGGGTTCTGCGCCACCGGACTCCGCTGCGGTTGGATGTTCGCCGCGCCCGCCGTCGCCCGCAAGGCGGCCGCTCTGCTGACCCACGTCGGCGCCTGGGCGCCCAAGCCGGTGCAGCGCGCCACCGCGCGATGGCTGGGCGACGCGGCGGCCGTGGATGCCTGGACCGAGGACGTGGTCGGGCGGGTGCGGGAACGCCTCGACCCCCTCCACGCCGGCCTGCTCGCCCTGCGCGAAGAGGGCCTGCCGGTGGACTGCATCGCGCCCCAGGGCGCCATCTATCTCTCGGTGCGCTTCGCCGTCGAGGGCTGGCGCACCGCCGACGGCGTGGAGCTCCGCGGTTCCGAGTCGGTGCGCAGGTGGCTCCTCGAGAACGCGGCCTTCGCCGTGGTCCCGTTCTCGGCCTTCGGCGTTCCCACCGAGCTCGAACACGGCTGGGTCCGGGTCTCGGTCGGCGCCGTGTCCGTGGCCGAGGTCCAGGCCGCCCTGCCGCGGCTGCGCGACGCCCTCCTCACCCTGCGCCCGCCCGCGACCTGACCATGGACGGACGACGCCACGATCCGCACCGGGAGGACCGCTGGGAGTTCGCCCAAGGCGAGGTTCCCGAGCGGATCCCGCCCGTCCTCGTCACCTCGGGCTTCGGCGCACTGGCCCTGGTCGTCGCCGTCGCTGCGTGGACCCCGCCCCTGGCGTGGCTGGCCTGGGTGGACCTGCCGCTGAACCTGGTCCTCTTCCTGGCCTGCGCCTGGATCGCGTTGCTCGACCTGCCCGTGACCGGAAAGACCCTTCCCGGCGTGGTCCTGGCTGCGATCGGGGTCGCGGTCTCGGCGCTGCACCTCCTCCTCGACCGTACCCACCCCTGGCTCGGCTAGTCAGGAGCCGCCGGTGCGCGTGGCGGGATCGCGCCCGACGATCTCGAACGGGACCCGCGCCACTTCCACGCCGTTGAGCTGGAAGCGGGCCTCGGCCGGGCCGCTCCAGAGCGGCGCGTTCCTGCGCTCGAAGACGCGCTCAGAAGCCCGGAGGAGATGGCGACCGGGACCGTCCAGTTCCCAGAACCCGGCCTGGAAACGGCGCTTGCGCGGCCGTTCGGGCGACGAACCCGGCGTACGGAGCTCGCAAACCAGCAGGACGTCACGCGGCGGTCCGTCGTAGACGACCTCCAACTCGAAGCGCAGGCGGCGGCCCGAGCGCACCACTGGGTCGCCGAGGAGACGGGCCTCGACCTCGGCCTGGAACGGCTCCAGGTCGAGCAGGTCCAGGGCGCGCCGATGACCCCGGCGAACCAGTCCGCGCAGGGCCTTGTGGGCGAGCCGGAGGGCCTGGGGCGGTTCCGGTTCGACCTCGAGCCAACGCGCCACCCAGGCGACGATGCGTTCGGGATGGCTGCGCGTGAGGTCGTTCAGGGCGTTGCCGAGGGCGTTCACGACCCAGGGCGACGGATCGCGAGCGACGACGTCCCACAAGGGCAGGAGCCGATCGGGCAGCTCCATCGCCCAGTCGAGGTGACGCACCCAGACCCCGGCGGGACGAGTCGCGGCGACGGCGGCGCGGCGGACGCCCTCGGGGCGCGAAGGAACCACCCAGTCGGCGAGATCCGCGAGGAGGGGAGGGCCGAGTTCCTCCGCCCAGGGACGTACGCCGAAGGCGGCGACGGCGTCGTTGACACCTCGGTCCGGATCCGCGGCCAGGCGCTGCAGGATCGGCTCGACGCAGGCCCAGCCCAACCCCTCCCCTCGCGCGAACCGGGTCCATGCGCCGGGGAGGAAGAAGGCGATCCGGGGCCCGGCCTGCTCGGCCCAGGCCCGGGCCACCGCCGCCGGCTCGGGCGCGGCCGCCAGGTGGAGGGCCAGGACCTCGTGGACCGCCTCCCACTGGCCCAGGAGGGTCCGCTCGAAGTAACCGGCCCCCTCCAGCTCCTGGCCCAGGTGGCCGGCGCCGGGGAGCCCCACCTGCCAGGCGACGGCCTCCAGGAGCGGCAGGGCGCTCTCCTTGCGGCCCTCGGGGCGCATCGAGGTTCCGTGCCGGGAGCGTAGGGTGGTCCGCCTCATGTCCGCGCCGGGATCATCTAGGATGTAGGTTATACTTCCTCCAAAGGTGTCGTCGTGGGGCCCATACCCATCTCCTCTGGTGCCCCTACCTCCTCTCCCATGCTCCTCCCCTCCCTCCTCGCCCTCGCCCCGCTCCTCCTGTCGCAGGGCCCCACGCTCCAGATCGGCGCCACCCATCGGTTGCCGAGCTTCGGCATGGGCTCCAAGAACCACGCCTCGGTGGCCGCCAACGCAAACGGCGACCTCTGCGTGGTATGGCACGCGGAAACCGGTCTGGGCGACCAGCACCTGGTGGAAGCCATCGTCTATCGGCGCCAGGGCGAGGGCCGTTGGGTCACCTTCCCCGGCGACCACTTCGTCCTCGGCGACCCCAGCCTCGGGGTGTACGGCCCCGGCCGGGACACGTGCATCAAACCCGCGGTCTGCGCCCTCGGCGACGGCAGTTTCGTCGCGGTCTGGCCGCGCTTCGACCGATTCACGCTGGATGGACGGCTCGAGGCGCAGCGCATCGTGGTTCCCCACAGCTTCGGCTCCGCGATCCCTCCCCTGCGACGCCTCGCATCCCCGGTGGTCCTCGACGAGGCCCTGCGCCCGGGCGACGGCGGCTCGATGCCAGGGATCACCGCCGTCGCCGACACGGAGGCCTTGGTCGCCTACACCCACGAGGTACATCGGACCCCCCTCGCCACCGGCGAGGTCCTGCGCGACTACGCCCTGCGCCTGCAGCGCATGGACTGGAGCCGCGCTCCAGGCGACCCGGAGTTCCGAAAGGAGAGCCTGCAGCTCCCCGACCTCGTCGCTGCCGACGATGCCCCGGACGTCCCCGCCGAGGGCGGCCTGGTCCTGCCCGAGGTCGCGGTGGACGAACCCGGGCATGTCTTCCTCGCCTTCGAGGAGTTCCGCGCCTCCGGCAGGACCGGGAGCGCCCACGACGCCGCCGTCGTCCTCGTCTCCCTGCTCCAGACCGGAAGCACGCTGACCGTGGAAGACGTGCTGCGGTTCCGCGGATCGGATGCGCGTCGTCGGCAGCGCCGACCGCAGCTCTCGGTCCTCCGCGGTGACGGGGTCGAACGCGCCCTGCTCGCCTGGGGCGACCGCGCGGGGCCCGGTCTGATCCACAACCGTGCACGCTGGCGACGCATCGAGCTCACGCCGCAGGGGCCCGTCGTCACTCCCCTGGGTTGGTCCCCCGCTCCCGGAAGCGAGGACTTCCACCCCTTCCCGGTCCTGCTCCCCGCGATGGAGTTGCTGCTCGCATCCCGGGCCTTCCCCCTCACCCGCCGGCTCCTGATCGGGGATTCGGCCCACGGCACGCTCTCGGAACTCTGGACGCATCCCCCCTACGTCCTCCGCCCCTCCGCCGCCCTCCTCCTCCCCGAAACCTGGACCACCCGTCCGCAGCGCCTCCTCGCGGTTTCCTACGAGGGCTCTCCCGCCAGCGCGATGAACGTGCGCTCGGTCTATCTCCAGGTCGTCCGCTTCTGACCCTCCGGTTTGTTGCGTCCTCTCGTCCTTCGACTCGGCTCCTCCCTCCTCCTCGGCGCCCTCCTCGGCGCCGCCGCTCCTGCCCAGACCTTCGGCCCCTACACCGACGTGACCCTGCCGCAGGTCGGCGTCGGCGCCGCCGACCATGCCACGGTCGCCCTCGACGGCGCGGGCGACGTCCTGGTCGCCTTCCAGGTGGAACGCCCCGACGGCCGCCACGACGTCGAAGTCGTCGGCGTGGTCCAGGTGGCCGACCGGGTCTGGGAGGTGCTGCCGCCGCAGGTGGTCGGCGACGCAGGCGCCGGCGTCCTTGGGCGCGACGAGTGCCACAAACCCGACGTGGTCGCCCTGGGCGACGGCACCTTCGCCGTGGCCTGGCCGCGCCTCGACGCCGACGACGACCGCTTCGGACGCATCGAGAGCGTGCGCGTCGCGCTGCGCGACCCCGGGACCGGTCAGCCGCGCGCCTTCCCCCAGGTGGATGCTCCCGCTCCGGGGGTCGGCTGGGTCGCGGACCCCGACTTCACTCCCGGCCGGGCCGGCGGCATGCCCGACCTGGCCCACGACCCATCCAGGCCCGGCGAGTGCACCGTGGTCTATGCCGACGAGGAGTGGGACCTGAACGTCCTCGGCGCGAGCTGGCGCGAGTACGCCCTGAAAGCGGTGCGGCTGGACTGGAATCGGCAACCCGGCTCCAGCCAGTGGGCCGACGGCCCCTTCACCCTGATCAGGGACGTCGGCGCCGACCAGGACGTGGGTGAGGCCCTGCGCGGCGGCTTGGTCCTGCCCGACGCCCTCTTCGACGACTGGGGCCGACTGGTCGTCGCCTGCGAGGAGTTCCTCCTGCCCGGCCACCAACTGCCACTCCTGGCCAACCCTCTGGGACGGGTCCGCGTCCTGCGCCTGGAGCCCAGGAACCACGGCTACGAGCTGCTGGAAGACCGCTCCCTCCTCGGCGACGCATCCGACCGTCGCCAGCGCCGACCGAACCTGGCGAGCCACCACGACGACGGCGACGGGCGGGTGCTGGTCGCCTGGATGGAGGTCCTACCGGGCAACGACGGCCGCGTCCACTTCGAGCGCCTGGTCTACCTCGACGCGGACGGCGGCTCGATCGGTCCCTTCCCCGAGCCCTGGGCCCCGGGGCGCAACGGCGAGAGCGACGCCCTGCCGAGCTGTGCGCGCGGCCTGGCGACCAGCCTCGCCGTGGCCACCCGGGACGACGGTGCGTCATGGACCCTGCTCGCTGCGATCGGACGCGACGGCGGCGCCGGGCGCATGGTGCCCCTCCCCACTGCCGTCGCCTATCCCTGGCGCCCCGCGCTCGACCTGCGTGAGGTGCCAGGAGCACAGCAGAGCGGCCTCATGGAACGCATCGTCCTGACCTACGAGGGCTCCGACGTGGACGACGAGGCCACGTACCGCATCCACTTGATCGTCGCCGAGATCGCGGCCTAGGACGCCTCCACGGCCCCACCCAGTACCGCGGCGAGGTGCGACAGCGCCATGCGCACCGCAGGGGTGAGGAAGGGTTTGCCGCACTCCTCGACGCGGAGGACGGCGCCTGTCGGCTTGGAGCGCAACCGGACGAAGAACATCTGCGGGAATCCCGGGTCCGCAGCCAGGACCTTCAAGAGGTAGCCGTCCTCGGAGCAGTGGACCTCCTTCACCACGCAGACCAGGTCGGCCTCCTCGTGGCGAAGTTCGATCAGCGCGCGAAGCCGATCCTCGGAAGGCAGTGCGGGGAGGTGATGGACGTCCATGGCGGCGGCGGGAATCGAGAGCGGGGGCAGCGGGCGCGGCGCGGTGAGTCGGACACGGAGACGGTGGACGTGGCGCCCCTCCGCCAACCACCTCCGCTCGTAACGGGTCCGGAAGGGACGGTCCGGATCGACGCACCTCTCCTCCACCACGAAACCGGAGTCGGAGGCGAAGTCGGCGGCGGCCTGCTCGGCGTACCAGTCCTGGTCCGTGACCAGCTCGAAGCGCCCGTCGGCGCACAGCAGCGAGGCGAGGGTGGCGCGGAATCGGGGGCCGATGACGCGGTGTTTGGCGTGGCGCTTGCGCGGCCAGGGCATCGGGAACTGCATGACCGCCTCGCGCACGCTGCCCGGGGGCAGGGTCTCGCGCAGGACGTGGCGCGCGTCGCCGTGCAGGAGCCGCACCCGCTCGGAGACCCCGGCGCGGTGGACGCGCTCGGCGGCGCGCTCCAGGCAGGCCCGCGTGAACTCGACGCCGACCAGGTTCCATTCCGGAGCCTGCTCGGCCCACCAGGCGAGGTACTCACCGTTGCCGAATCCGATCTCGAGTCCGAGCGGTCCCGGCGTCGGGAAGACCTCGGCCGGGTCGAGCGGCAGGCGCTCGGCGGACTGGGGCCGCAGCACGGTCGCGGCCAGGGCCTGGGGGTCGTGCATCACGATGCGTTCCAGGCGGGGTCGCTGCGCAGGGCTTCGAGCACCCGTTCGGCGGCGGCGACGGCGCGACGCCCAGCCTCACCCGTGACCCGGGGCTCGCCTCCATCCCGCACCGCGGCCACGAAGTCGGCCAGTTCGGCGCGGAGGGGCTCGTCCTCCTCCAACTCGAGCTCCTCGACCTGGAGCAAGCTGCGAAACGCCTGGAGCGGATCGGCGGCGCCGGCTGCGGCGGCCACCTTGTCGGAGGAGAAGTCGGGGGCCTTGCGGACCAGGAGGGCGTAGCGCTCGCCGCTGTCCACCGAGACGTAGCAATCGGGACCGAAGACCCGGAAGCGGCGCATGGGTTTGAGGGACAGGCGCGAAGCGGTGAGGTTGGCGACGGAGCCGTCCTCGAAGCGGATCCGAACCGAAGCGATGTCCTCGGCCTCGGACAGGGTCGCCCCGCCCACTGCGTCCACGCTGCGGACGTCCGAGCCGGTCCAGGCCAGGGCCAGGTCGAGGTCGTGGATCATCAGGTCCAGGACCACGCCGACGTCGGTGGAACGGAAGGG
>JALUVI010000213.1 GCA_027020785.1 Planctomycetota bacterium | reverse complement strand
TGGTGCGAGGCATCGTTGTTTCGCGGGTGGGGCTTGTCATGGCGCAGGTGGTTCGCAAGGCACGAGTAGCCGGCTGGGCACGGAGGATCGCAGAGGGACACGCTTGGAAGCACAGGAAGGAGTTCGAAGCCCTGGGCATCCAGGACCAAGAACAATTCGCGATGCTGATCGAGCACATCGTCGAGAATGCCGACGAGTCGTTCGTCACCGAGAGCGGTGGCGTCGTTCGACAGGTATACTGGCACCATGGAAGCCAGACCATCGTCATCCGTAACTCGGCGGACGGGGATGGGGGTACCGCCTTCCCTCCGGACGATGGGTTCGGGTACTTCAAGGAGCAGTTGGCGGATGCGATCAAGGATGGGATCTTGAAGGAGTAGTGCATGCCCGAGGTTTGCCATGGATACGACGACGAGCACGGTCCCAAGACTTGGATGATCGAGTTGGGCCGGGAGGAAGTCAGCGCCATCGTCAAGGCTCTTAGGGATTCATCCGGGGCATTCCGGGAGGGCAAGGTTTTGATCGAGAGCCGTGGGTTCTCGCCTGCTTCCTTCAACCGTTACCTCTTTCCGAGGATGCTTCCTGTCTTGGGGGCGGTCGTCTCTGGTGCTCATCAAGCAGACGAACAACCGCGGGAATCGTCCGAAGCCGAAGCGCGCCAGGCCGAGATCGACGAGGGCCGCTTCCTCTTGGAGGTCGTCGAAGCCGATGTCGGGCGGGCCGTGCTGCGTCTGGACCGGAATACCCTTCAGGCATTCATCGTAGCCCTCGACGTCACCGTGGAAGTGATCTGCGACGAGGAGTGGTCCAGCATCGTCGCGGGCCCTCCGAAGTCGTTCTTTCGGGAGTTGAGCAAACGGCTGAGCGCCCTCTTGCAGGCCGGGGACTGACGACGACGGCGGGAGCTCGATCTGCCTGCTTCGGCCCATGAGGTCGGGCCTTGGCGATGGTCGTCCCCGACCCTGGCCTTCCACTCCCCGAGTCGACCCGAGCCGGTGCGCTGAGGCGCTTCCAGGACTCGATCGGGCATGAGATGGTTCCGGGCCAGCTCGAACGCTGGGTCACCGGTCTGGACGTGGGCTTCGCCGACCACGGCTTCGGCCGGATGAAGGCGTGGTACCAGGGGTGTCGGGACCCGCTGTCCGAGCCGCCGAACGCGACACCGAGCACGTGGACCGAGGTCCAGGAGTCCACCCTCGACCAGGTGTATGCCCGCAGTCAGGTGGTCGTGAAGGAGAACGCGTCGGGCGGCCCGACGACGGTGCGCGTGGATGCCTACGCGACGAACGCTCGAGGAGGCTCCGGAGGCAGTGGAACGGTTCGGGTCAGCCGTCGGCGGGTTCGTCGGCGTCGGTGGTCCCTCCGGCCTCGTCGGCGTGGGCGAAGACGTCCTCGTACTCGTGGATCGAGTCCACCGCCACCCCGGCGCGGTCCAGGAGCACCCGGATCGCGGCCTGCAGTTGCGGGTCCTCCTCGAAGTCGCCGTAGAAGCCGTTGCCGGGGAACACCTTGCCGCGCTGGTCGCTGACGAGCTCGCGCAGGCGCCGGCGGACCCAGCGGCGGACCTCCTGCTCCGAAAGCGGGGTCTCGAGGCTGGCGTAGAACGCGTCCCAGTCCGGGTACAGCGAGGTGTCGTGGTCGTCGAACTGGGCCAGCCGCACCGCCAGCGCGGGGTTCTCGTCGAGGATCCGTCGGGCATAGGTGCGGAAGGCTTCGGCGTCGAACAGGCGCTCGATCTCGCGCAGCGTCAGGTAGTCGAGCTCGGGGAAGCTCGCTTCCACGTCCGGCGGCACCCCGCCCTTGTGGACGACGCGCCCTTCGTGGTCACGCAGGGTGTGGATGGACGAGCCGTCCGGCAGGTAGTAGTAGGCGACCGTCAGCTTGATGATGGGGGCGTAGTCGTAGCGGCCGTTGCCGTTGAGGTCTTCGTACGGCTCCCACTCGTCGCGCATCCCGTTGCGGTTCTGGTCGTCGAACGGCTCGTCGCGCACCCCGGGGATGCGCAGCAGGCGTTGCACCGAGCCCTTGCCGTGGCTGCGCTCGCCGACCAGCGTGGCGCGGCCCTGGGCGCGCAGCGCGCCGGAGACGATCTCCGAGGCCGACGCCGAGTAGCGATTGATGAGGACCACGAGCGGCACGTCCTCCGACACCAGCGGCGGGTTCTCGGCGTAGAACTCCTCCTCGGGGTAGGCCCGTGACCGGGTCGAGACGACGAGGGCGCCCGCCGGCAGGAAGGCGTCCGAGATCTGCACCGCGGCTTCCAGGTAACCGCCGGGGTTGTTGCGCAGGTCGAGCACCACGCCGCGCAGCTCGCCCTCGCGCGAGGCGTCGCGGATGGCGCGCACGATGGCCGGAGCCGCGGTCTCGGTGAAGCTCAACAGCTCCAGGTAGAGGATGCCGCCGGGCAGCATCTCCTCCTGCAGCACCGGCACCGTGATGCGTTCGCGCACCACCGGGATCTCGCGCGGCTCACGCCAGCCGGTGCGGAACACCTTGAGCACGACCTCGGTTCCGGGCTCGCCCTTGAGCCGGCGGATGGTCTCGTCGAGCGGTTGTTCGATGGTGGACCATCCGTCCACTTCGAGGATCTGGTCTCCCGACAACAGGCCGGCGCGGTACGCCGGCCCGGAATAGATGGGCCGCACGATGGTGAACACGCCGTCCACCAGGTTGACGTAGGCGCCGATGCCGCCGTACTCGGGGTCCATCTCGAACTTGAAGCGCTCGACCTCCTCACCGGTGAGGAAGTCCGAGTACGGGTCGAGCCGCGACAGCGCGCCGTCGGCGGCGGCCTCGAACAGCTCCTCGGGGGTGAAGCGGTCGCCCTCCATGTGGCTGCGCCGGATCATGCGGATCACCGAACGCAGCATCTGGGCGGCGGCGCGGTCGTCGGCCGGCGGCGGCGCCGCACCGACCCGGTCCTCTCCGGCGCCCAGTTCCTGGATGCGCTTCAGGAGCGCCTCCTCGCGCTGGCGATAGCGCTCCTTCTCCTCGAGGCGGTCGAGGACGGCGCGGGCCAGGAGCGCCTCCTCGTCGGCCCCGGCGGCGATCGCTTCCAGGCCCTCGCGCTCGGCCGGCGACAGCGCGACTCCGGTCAACCCGAGCGCGAGCAGCGCCCGCTTGCGCACTTCCGGATCCTCGTGCCCGGTCAGGTCGCGCAACTGTCGCAGCACCGCGCTGCGGTAGGTGGCGTCGCCGAAGCGGAACAGCGCGAGCTGGGCTTCGGTCCACAGCGCCGGGGCGTCCTCGACCGGATGCTCGAGCAGCCACCCGCCGAGGGCCCGTGCCGCATCCGCGGCCTCCTCGTCCGAGACCGCACCCTCCAGGGTCGCGAGCGCGGCTCGCGACAGCTCCAGGTCGGCGGGGTCGAGCAGGCCGACCAGCCGAGCGGCGTCGCTCTCGACCCCGGCGGCATGGAGGAAGCGCGACAGGAACAGGAGCTCCTTGCCCCGCACCCGCGGCAAGGCCTCGACGGCCGCGGCCACCGCTTCGTCGTCGGCCTCCCAGCCGAGACGGTCGGCCTCGGCGACGAGCTCGGGGACCGCGGCGGCGTCGGCCCGTTCCAGGGCCTGGCGCCAGGCGTCGGCGGCTTCCTGGGCGGGTGCGGCGGCGGCGCACAGGACGAAGAGGAGGAGCGCGATGGGTCGGGACATGCCTCTGCCTAGGTTATCGGCTCGGTCCCTCCAACCTATGATGGCCTTTCGCGAGAGCCTCGCCGCCCCCGTGACCGCTGCCGACCCTCCCTCCGCGGAGCCGCCCTCCGCGCCGAGCCACCTCGACGCCGAGGGGCGTGCCCGCATGGTGGACGTGGGCGACAAGGCCGTGACGCGCCGCGAGGCCGTGGCCGAGGCCTGGGTCCGCTTCCCCGCGGCGGTCTTCGCCCGGGTGCTGGCCGGCGACCTGCCCAAGGGCGGGCTGGTCGAGACCGCGCGCCTGGCCGGGGTGCAGGCCGCCAAGCGCACCGCCGAGCTGGTCCCGCTGTGCCACCTCCTGCCCCTGGACGCGGTGGACGTGGAGGTCGCGCCCGACCCGGACGGCGCGCCGCGGCTGCGGGTTCGCTGCACCGCCCGGGCCACCGCCCGCACCGGGGTCGAGATGGAGGCCCTGGTGGGGGCGTCGCTCGCCGCCCTCACCCTCTACGACATGACCAAGGCCCTGGACCACGGAATCGTGGTGGAGGGGGTCCGCCTGGTCCGAAAAAGCGGAGGCAAGAGCGGGACGTGGCGGGCACAATGAGCCCCCCGGCCCCGCGCCTCCCCCCCTGCCCCCGACGACGGACCTTGGACACGAAGATCATCCAGGAACTCCTCGCCCTCATGGACGAGGGCGGCCTCACCGAGCTGCACTACGTGCAGGGCGACACCGAGATCCGCCTGTCGCGGAAGGGCGAGCCGCCGACCGTGGTCCACGCCGCTCCGGCGCCGGCCCAGCCGGCCGCCGCGCCGCCGGCGGCCCCGATCCCCGCCCCGGCGGAGGCGGCCCCGGCTCCGGTGGAGGAGGAGGGCGAGCTCCTGCGCTCGCCGATGGTCGGCACCTTCTACTCGCGGCCCAATCCCGAGGCCCCGCCGTACGTCCAGCCCGGCGACTCCGTGACCCCGGACACCGTGCTGTGCCTGCTCGAGGCGATGAAGGTCTTCAACGAGATCAAGGCCGAGTTCCACGGGACCATCCTCGAGGTCCTGGTCCAGGACGGTGAGGCGGTGGAGTACGACCAGCCCCTGTTCCGCTACCGCCGCTCGTCCTGACCCCGACCCAGCGCATGTTCCGACGCATCCTCGTCGCCAACCGAGGCGAGATCGCCCTCCGGGTGGTCCGGGCCGCCCACGACCTCGGAGTCGAGGTGGTGGTCGTCCATTCCGAGGCCGACCGCGGGGCGACCTGGCTCGACGCGGCCGACGACGCCATCTGCATCGGGCCGGCTCCGGCGGCCCAGTCCTACCTCGACGTGCCGCGGATCATCGCCGCCGCCGAGGTCGCCGACGCCGAGGCGGTCCACCCCGGCTACGGCTTCCTCGCCGAGAACCCTCACTTCGCCGAGGTCTGCGAGAGCTGCCGCCTGACCTTCATCGGACCGCCCTCCGAGGTCATCGCCGCCTGCGGCGACAAGGCCCAGGCCAAGGAGGTCGCCAAGCGGGCCGGGGTGCCGGTGGTGCCGGGCAGCGACGGGCCCATCGCCGACGCGGAGGAGGCCCTTCGGGTCGCCGCCGAGATCGGCTACCCGGTCATCCTCAAGGCCTCGGCCGGCGGCGGCGGGCGCGGCATGCGCGTGGCCCACACCGAGCTGGCCTTGCGCAGCGCCTTCGACCAGGCGCGGGCCGAGGCCCAGGCGGCGTTCAAGAACCCCGAGGTGTACCTCGAGAAGTTCCTCGAGGACCCGCGTCACGTCGAGTTCCAGGTGCTGGCCGGGAACGACGGGAAGGTCATCCACCTCGGCGAGCGTGACTGCTCGGTGCAACGCCGCCACCAGAAGCTGATCGAGGAGTCGCCGTCGCCTGCGCTCGACGAGGACCTGCGCCGGCGCATGGGCGAGGCCGCGGTCGCCTTCGCCCGCGAAGCCGGCTACCGCAATGCCGGAACCGTCGAGTTCCTGCTCGACCGAGACGGCAACTTCTACTTCATCGAGCTCAACGCCCGCATCCAGGTCGAGCACTGCGTGACCGAGATGGTCACCGGTGAAGACCTGGTCGCCTGGCAGCTCCGTATCGCCGCCGGCGAAGAGCTGACCCTGTCGCAGGACGACGTCGCCCTGCGTGGGCACGCCATCGAGTTCCGCATCAACGCCGAGGACCCGTCGCGCGGCTTCGCGCCCACCGCCGGACGCGTCGAGCGGGTGGTGTGGCCGGGCGGCCCCTACGTCCGGGTGGACACCCATCTCGCGGCCGGTTCGCGCATCCCTCCCGAGTACGATTCGCTGGTGGCCAAGCTGGTGGTCCACGGTCGCGACCGCGAACACGCTCTCGACGTGGCGCGCCGCGCGCTGCGCGAAGTCCGGGTCGAAGGGCCCGGTCTGGCGACCACCGCCCCCTTCCACCTCCAGGTCTTGGACCGGCCCGAGTTCCGTGAGGGCCGATTCGACACCGGATTCCTCGAGCGCATGCTCGCCACGTCCTGACCCCCCTGATCGCCATGCCCCGCGCCCTCGTCACCGGTGCAGCCGGCTTCCTCGGTTCCCACCTCTGTGAGCGTCTGCTCGCCGACGGCTTCGAGGTCGTCGGCGTCGACAACTTCATCACCGGCGACCGTCGCAACCTGGACGGCCTGCTGCAGGACCCGCGTTTCTCGTTCCAGGAGCAGGACGTCTCGGTGGAGTTGACCTGCGAAGGTCCGCTCGACCGGGTCTACAACTTCGCCTCGCCGGCATCGCCCATCGACTACGCGCAGCTTCCGCTCGAGACCCTGCGCGTGGGCAGCCGCGGCACCGAGAACGCGCTGCAGCTCGCGGTGGACAAGGGGGCGCGTTTCCTCCAGGCCTCCACTTCGGAATGCTACGGTGACCCGCTGGTCCATCCGCAGCAAGAGGACTACTGGGGCAACGTCAATCCGGTCGGGCCGCGTTCGTGCTACGACGAGGCCAAGCGCTACGGCGAGGCCGTCACCATGGCCTTCCATCGCACCCACGGCGTGGAGACCCGCATCATGCGCATCTTCAACACCTACGGGCCGCGGATGCGGCTCGAGGACGGGCGCGTGGTGCCTGCCCTGGTGGGGGCTGCGCTGCAGGGCAAGCCGATGCCGATCTTCGGCGACGGCAGCCAGACCCGCTCGTTCTGCTACGTGGACGACCTCATCGACGGTGCGGTGCGGCTGATGGAGAGCGAGGAGTTGCGGCCGGTCAACATCGGCAATCCCTCCGAGATCACCATCCTCGAGTTCGCTCAGGCGGTCCGCGAGGCGGTGGGGTCGGACTCGGAGATCGAGTTCCATCCGCTGCCGAAGGACGACCCCAAGCGGCGCCGCCCCGACATCACCCGGGCGCGCGAGGTGCTGGGCTGGGAGCCCAAGGTGTCGCTGGTCGAAGGCCTCAAGCGGACCCTGCCGTTCTTCCGTGAACGCCTCGGGGTGAGCTCGGCAGGGGTCTAGTCCGATGTGCGGGATTGTCGCCGCCGTCTCCGCCCGCAGAGACCTGCGGGCCGAGGTGCTGCGCGGCCTGAAGACGCTCGAGTACCGCGGCTACGACTCGGCGGGCATGGCGGTGGTGCGGGAGGACGGCATCCACGTGCGCCGCAAGATGGGCAAGATCGCAGCGCTGGAGGAGGAGCTGGCCCGTGCCGAGCTGCCGCCGTCGGGCACCGTACTCGCCCATACCCGATGGGCCACGCACGGCGCGCCGGCCGATCGCAACGCCCACCCGCACCTGGACGACCGCGGCGAGGTGGTGGTGGTCCACAACGGCATCATCGAGAACTACCTCGAGTTGCG
>JALUVI010000212.1 GCA_027020785.1 Planctomycetota bacterium | reverse complement strand
GGCGCCGGCGAGCCGGCGTGTCCCCGCGCACCCTCTCCTGCACCGGCGCGGGCACGGAGTTCTGCAGCCCACATGACCCGGCCGCACACAAGCGGACCCGGCGACGGGCGCTACCCCGCCGCCGGGTCCCGGGCCGTCCACGTTCGCCTTCAGCGTCGCGGAGCGTTCTGTACCGATCTGCGGACCGTGTTGCCGGGTCGAGCCACCGCAGCCGACTTCGGCCTCGGCCCCATGGACGGCCCGGCAGGGCGGGGCTGTGCCGTTGCCGAATGCCGGCGAGCGGGGCCCCAGCGCCCCGCGGTCACGGTTTGCGCGTTGGCGTTCACGAGCGACCTCGATCCAGACGCGCGTCGTGGACGTCCTGCCCTGTGACGAGACGCCGACCTCGGGAGGCGGCGACGATGAGCGCGGCGCTGGCGATCGTGTTGATGCGGCGGGGCACGCCGCCGCTGGCGTCGAAGACGGCGTCCAGCGCGTCGGGCTCGAAGACCGGTCTGTCGCCGATGCCGGCGGCCTTCAGGCGCGCGGCGACGTAGGCGCAGGTCTCGTCCGGCGACAGGGGCTGCAGTCGTGCGACGGTGGTGATGCGCTGATCCAGGGCGTAGTGGGTCGGCTCGGCCAGGCGGTCGTCGAGCGCGGGCAGGCCGGCCAGCAGCAGCAGGAAGGCGCTGTCGCGGTCGAACTCGCCGATGGTGAGCAGGCGCAGGTCCCCCGGGGTCGGGTCGGGGAGCCGGTGGGCCTCGTCGATGACCACGAGGTGGCGGCGTTCGTCCTCGAGCAGGTGGGCGGCGAGCACGTGGGCGGTTTCGCCTCGGGAGCGTCGGGGCGCCAGGCCGACCTTTCGGGCCAGCACGTTGATGAGCGAGAAGGGACCGACGGTGGCGTGGGCGAAGTAGTGCACGGCCCAGCCGGCGCGGACCAGGTCGTCGGCGAGCACGCCCAGCAGCAGGCTCTTGCCGCAGCCCGGCTCGGCCAGCAGCACGGCGAGGGCGGCGAGCTCGACGGTGTAGCTCAGCCGCGCCAGGGCCTCGACGAAGCCGCGGTGGCGGTACAGCGCCTCGGGGGCCACCGAGCGGTCGAAGGGGTTGCGGGTCATGCCGAAGTGGGCGAGCAGCTTCATCGGTTGTCTCCGGGGCCGGTGAGATGGGCGAGCACGAGGGTGCGGACGGCGTGCAGGTAGACGCGGACGTGCCGGCCGCGGGCGTGCAGTCGGACCGCGTGTTCGACGGCGATGCGGACCAGCGATTCGGGCAGCGGGCCGAAGGTCTGCCAGAAGGCGAGCAGCTCGCGCCGCAACGGGTCCCGCAGGCGCAGGCCGGCGAGCTCGGTGACGACGCGCACGAAGTCGTCGGGGCCGAAGCCGTCGTCGGGCGCGAGCTCGGCGTAGGCGAGCGGTCGGGCGTGCTCGAGCAGCCTGCGGTCGTACTCGTCGCGCACCATCGCCAGGTAGTCCACGCTCTGCGCCGGCCGCTCGGGCTCGACGCGATGGGGCTCGGGGCGATTGACCGGCTGCGGCAGGGCGCGCTGGATGCGCCTGCTGCCGTCCTCGGTGAAGATCAGCACCGATGCGGGG
>JALUVI010000211.1 GCA_027020785.1 Planctomycetota bacterium | reverse complement strand
GGTCTGGAGCAAGGCCCCGACGGGTGAGAGGGACGGCCCCGACACCGAGGGCTTGGGGGAAGCCGGAGGCATGACCTGCGAGGGACATGGCCCCGGGGCGGCGGCGATGGTGTCCCCGTCTCCTCGCCCTGACTGCCCCGGCGGCGGGCAGAGCTCCGATTCGGGCTCCGGACTCTCCGATGGGGAAGGTGGACCGGGACTGACCGTCTCGTGACCCGTCGGCGTGAAGTAATACGTCGGCGTCTGCGGGCAGGGCTCGTCCTCTCCCTCCGGCTGTTCTTCGACCGGCCAGAAGAGCGGGCAGGCCTGGACTGGAACGGGCACCTGCGCAGACCGGAAAGTGAACTCGATCGAGGCGACGAGCCCCGCGGAGGCGAGCAGCAGGAGGGCGAGCGGGAAGGTCGCCGCGCCGCGCGGGCGGCTACGCGGGGTCACCGGGGGGGGGGGCAGGAAGATCGGACGCGCCTGGGAGCCATGATCAGACTCTAGAGAGGACTTGGGAGGCGCGTCAAGTCATGGGACCTCTAAGCGCGCTCTCCGGGGACGAAGCCCTCCCCGCTCGATGAAGGCCCGGTACTCGCTCGAGGGATGCCGCCGTCGCTCCCGAGACCACGAAGGACGCTGGGTCAGAGCGCGACGGCCTGGAGGACCTCGAGGCCGGCGGCGCCGAGGGCGCGGAGGGTGACGCCCTCGAGGGTGGCAGGGAGCAGGAGGACGTCGCCGAAGCGGAGGTCGCGCGGGGCGAAGGTCGAGCCGGGCAGGGGCTCGATGCGGCCGGCGCCGCCGACCACGGAGAGGACCGACGCGCGCCCTTCGGTGCGGACCTCGCCGCCCTGTTCGCCGGCGCGCAGAGCGCGGAGTTCGAAGTAGGGACAGGCGACCAGCGGCTCCGACTGCAGGCCCGGGCCGCCGACGAACTCGGCGCGCACCGGCTCGGCCGGGGGCAGGCTCCAGTCCACGACTTCCAGCGCCTGCTCGAGGTGGGTCTCGCGCGGCTTGCCGTCGAGCCCGACCCGGTCCCAGTCGTACATCCGATAGGTCACGTCGCTGGTCTGCTGGACCTCGCAGAGCACCGTGCCGCGGCGGATGGCATGGGTCTGCCCCGCCGGCACCAGGACGCAGTCGCCGCGGCGCACCGAGAGTTCGTGGAGGAACTCGCGCACCCCGGGGCCACCGGCGGCGGCTTCGAAGGCCTCGCGGGTGGTGCCCGGTTTCAGGCCGCAGATGAGGCTCGCGTCGGGGGCGCCGTCGAGCACGTACCACGCCTCGGTCTTGCCGACCCCGGTCGGCGACTTCGGGCCGTCCGGCGGGTGGATCTGCACCGAGAGGTCGTCGCCGGCGTCGATGAACTTGACCAGCAGCGGGAAGCGCCCGTCGGCGCTGGGCCGTGACGCACCGAGGACGGCCGCGCCGTGCTCGTCCATCAGCTCGCGCAGGGTGCGGCCGTCCCAGGCCCCGCCGCGGATGGCGGTCTCCTCGCCGGGGTAGTCGGACAGCTCCCAGGTCTCGCCCAACGGGCCGTCCGCGGTGCGCACCCCGAGGCGCTCGGCGAGCCGCTCGCCCCCCCACACCTTGGCCTTGGGGATGCGCACGAAGGCGAGGGGTTCCTGCGGCGGCGGGAGGCTCGACATCGGGCGGAAGTCTACCAGCCGAGGAGGCGCGCCCAGAGGCCACGGCGGCGCGGCGCCGCCCGCGGCGCAACGCCGCGGGGGCGGCGCCGACGACGCACGGCTAGGTCGCCGACGTCGATGCGGTGGGTCGCGCGCGGCGCCTCGCCGACCGCGACCATCAGCGCGCGCCAGGTCGGACCGTGCGCCGACTCGCGCGGCGCGCGCCGATGCGCGAGGCAGTGGGCGAGCTCGTGAGCCACCACCATGCGCACCGCGTCGGGATGTCGGGCGAGGAGACGCGGGTTCAGCTCGACGCGGCCGTCACGCACCCAGGCGCGCCCGGCGGTGGTGCGCAGCCGCGGGTTCCACGCCCACGACAGGCCGGCGCGGTCCTCGCCCGCCCAGACGGCGAGGAGTTCCTCCCAAACGGCGGCGACGCGCTCCTCGAGACGCGCCAACGCCGCTTCGGCATCGGCCCGGTCCACCGCCGCCCGGGTCACGGAGCCTCCTCCGTCGGCGCGGCCGGATCGGGCGGCGCGAACGAACGCGTCGTCTCGGGCGGCGGCAGACGACGGCCACCCATCCAGACCTCGGCGACGCGCAGGCCGGAACGCCCCTCCAGCACGCAGAAGTCGGCGCGATGGCCGGCGACGAAGCGGCCGCGCTTGCCCAGGAAGTCGCCCGGGACCTCGCAGCCCATCGAGACGGCCTGGGCGAGCCCCAGGGCGCCGCGCCGCACCGCGCGGTCGAGCAGGACCGGCAGGGGCTCGAGGCCGCCGGCGAGCCGGCCCTCGGCGTCGCGGGCGACGACACCGGCTCGGTGCAGCTGCGCTCCGCCGGACTCGAAGGCCTCGGCGCGCAATCCGGCGTGCGACAGGGCATCGGACTGGGCCATCAAGCGCGGGCGCAACGCCGGGGTCCGCGCCCACAGGCCCAGGGTCTCGGCCGCCACGTGCTCGAGGTCGGGGATGACCCCGACCCAGCGCGCACGGCCCTCCATCGCATAGCCGACCGGGCCCGGCTCGCGCGCCATCAGCGGCGGCATGGCGTTGCCGAGGTGGGTCATCGCGATCTGGCCGTGCTCGTTCACCCGAGCGCAGTCGTGCCAGCCGCACGCGGTGTGACCGATGCTGGGAACGACCCGGGCGCGGCGCAGCTCGTGGATGGCGGCGTCGGCACCGTCGAGTTCTGGGGCCACGGTCGCCAGGCGCAGCCATCCGTCGCAGGCCGCGACCAGACGCCGCGCTGCGGCAGCCGACGGACGCGTCAGGCCGCGGGCGGGCAACTGGCCGCGCGCCTCGGGGGCGACGAACGGGCCTTCCAGGTGCCAGCCCTCGAAGCGGGTGCGCCCGCCGCCGCGCCCGAGCGCGCGCCAGCGGTTCCAACGCCGGGAAGCGGCGCGCAGCGTCGCGTTCGGCGCGGGGTAGAGCCCGGCGAGCGCGCTGGTCACGCCGTGCGCCGCCAGCTCGCGGCTCATCCGGTCGAGCTCGTCGGGCTTGCCGAAGGTCGCGTCCACGCCGGCGAAGCCGTGGAGCAGGGTGTCGGTGAACCCGGGGACGACCCGCGTCTCGCCGAGGTCGAGCATGCCGGTGCAGCAGCTGCGCGGCGGGTTGCCGAAGCCGGCGCGGGCGATGAAGCCGCCCTGCCACACCATCCAGGCGCGGCGGAAGGCGCCGTCCCGCCACAGGCGGGCGACGATGCCGGTCACGCGGGACGGTGCCACCAGTACAGGGAGGTGCTGCCGTAGTCGCGGCGCTCGATGCCGGGGAAGTCGGCACGCTCCTCGTCGGTGAGGACCGCCCCCGGGGTGTGGACGACGGCGACGCCGCCGGGGGGCAGGGTAGCGGCGAGGGCGCGGAACAGGGCGAGGACCTCGGCGCGCCGCTCGCCGCCGGCGCGGAACTCGGCGTACGGCGGGTCGAAGAAGACGAGGTCGGGACGCGGCAGGTGCGGGCTCTCCTGCTCCCACAGCCGCGGCAACCGCCGCGCGTCCATCTGGATCACGTGGTGGCGCCCGCCGAGGCCCAGGGTCGCGGCGGTGTCGCGGATGGTGCGGGCCGCGCGCCGGTCCTTCTCGACCGCGACCACGCGGGCCGCGCCCCGGGACAGGGCCTCGAAACCGAGGACGCCGCTTCCGGCGTACACGTCCCAGACCACCGCCCCCGGCACCTCACGCACGAGGTGGTCGAAGAGGGCCTGGCGGGCCCGCTCCGGCAGGGGCCGGGTCGCGGCCACCTTGGGGACGGGCAGGCGCCGGCCGCGATGTTCGCCAGCGGTGATGCGGAGCACGCCGATAAGATACCCGCGCATGCCGCGCCTCCACGTCAACGTGGACCACGTCGCCACCCTGCGCCAGGCGCGCCGGGGGAGCGAACCCGATCCGGTCGTCGCCGCCGCGCTCTGTGAGCTCGCGGGGGCCGACGGCATCACCGTGCACCTGCGCGAGGACCGACGCCACGTCCAGGACCGCGACGTCCGGCTGCTGCGCGAGACGCTGAAGACCACCTTCAACCTCGAGATGGCGGCGACGGACGAGATGGTCGGCATCGCCCGCGAGGTCGGGCCGGACGAGGTGTGTCTGGTACCCGAGAACCGCCAGGAGCTGACGACCGAGGGCGGGCTCGACGCCGCGGGCCAGTCGGCGCGGCTCGGCGAAGTCGTACCGGCGCTGCAGGAAGCCGGCATCCTGGTCAGTCTGTTCGTCGAGCCCCTGCCCGAGCAGTTGGAGGCGGCGGCCAAGCTCGGCGCCGACTTCGTGGAACTCCACACCGGCGCCTACGCCGGGGCCGCGGGCCGGGCGCGCGACACCGAGCTGAAGCGGCTCGAGACCGCCGCGGCCTACGCCGACTCGCTCGGCCTGCGGGTCAACGCCGGGCACGGGCTCGACTACCGCAACGTCCTTCCGGTCGCGTCCATCCCGCAGGTCGAGGAGTTGAACGTCGGCTACGCCATCGTCTGCCGCGCCGCCTACGTCGGCCTGGACCAGGCGGTGCGCGAGATGCTCGACCGCATCCTCGCCGCGGCCCCGGGCGGATGAGCGCCGCGACCGTCGCCGTCAACGCGCGCTTCCTGGCGGAGCCGGTGACGGGCCTGCAGCGCTATGGACGCGAAGTCCTGCGCGAGCTCGACGCCATGCTCGTGGAGGGCGAGCTCGACCCGGCGGAGTGGCGTTTCGTGCTGTGGACCCCCGAGCCTCCGGCGGCGGACGCCCCGCGGTTCCGACACCTGGAGGTGAGGGTCGCCGGAAGGTTGCGCTCGCACCCCTGGGAGCAGCTGGTGCTGCCGCGGCTCGCGGACGGGGCGCCGCTCCTGAACCTCAAGAACACGGCCCCGGTGCGCGGACGCCGAAACGCCGTGGTCGTCCACGACCTCCAGGTGTTCGGGTTCCCGAAGATGCACCGTCGCACCTTCAAGATGGTGTACCGGTACCTGCAACCGCGGGCGGCGCGGCGGGCGCGAGTGCTGTATGCGGTCTCCGAGAGCACGGCGCGCGAGCTCGGGCGCCATTTCGGGATCCCGCGCGAACGGGTCCACGTCACTCTGGAGGGCAGCGAGCACGTGCTGCGGGTGGAGCCGGACCCCGGTGTGCTCCGTCGCCACGGACTCGAGCGCGACGGCTACTTCCTCGCCGTCAGCAGCATGAGCCCGAACAAGAACTTCCCCGCCATCCTCGAAGCGGCGCGGCGGGCCGAGCTGGACGTGCCGCTGGTCATCGCCGGGGGCACCGACCCGCGGGTCTTCGTCGGCAGCCAGGTCGAGGCCCTGCCCGAGGGCGCGGTCCACGTCGGCCGCGTCAGCGACGCCGAGTTGCGGGCGCTCTACGAGGGCGCGCTCGGTTTCGTGTTCCCGTCGTTCTACGAGGGGTGGGGACTGCCGGTCGGCGAGGCCCAGGCGCTCGGCTGCCCGGTCGTCGCGAGCGACACGACCTCGCTGCCCGAGGTCGCCGGCGACGCCGCGCTCTACTGCTCCCCCACCGACGTGGACGGGCTGGCGGAGAACATGCGGCGCCTGGCCGAGGACCCGGCGCTGCGCGCCGACCTGGCCCGCCGCGGGCGCGAGCGGGCGGCCGGCTTCCGCTGGCGGGACGTGGCCCGCCGCATCGTCCGGGGGCTGGCGCCGGAGGTCGGCGCCGAAGTTTCCCACGGGGTGTGACCCCCGACGGTCGGGTGCGTCGTCCTGGGTACCACGACCCCGGAGACACCCCCGATGCGATTCGAACCACGCTTCTGCCCCAATCCCGACTGCGCCAGCCGAGCCCGTGAGGACGCCTTCCGCTTCCGCCGGATGGGCTACTACCGCCGCCGCTGCGACGGGCGCAAGGTCCAGCGCTTCCAGTGCCGCACGTGCCGGCGCAGCTTCTCCGTCCAGACCTTCCGCCCCGACTACCGCTTCAAGCTGCCGCACCAGGACCGCCGCATCTTTCGGGCGCTGGTCGAGAAGGTCGGCCAACGCCGAACCGCGCGCATCTTCGGGCTCGACCGCAAGAGCGTCGCCCGTCGCGAGCACCGCTGGGCGCCGATGATGCGCGCGGGCCGCGGCTCCGTCCTGGCCACGGTCGCGACCGACGCCGACACGCTGACCGCGTGGCGGAGTCAGTAGCCCAGCGACGACAGCGCCTCCTGGACGCCGTCGGGGGCGAGTTGCGAAGTCAGGTCGGTGACCTTCACGTCCTGGGGAGGGACGAAGGCGAAGGTGCCGGCGGGGAAGCCTTCGGGGACGCGGGCCTCGCGGGCGGTGAAGCGGTAGAGCTCGCGGTCGCCGAGGCGGACCACGACCTCGGCCGGGACGTCCCCGGCGCCGAGACGGACCGCGACGCGGGCGGAGCCCTCGGGACGGGTGATGGGGAAGGGCAGCGCCGAGGCCGGGAGCTCCCAGGTGATGGCCGCCGCTTCGGGGTCGGCCGGCGCGAGCGGGGCGCCCGAGCGTTGGAGGGCCTCGAACAGGCGGCGCAGGAAGCCCGGAGCGTCCACCTCGGCGAGGTCCACGGGGACGGAGTCGGCGCGCGGCGTCGCCAACAGCGGAAGGAGCGCCGCATCCAGGGTCAGGAGCTCGGGCGGATCGCCCGGGGCGAGAGCCCAGAAGGTGGAGCCGTCCGAGCCGGCGCGGAACTCGCCGTCCGGTTGCGGCACGACGACGTGGAAGGCCTCCGGGTCGAGCTGCTCGTGGACGGCGCGCCATCCTGCGCCGCCGTCGAGAGCGGCCTCGTAGTCGAGGACCAACGGACCGGAGAGCGCCGTGGCGGCTCGGTCCAGGGCGACCCGCGGGTCCTCCGGCCCGCTCCCACAGCCGACGAGGGCAGCGAGGGCGAGGGGGGCGAGGAGCGTCCGCGGGTGGGTCATCGGGTGGAAGCGGAAGGAGCGGGCGCATCGCGGCGCCCGCTCCGGGTCGAAGGGCCGGAAGCGACCCGGCCCCGAAGGGGCTAGAACTCGAGGTCCTCGTCCTCGGCGGCGCCGCCGCCCATCTGCTGCATCTGCATGCGCAGCATGCCGGTGAGGTCCATGGCGTTCTCGCCGCCCTGCATCTGGAAGGCGCCCTCGGGCACCTCCTCGAGGATGGCGAAGGACTTGGTCTCGATGGTCACGCCGGCGCCGTCGTTCTCCTGGACCTGGACACGCAGCGGGAAGTAGCTCTCCGGGTCGAAGGCCAGCTCGATCGGCGGAGCGCCTTCGTCGCCGACGTCCACCGTGAAGCAGCGCATCTCGGGAGTGCCTTCCTTCTCGGTGATGGTGCAGCCCTGAAGGGCCTTGCCGAGCATCGCCTTGGTGTCGAGCCCGCCTTCCAGGGCCTCGGAGACGTCACCGGGGAAGCCCATGGCGGCCGTGTCGACCTCCTCGAAGATGGCCAGCTCGACCTTGACGGTGTCGGAGCCCATCTGCTGCGCGAGGAGCGGCGACTTGAACCAGAGGTAGGTGCCGTCGGCGAGGAGGGTGCCGGAGACGTCCTGCGATTGACCGTTGGCCTGGGCCGCGACGTCGAATTCCACCTTGAAGTGCTTCTTGTCCTGCCAGAGGGCGTGGATGGTGCCGGTGGCCTTCTCCCCGTTGTCCCCCAGCGTCTCGAAGGCGAAGTCGGCCTTCCATTGGAGTTCGACGAGGTTCGGGAACTTGTCCAGGAGCTCCTGGGCGAGCGGGGGCAGCTCGGGCGCGGCCTCCGGGGCGGGCGCAGGGTCCTGGGCGAGGGCGGGCCCGGCCACGAGAGCGAAGGCCACGAGGGGTGTGATGGGTTTCATGTCTTGACTTGGGGGTCGGGAACGGGGAATCGGGGCTCGGATTGTAGTCCCGCGAGTCTCTTCTCTGGGCCGCCCCGTGCCCCCGCCTACGCGGAAGGACCGCCTCCGCTGGGGGGAACGAGGCAGGAAATCACCGGCCCGGGTACCACCGCCTGCCGGAAGGGCAGTAGCCTGGGCGGCACGCCGCTTGCCCTCCCTGTATGGGCGTGACGCCCCTCCACCAATCATGAATCCCGAGAACTGGACCAAGAAGACCCGCGAGGCCATCCAGGCCGCGGAGAAGATCGGCCGCGAGCGCCGGCACGGTGAGATCCTGCCGGAACACCTGCTCCTGGCCCTGCTGGAACAACCCGATGGGCTTGTTCCAGCCCTGCTGACCAAGGTCGGGGTGGCCCCGGCCCTGGCCACCACCATCGCCGAGGAGTTCCTCGGCAAGCAGCCCCGCGTCGAGGGCTCGGAGCCCCGGCTGTCGCGGGCGCTGGCCAACCTGCTGGAGGCCGCCGACGCGCTGCGCCAGACCCAGGGCGACGACTTCCTCTCCACCGAGCACCTGCTCATGGCGCTGGCCGCCTCGGACACCGAGCTCGGCCGACGCCTGGAGGCCAGCGGCGTCACCACCAAGGCCATTCGCGAGGCGGTGCGGGCCATCCGCGGTGACCGCCGGGTCACCGACGACGACCCCGAGAGCAAGGACGACGCCCTCAAGAAGTTCTCGCAGGACTTCACCCAGCTGGCCCGTGAGGGCAAGCTGGACCCGGTCATCGGTCGCGACGAAGAGGTGCGACGGGTGATGCAGATCCTGTCGCGGCGCACCAAGAACAACCCGGTCCTGGTCGGCGAGCCCGGGGTCGGCAAGACCGCCATCGTCGAAGGGCTGGCCCAGCGCATCGTCGCCGGCGACGTGCCCCAGGGCCTGCGCAACAAGCGCGTGCTCGCCCTCGACCTCGGCTCGTTGCTCGCCGGCGCCAAGTACCGCGGCGAGTTCGAGGAGCGGTTGAAGGCCGTCCTCAACGAGGTCAAGGAGTCGAACGGCGAGATCATCCTGTTCATCGACGAGCTCCACACCATGGTCGGGGCCGGCGGCAGCGAGGGCGCGGTGGACGCGGCCAACATGCTCAAGCCGGCGTTGGCGCGCGGCGAGCTGCGCTGCATCGGCGCCACCACCTGGGACGAGTACCGCAAGTACATCGAGAAGGACGCCGCGCTGGAGCGGCGCTTCCAGCCGGTGCGCGTCGAGGAGCCGGACGTGGCGACCTCGATCGCCATCCTGCGCGGCATCCGGGAACGCTACGAGGTGCACCACGGCGTCAAGATCACCGATGCGGCGCTGGTGACCGCGGCCAACCTGACCTACCGCTACCTGCCCGACCGGCGTCTGCCCGACAAGGCCATCGATGCGATGGACGAGGCGATGGCGCGCCTGCGGCTGGAGCTGGATTCGATGCCCAGCGAGCTGGACGCACTGGAACGGAAGATCCGGCAGCTGCAGATCGAGAAGGCGGGGCTCGAGGCCGAGGACGACGAGGCCAACGCCGCCAAGCTCAAGCAGATCGACCGCGAGATCAAGGAGCTCGAGGAAGAGGCCGAAGCGCTGCGCGCGCGGTGGATGAACGAGAAGGCCATCATCGAGGAGATCAACGAGCTCCGCGAGGAGGTGGACCGCTTGCGCGTGGAAGCCGAGCGGCTCGAGCGCGAGGGCAACTTCGACGAGGTCGGACGCATCCGCTACGGCCAGATCCCCGAGCTGGAGGGCAAGATCGAGGAAGCCGAGAAGCGGTTGCACGAGCTGCAGGCCGACGGCGGCATCCTCCACGAAGCGGTCGGCCCCGAGGACATCGCGGCGGTGGTCGCCAGCTGGACCGGCATCCCGGTGGACCGCCTGGTCGAGTCGGAGCGGCAGCGACTGCTCCACCTGGAGGAGCGGCTGAAGCGGCACGTCGTCGGCCAGGACCACGCCATCGAAGCGGTGGCCGAGACGGTGCGCCGGGCCCGCGCCGGGCTGCAGGACGAGAACCGGCCGATGGGCAGCTTCATCTTCGCCGGCCCGACCGGGGTCGGCAAGACCGAGCTGTGCAAGGCCATCGCCGAGGAGCTGTTCGGCGACCGCAAGGCGATGGTGCGGCTCGACATGTCCGAATACCAGGAGAAGCACACGGTCAGCCGCCTGGTCGGTGCGCCTCCGGGATACGTCGGCCACGAGGAAGGCGGGCAGCTCACCGAAGCGGTGCGGCGCCACCCCTACAGCGTGGTCCTGTTCGACGAGATCGAGAAGGCCCACCCGGACGTGTTCCTGACCCTGCTCCAGGTGCTGGAGGACGGCCGGCTCACCGACTCGAAGGGGCGGACCGTGGACTTCACCAACACCTTGCTGGTGATGACCTCCAACATCCGGAGCCGTGACGAGATGAAGCGCAGCTTCCGGCCGGAGTTCATCAACCGCATCGACGACATCCTCTTCTTCGAGCCCCTGTCCAAGGAGGTGCTGCGTCGGATCGTGGACATCCAGATCCGCAACGTCCGCGAGCGCCTGGTCAAGACCCACGACCTCCATCTGGAGGTCACCGAAGCGGCCCGCGACTGGCTCGGCGAGGTCGGGTACGACCCCGAGTACGGCGCCCGCCCGCTGCGGAGGGTCATCGAGAAGGAGCTGCTGAACCGCCTCGCCGACCTCCTGCTCGCCGGCGACCTCAAGGGCAAGAACAAGGTCGTGGTGGGCCTCGGCGACGAGGCGCTCGAGTTCGAGCTGACCTACGACCCCGGCCTGGAGGTCGAACCCGAGACCTCCGAAGCCGAGGAGGCGGCGGCCGCCCCGGCGTCCTAGGATGCCCGGGTGCTGGTCGCCCGAGACGTCCGCAAGCGATACGCCGCGCGGGAGGTCCTGCGCGGCGTCTCCTTGTCCGTGGCCGCCGGTGAGGTCTTCGGTTTCGTCGGCCCGAACGGCGCCGGCAAGACCACCTTCCTGAAGACGCTGGTCGGCGTGGTGCGTCCCGAGGACGGGGACGTGCGCATCCAGGGAGTGGATGCGCTCCGCGACCCGCTGGCCGCACGACGCCTCGTCGGCTACGCCCCGGGGGATGCGGCGTTGTACGACGGCCTGCGGGTGGGCGAGCTCCTGCGCTTCGCGGTCGGCTTCCACCCCGACGCGGACCTCGCCCTCGGCGGCGAACTGCTCGAGCGCTTCGCCCTGCCCCCGCGGATGAAGGTCCGCCACCTGTCGCACGGCATGCGGCGCAAGCTCCTCGTGGCCCAGGCGCTGGCCAGTGGGGCTCCGCTCCTGGTGCTCGACGAACCGATGGAGGGGCTCGACCCGGAGGCGCGGCACCGCGTCGAGGAGCTGCTCCGAGAGGCCGCCGGCCGCGGCCGGGCGGTCCTGTTCTCGTCCCACGACCTGCCTAGCGTGGAGCGGGTCGCCGACCGGGTCGCCTTCCTGCGCGACGGCATCGTGGTCGCCGAAGGTGCGGTCGGTGAAGTCCTCGCCGAGGTCTCCCGGCTGCTGTGGCTGCGCCTGCGGGCCCCACTCGGCGCCGACGACCTGCCGCGTGCGGAGGGGCTCGACTGGGAACCGGCCGAGCCGTTGGTGGAGGGACGGGCGCGGCGCTGGCGCCTCCTCTTCCGGGGTGACCTGGAAGACGTGCTCCCCGTCCTCGCCTCGCTGCCGCTGCTCGGCATCCGCGACGCGAGCGGCGGCCTGGACGAGGCCTTCTCCGTCCTGTATCGCGAACCCGACGAGGAGGGCGCGGCGCGATGCTGACCCGCCAGTGGTGGCGCGAGCAGCGCCTGCTGACCCTCGGCTACCTGCTGCTGGTGGTGTTCAACGCCGCGGCGTCGGTGCTGATGTGGCCGTACCTGCGCGACCAGATCCCGGCCTTCGTGAAGATCATTCCCTTCGAGCCCCTCCAGCAGTTCGTCCAGGCGATGGAGACCGACGGTTTCTGGGCCTACTTCTGCGTCCAACACCTGTGGAAGGGCGCCGGCTTCTTCGGCATCGCCGCCGCCGGACTCATGGGCAGCGGTCTGGTCGCCCGCGAGGTGGACAACCGCACCGCCGAGTTCCTGCTGTCTCGGCCGGTGTCCCGCAGCCGCATCCTGTGGACACGAGTCGGGGTGAGCGCCGTCCTGCTGGTGGCGCCCTTGTTCGTCGCCACCCTGGTCTCGTACCGGCTGGCGCCGCGGGTGGACGAGGTGCTCGAGCTGGGCCCGGCGCTCGCCGCCACCGCCCACGTCTCGCTCTACGTCATGATGGCCTTCGCCGCGACCGTGGCGCTGTCGGCACGGAGCTCGCACGCCCTGAAGCCGGCGATGGTGGTGCTCGGAGTGATGCTCGCCTCCTTCGCCATCTACCTGGTGCGCGGCCTCTGGGACTGGTCGCTCTACAACCTGATCGACCTCGACCACCTCCTGCCGCTGCACCAGGGCGTCTTCCCGTGGCAGCCGGCCCTCGAGATGCTGGGCGCCGCGTCCGCCTTCCTCGGCCTCGCCTGGTGGAGCTTCGAGCGGCGTGACTTCTGACCGTCGCGACTCCGCCGTCAGTCGCGGAAGTCGCAGTCGCCCTGGGTGTAGTACCAGTTGCCGCCGTCCACGACGACGCGGAGCACGGCGAGCTCGTCCTCGTCGAAGTCGCGGTCGCGCCCGGGCATCGGCGTGGCGATGACGCGGTCCACCGCCACGTGCGGCGAGGGCCGGAAGTGACCCAGGGCGCGCAGCGCGTGCTCCTCCGGCGAGTCCGGACGCACCGCGAAGCGCAGCCAGTGGGCCCCGTCCATCGCGGCCATGCGGCGGGCACCGTCGAGCAGCGCCTGGATCACCTCTTCGTCGCCACCCGTCCAGAGGTCGAGCACGGTGGCGACCGGGGAGCCCGAATCCTCCCACTGACGCCAGATCACCCAGCCGAGGGGCTCACCCGACGGGCCGCCGCGGCGCGCCAGCAGGATGCGGTGCCGCCCCACCGGACAATCGCGCCACCGCCACCGCAGGGTCTCGGCGTCACGGCGGAAGACGAGGCGGTAACGGTCGGCGTGGCGCCGCCACAGCTCGTCGAACTCGGGCCCGAAGTCCTCGACCTCCTCGAGGAAGAAGCCTCGGGCGGCGTGGCGCCAGCGGGCGCGGAGCCAGGGGTCGAGGAGCCGCGCCCCGAGCTTGCCGAGGGCGGGGCCGACACGGGCTTCGAGGGCGGGACGCAGGGAGAGCCGGCACTCCCAGGTGACGAGTTCGAGGACGATCCGGAAACCGAGCCAACGGCTGCCGACCTTGATCGCCTCGTCGCTGCTCTGCCCGCCATAGCTCCAGCAGATGCCGGCCTCGTCGCGCAGGCCGATGCCGATGGCCTGCATCACCCCCTTGAAGGCGATGCCGCCGGCCCGGGCCGTGGGGTCGGACGAGATCTCGCACATCAGGTTGGCGGGGACGTCGCGGCCGTCCACCCGGGCGATGCGGCGCTGCCCGAAGGCGGCGGCGAGCAGGCGGGAGCCGTCACGCTCGCGGGCCACCACCCCGTAGGGCGGACCGGCGGGATTCTCCCAGTACTTCCACAGGAAGTGGGCCAGCGGGCGACGCTGTCCGAAGGCCCGTTCGAAGAGGTCGTTCAGGGCTTCGGCGTCGTCGCGCCCGGCGACCTCGAAGACGAAGCGCGAGGTGTCCTTCGGCCAGCGGAACTCCGGGATATACTCGGCGAGGTCGGTGGGAAGGCTCTGGTTCCTCGTCGCGGCGGCCTCGCTGGCCTCCGCCCTTCCGGGCGCCTGGCGTGCGGCCAGGCGTGCGTTCGCCGGGTCCTGGTTCGACTCGGGGGACGGGGTGCTCTTCTGGTTCACCTGGATGAACGACCCGGGGTCGCGACGGCTGGTGTGGGCGCTCGGCCTCGGCGTGGCGGTGCTCTTCGCCTACGCCCTGTTCCAGGATAGCCGCCGCCCCATCGTGCGCGCCGGCCTCGGCGCGGTGCGGTTCCTGGCGCGGCCGACCGTGGCGCTCGCATGTCTCGCCCTGGCGCTCCTGCCGCGCGCCATGGTGCCGCTGACCTGGAACGAGGCGCCGGACGAAGCGCCGAGCATCGTCTTCGTCCTGCTCGACTCGGTGCGCCTCGACGACGTCGGCTGGGGCGGGTCCGAGCGACCGACGACGCCGCGGCTCGACGCCCTCGCGCGACGCGGGGTCGCCTTCCACCAGGCCGTCTCGCAGGCGCCGTGGACCAAGCCGTCGGTGGCGACCCTGCTCACCGGACTGACCCCGTCGCACCACGGCGCGACGGGGCGCTTCAGCGCGCTGGCCGAAGGCCACCGCACCCTCGCCGAAGCCTTCACCTCGGCCGGCTGGCGCACCTTCGCGGCCTCGTCCAACCCCAACGTCACCCGGCTGTTCGGCTTCGACCAGGGGTTCACCGGGTTCTACGAGCGGGTCGGGGCGCCGGCTGAGGAGCTGATCGAGGAGGCCCGCAAGGCGCTGCACCCCGGGGAGCCGTCGGAGCGCCCGTTCTTCCTCTACCTGCACCTGAACGACGCTCACTATCCCTACGACCCGCCGGCGGTCTCGCGGACCGCGACCGGCGAGCTGAAGGTCCGCGGCCGGTTCAATCGCAGCGGCAGGTATCCGCTGCTCGATGGCGCGACCGAGACCGCGTTCCGGACCGGAGGCGGAAGCTCCTTCTCGGCGGAGGACGTCGAGGCGATGCGCCTCGCCTACGACGAGGAGATCCTCTACCTCGACGACCAGGTCGGGGCCCTCGTCGAACGCCTGCTCGCCGTGCGCGACGACGTCCTGGTCGTGATCGTGTCCGACCACGGCGAGGAGTTCCTCGAGCACGGCGACCTCGGTCACGGCCACAGCCTGTACGACGAGTTGGTGCGGGTGCCGCTCCAGGTCGCCTGGAGCGACGGGCTCGGCGAGCGGCTGCGCCTCACGCCCGGGACGCACGGGGGCCAGGTCCGCAGCATGGACCTGACCCCGACCCTGCTCGAGATCGCCGGCATTCCCGGGCCGCTCGGTTCGCCGCCGCCCATGGGTGAGTCGTTGCTCCCGCTCCTGCGTGGCGAGGGGCGGCGGGCGACCGCCGTGCCTCCGACCGAGGCCGCCGACGAGATCGGGCTCGGAGCGGAGGACCGACTCGCCTTCTCCGAGACCGACTACCTCGGCAGCCCGCTGTCCGGGCCGCCCGGCCCGCTGCGCGGGCTGCGCACCCCGCGGGCCAAGCTGGTGATCTCGGACCCGTGGTTCGAACCGACCGCGGGGCGGACCTGGCTCTTCGACCTGGCCGCCGACCCCGGCGAACGCGTCAACCTGGCGAGCCGCAGGCCCGCCCTGGTCGAGACGATGCTGCGGACCCTCGAGGCGTCGCCCTGGCTGGTCCAACGCGACCTCCGCGGCATCACCGAAGTCCAGCTCTCCGACGAGCAACGCGAGGGACTGGCCGCCCTGGGCTACGTCGGCGACGACCTGGACGCCTTGCTCCACACCGCGCCGAGCTTCGCCCCGGGGGCGGTGCCCTGGGTGACGGACGGCGACTGACCCTCCACCGCCGTTGGGCCTGTCTTCGGGCGGGCCCGCGTTTGCGAAGACTTCTCATTCGTGCTATACTCGCATCCATGGGGCCCTCGCCCATCGAAGCCGACCCCGCAGTCGAAGCCGAGCGCCGCTTGCGCGCGGCCGGGCTGGCGCGGACGCCGCAGCGTCGGGCCGTGCTGACCGAGCTGCTCGGCCGCACCGACCATCCCACCGCCGAGCAGATCTACGAAGCCGTGTCCCGGCGCCTGCCCGGCATCTCTCGGGCCACGGTCTACCGCGTGCTCGACGCATTCACCGAACGCGGGCTCCTGAACCGCATCCAACACGCCGACAGCGTCGGTCGCTTCGACGGCCGAGTCGACCGCCACCATCACCTGCTCTGCGAACGCTGCGGCGGCCTCTCGGACCTCGAAGCCTCGGCGCTGCCCGAACTCCCCATTCCGGCCGGCGCCGATCTCGGCGGCTTCCGGATCGCCGACTACCGCATCACCCTCCACGGCGTCTGTCCGGATTGCTCCGGCGACGCCCACGACCCCCCTTCCAACCCAACGCCATGATTCCACGACCGAACTACGTACTGGCCCTCGCCCTGACGGGGTGCGCCGTCACCCTCGCCGCCAGGGAGCCCCAGGAACCCGCCGCCCCGCGCGGCGCCACGAGCTACGCGCCCGTCGCCCAGACCGAGACCTTCCAGGAGGTCTACGAGCGGATGAGCGCCGCCAAGGACGACGTCGTCGCCCGCCACCGCCGACTGCTCGAAGAGCGCTACGACCTCTCCGACCGCCCGGCGGACGTCACCATGTCGCGCGGCAAGCCGATCCAGGAAGGCGTGCGGGTGAAGCTGCCGGAAGGGGTCTCCTCCTGGGAAGAGCTCGCCGCCCTCGGCCCGGCCGAGATCAAGGCGCGGGGCCTGTGGCCCGCCGGCTTCTATCCGCTCCCCCACCCCAACCACACCGAGGGGGGCATGCTGTTCCCACAGCATCACATCGACGAGATCCGAGCGCAGACGGGTCGTGACCTGTCCCGCTTCGACCTCGACTTCGTGATGCCGACGCACTTCCTGCCGGAGTACCCGCCGCCCATCTACCTGACCACCCGCCCCGACCTCGGTGACGTGTCGCAGGGACAGGTGGTGACCACGCAGAACTACTTCGAGCTGTTCAACGGCATCCTCAACCCCAAGCAGCTGGAGGGCCTGCGCCTCCTGGTCACTCCGTTCCCACAGCAGCAGTTCAACGCGACCCACGATCGGCGCTCGATCGAGCCGAGCCTGGGGGTCTCCTGCTTCGACTGCCACGTCAACGGCCACACCAACGCCGCCACCCACCTGGTCGGCGACATCCGTCCGCAGGAGTTCCGTCACCGCATCGACACTCCGTCACTGCGCGGCGTCAACATCCAACGGCTGTTCGGATCGCAGCGTGCGCTCAAGACGGTCGAGGACTTCACCGAGTTCGAGCAGCGGGCGGCCTACTTCGACGGCGACCCCGTCATCGCCACCAAGAAGGGCGTGAACGTCCTGGAGCGCGGCAGCCAGGTGCACTTCATGGCCGAGTTCGAGGCCATCCTCGGCTTCCCGCCGGCCCCCAAGCTGTCCTGGGACGGCAAGCTGGACCCGGACCTCGCCACCGAGCAGGAACTGCGCGGGCAGGAGCTGTTCTTCGGCAAGGCGCGTTGCGCCGAGTGCCATCCGGCGCCCTACTACACCGACAACCTGATGCACGACCTGCGCACCGAGCGCTTCTTCGAGCCGAAGATGATCAACGGGCGCATGGCCTCGGCCGACGGCCCGATCAAGACCTTCACGCTGCGCGGGATCAAGGACTCGCCGCCGTACCTCCACGACGGTCGCCTCCTCACCCTGGAGGACACCGTGGTGTTCTTCGACGTGGTCCTGGAACTGGGCCTGACGGCGCAGGAGAAGGAAGACCTGGTGGCGTTCCTCCGCTGCCTCTGACCACCCCGGGCCCTCGGCCCGAGGCCGAAACGGCGACGCCCCGTCCCGATGGGACGGGGCGTCTTCCTTGGGCCCGGCGAAAGAGCCGGGTCAGCAGGACGACTCGAGGTCCAGGAGCAGGCTCTTGAGGTCTTCGGCGTGCTCCTCCTCGACCGCGAGGATCTCCTCGAGCATCTTGCGCGTCGTCGGATCGTCGTTGCCGAGCCAGGCGATCATTTCGCGATAGCTGTCGATGGCGATGCGCTCCGCCACCAGGTCTTCGCGCAGCATCTCCGCGAGGGTGGTCCCCGCGACGTACTCGGCGTGGCTGCGGCTGGCGAGACCCTGCGGGTCGAAGTCGGGCTCGCCGTCGAGCTGGACGATGCGCGCCGCGATCTGGTCCGCATGCGCCTGCTCCTCGTTGGCGTGCTGGAGGAACTCCTGGGCCGCGAGCTGGGCAGCCGGCCCCTGGGCCATGAAGTAGTGACGCTTGTAGCGCAGCACGCAGACCAGCTCGGTGGCCAGCGCCTCGTTCAGCACCTTGATCACCGCTTCGCGGTCGGCCCGGTAGCCTTCGGTCACGGCCCCCTGCTCCATGTGCCGTCGAGCACGCTCGCGGAGGGTCTTCACGTCGGAGAGGAAGGGTTGCTCGGCCATGTCGCCCATGGTAGCCGGGCCTCCCGAGCCCAGGACGGGAACCGGCTCTGGATCTCGTTCCACGGTGGTGGCCGGAACGGGCCCCGGGGCCGGGTTCCGTCTCATCCTCGCAAGGCCAGCGCCGCCAGCCGGGGCAGCGCCCGCACCCGCGGTTCCTCCTCCCACGCGCACAGGGCGCGCGACAGGGGCTCCAAGGTGCGATGCCGCGGGTCCCATCCCGGTCGGAACGGGGGGCGGAACGGGGCGCGCACGATGCAGCGCTCGACGTCGTCCCACAACGGGGTGTCGTGGACCCAGCCGATGCCGGAGCGGACGTCCTCGAGCGGATTCCCGGGGAACGCCCCCCAGGGGGGAGAGCCCAGGGCGAACGACAGGCCGGCCCAGGTGTTGACGGCCACCGTGCCGTAGCGGAGCGCGAGGAGGGCGCGCTCGAGCGCGGCGCGCGGCGTCGCCGGCGGCGCCACGACCACCGCCGACAGATTGCCCCAGAAGGCTCCCTCGCACAGCGCCGCGGCACGCTCCAAGAAGTCCTCCGGGCCCTCCGCGTCCACGGCCGTCTCGGCGAGGACGCCGCACCACGCCTCCTCGGCGAAGAGTCGCTGCCCCGCGACCGGGGGCAGGTCCGGGACCAGGGCCCAGGGCGTCGCCCCCTCCGGAGCCCGGCCGAAGAGCTCGACCCGGGAACCCTCAGCCGCGACCAGGTCGTGGAATCGCGCCTCGGCTCCCGGATACCAGGCGCGCCGCACCGGGGTCTCGCGCAGCGCCCGCCGCACCTCGTCGAGGAAGGCCCCGCGCTGTGGCCAGCCGCGGGCGGTGACCAGGACCTGGACCGCGTTGCAGTCGAAGGACGCGTTGTGGACCCGCATCCCGACCAGGCTCCGGGCCCAGTTCCGCAGGTCGCGACGGCGCCAGCGACCGGGGACGACCAGGGCCGGGGTGACGCAGCCGAGCTCGGCCGTGACCTCCTTGGTGAGGAGCGGAACGCCCGCCGCCTTGCGGCGCGCGCGCTCCGCCGCGCCGACGCCCCAGACGACGGCGTCGAAGGTGGCCGCGCTCCCGGTGAGGTGGACCGCGTCCACGTCCGGGTGGCCGACCAGCGCGGCCCCGGTCGCGGCGCCGCCATCCACCACGGCGAGGAAGCCGGCCTCGACCAGGGGCGCGAAGGCCCGCACCAGGAGGTCGCTCTGCCACGCCGCCACCGGGTTGGGCTTGAGGACGACGACGCGGTCCTCCGCGAGCAGCTGCCACAGGACGTCGAGCGGGGGAATGGACGACACGTTGCCGGCGCCGAGCACGACCGCGACCCCGCCGGGACCGCGGCGGCGGCGCGGCGGCGCACCGTCGCGGCCGAGCCGGGACACGGCCTCGTGGAACGGGAACAGCAGACGGTCGCCGGGTGCGGCGGGGAGCACCCGCACCGCGGTGCGGCCGTCCGGCTGGGGCGCCCTCCTCGGCACGGGCGGGTGCGACAGGGCCTTGCGGTAGAGGCGCAAGTGGCGCAGGACGACCCAGGGCCCCATGAGGCGCTCCTCGGCGACGAGCTCGCGCCCGTCACCGAAGCCCTTGGCCCGAGCGCCCCGGGCCGCCCACTCCTCCGCCACTGCGGTGACGCATCGGGCACAGGCGGCGAGCAACCCGGCCCGCTCCTCCGCCTCCACCTCACGCCAGGCGGCCGCCCGCGCCGCCACCCGGGACACCGCGCCGTCCGCCGCCTCGGGGCCGCACGGCACGGCGTCCGGGGAAAGCTCGGCCAAGCCGTCCCCCGCTACAGGAACCGGGTCCGGCCCGGCATCGCGACCTCGCAGTGGAGCGGCTGGTCCAGGTCCCACGCGTCGTCGGTCGGGACCAGCTCTTCCTTGCTCTGGAGCGCCATGTCCCAGGTCACGCGCTGGCCCGTGTAGGCGCTCATCCGCCCCATGATCGCGGCCAACGTGCTGGTGGCCATCTGGCGCGCCTGGTTCAGCGGACGCCCTTCGCGGATGGCGGCGAACAACTCGTCGTGCTCGGTCTGGTACATGTCGTTGCGCGGCCCCTCGTAACGCCACGGGAAGTCGCCGTCCACGACGAAGTTGGCCGCCCAGCCGTCCGCATCCATGCGTCCGGTCGCGCCGACGAAGTGGTCGAGGTTCTCTCCGAGCGTGCCCTCCATCTGACGGCACTGCAACGTCGCCACCGCACCGTCGTCCCACTCCCAGACCACGTCGAAGTGGTCGTAGACGTTGCCGTACTTGGGATCGGTGCGCACCTGGCGGCCGCCCTGGGCGGTGACGTGCTTGGGCGGGCGGTCGCCCATGGCCCACATCACCTTGTCCACGCTGTGCACCGCCTGCTCGACCAGGTGGTCGCCGGACAGGGGCGTGAAGTAGAGCCAGTTCCGGACCTGGTACTCCAATTCGGTCCACTCCGGCTTGCGACCACGATGCCAGAGCGGTCCGGCGAGGTAGGTGACGTAGGCGGCACGCAGCGGTCCCATCCGACCATCGTGGATCTCGCGGATCGCGGCACGCCACGGCTCGTAGGCGCGCCAGCAGAAACCGTGGGCGAAGCACTTGCCCTTGCGGTCGAACTCCTCGGCGGCGGCCAGGACGCGACGGATGCCGGGGCCGTCGGTGGCCGCCGGTTTCTCGGCGAACACGTGGCGCCCGACCTCGGCCGCGTACTCGATCTGCATGGGGCGGAAGCCCGGCGGCGTCGCGAACAGCACCACGTCCACCTCGTCGGTGACCGGCTGGTGGCTCTTCAGGCCCACGTGCCGCCGCTCGGGCGCGACCTGGATGCGCGAGCGCTCGACCGGCCCCTCCTCGTCCTCGAGCATGGCCAGCAGGTTGTCGATGCGGTCGGCGAAGGCGTCGCCGAGGGACCACAACACGGCGCGGGGCTCGGCGCGGAGCGCCTGGACCACGGCTCCGCTGCCGCGCCCGCCGCAGCCGACGAGGCCGATCTTCAGGGTGTCGCCGCCGCCCCCGAACGCGGCCTCGGCGACACCGAGGGGGAGGGCCGCAGCGGCCGCGGCGGTCGAGGAGGCGCGGAGGAAGTCACGCCGCGAGGGCTGGGGACGGAGGTCTCGGGCCATGCCCCATGCTAAGGGACGGCGACGGAGGTCAACGGGTGGTCCACAGGGTTCCTTCCACCAGGTGGCGGCGGAACCCCTCGGACCGCCAGACCTCGGGACGGTGCCCGAAGGCGGTGTAGAACACCCGCCCCAGGCCCTCGCGCCGGGTCCAGGCCAGTGCATAGTCCCCGTCGGACCGCTTCGTGCCCGGCTTGCCCAGGTCGGTCCCCTCGGGGTCGAGCGCGAGCAGGACCTCGACCCGGTCACGACTCCAGGGGTCGCGGAACTGGTAGATCTCGTCGGCGATGCGGAACGTGGGCCGCGGCAGGTGGGCCGTCGCCGGATGGTCGGGACGCTCGACCCGCACCGAGACCTCCTCGTTCCAGGGGTGCCCGTCGAAGTAGCCGCCGAGCATCCGCCCGTACTCCGGCCACTCGTAGAAGGTGTCGGCCGCGCAATGCGCCCCGACGAAGCCGCCGCCGCGGTGGACGAAGTCGAGCAGGGCGTCCTTGCCGGAGTCGGGGATGGCGAGCTCGCCCGTGGTGTAGAAGAAGACGACGTCGAAGGGCGCCAGCCCCTCCGGGGTGAAGCGCTCGGCGCTGCGGTCCACGACCACTTCGAAGCGCGGGTCGTCCGCGGCCCACCGCAGCCAGCTGCGCTCGACCAGGGAGAGCCCGTCGTCTCCGGCGCGCGCTACGGCGTGCTCGAAACCGCGCGACTCGACGTGGACCAGGACCCTTCGCGGGCGCTCGCGGCTCGCCAGCCAGGCCACGAGGTCGGAGAGCTCCTGGTCCGAGAGCGACGCCGTCAGCCCGGCGGGCATCGGGCTCACCGGCAGGGCCTCGCCGTCGGGGCCGTGGACCTCCCAGCCCGGCGCGACCTCGGCGGCGGGTTCGGTGATGGCGCGCAGGATGGCATCCTCGTCCATCCGCAAGCCGAGGTCCGAGAGGTCGGGGCCTGCGGGGTTGCGCCGCCACGGCCCGTCGTCGCGCACCGTGTGGCAGCGCAGGCAGCCGAGGGCGGGGTCCTCACGGAAGAGCTGCTCGCCGCGAGCCCGCGCATCGATCTCCGCAGCGGTCGCGAAGGGGAGGTCCACGCCGACGAAGGCGTCGGGTACTCGGTCCTCGGAATGGGGCACCTCGCGCCCCGTGACCGGATCGAAGGTCGGCGGACGGTCCCAGTCGCGAATCCAGCCGCGCACCTCCTCGCGCAGGGTCTCGTCCACGCCCTCGGCCCGGACGAAGGCGAGGAGGGCGGCCGCGTCCTCGCGCGTGCCGCGGTGCATCGCGGCCGAGAGGGCGCGGCGCGCGTACGGCGCCGGCCGAGAGGCCGCCTCGGCGGCGTGGTCGGCGAGCGCCGCCCAGGCTTCGGGGACCGGCCGGTCCCAGACCGCGCGCGCCGCCTCCGTCGCCAACCACGGCGAGGGGTCGGCGAGCCAATGGACGACCAGAGGAGAACGCTGCTCGCGCAGGGCCAGGAGGAGGCCCATCCGCACCGCCTCGTCGGTCTCGGTGACGTCGCGGACCAGCAGCTGGTCGGGGGCCGCGATGCGGGCGAGGGCGTACGCCGCAGCCTGCCGCGCCCAAGGATCGTCGCGCCCGAGGTCGGCGAGGAGGGCGCGCAACGCGGGCCACGCGTCGTCCAGGCTCGGCTGCAACGCGACGAGGGCGCGGGCGGCGAAGGCGCGGACGCGGGGCGACGGGTCGTCGGCGACGAGTCCGAGGAGTCGCGGCAGCGCATCGCGGACCCCTGCTTCGGCGCAGGCCGCGGCGGCCTGGGCGCGCACCTCCGCGTCCGTATCGTCGAGCAGCGCGTGCGGCGCCTCCCCGACACCGAGACGCCCGAGCCCCCACAGACCGTGCAGCCGCGACAGCCGCCGCAGCTCGACCCGAACCGAGTCGGGGAGCCCCGCCGTCGTCGGAGGCACGCCGTCGCGGGCCGCCCGCTCCAGGACCGCCGCAGCGCCGCGGTCCTGGAGCGCCCATTGCGCCCGCAGCCGGACGCGACGGTCGGGGTGGGCCAGACGCGCCAACAGACCCGCGTCGTCCACGGCCGCGAGGTCGTCGCCCAGGAAACGCGCGGTCTCGTCGGCGAGCGCCCGCCCCTCCGGGGAGTCGGCCCAGGCGTGATGGCCGCGCCAGATGCGGCCGCGGCCGGCGCCGACCCAGCCCTCCACCCAGTCGAGCACCCAGACGTCGCCGCGTGGCCCGAAGGCGACGTCGGTGGCGAGGACGCCGAACCAGAACTCTTCGGCGTCGGCCAGGGCGAAACCGGCGCCGCGGGGCGCCAGGGTGAAGCGCCGCACGCCGCTCGAGGACGGACCACCGGTGAAGTCGCACAGCAGGAAGGAGCCGCGGTAGCGGAAGGGCAGCCCGACGCCGGGGTAGGCCGCCAGACCGGAGGGGCCGGAGGCGAGGTTGGCGATGGGCGGGTTGAGGAACGCCGGCGGGTCGTCCACCTCGCCGAAGGCGCGCCACCACTCCTCGGGCATCCACGGCCCGCGGTCGGGCAGCGGCTGGAAGTTCATGGACCAGCCGCTGTCGCCGCCCGGCACCACGTAGACCAGGCGCGCGAGGTCGCCGGCGTCGCAGTTGTTGTCGCCGGTGAAGAGGTCGCCGTGGTCGGAGAAGGCGAGCTCCTGCGGGTTGCGCAAACCGTGCGCGAAGACCTCCAGTCCGCTGCCGTCGAGCTCGCAGCGGAACACGGCGCCGCGCCCGGGCTCCGACAGCACCCTGCCGTCCGGCAGGACCACGTGGTAGCCGCGGTCGCCGACCGAGAAGTACAGCCGACGGTCCGGCCCGAGCACCAGCCCGTGGAGGTCGTGCCCGCGGAAGGCGACGCGCACGCCGAACCCGTGGAACACGGCTTCACGGCGGTCGGCAGCCCCGTCGCCGTCGTCGTCCCGCAACCGCCACAGCTTGGGGATGCAGGTGTACCAGACGTCTCCGTCCACGGCGAGGACGCCGGCCCCGGTTCCGTCGAGGAGGTCGTCGAAGCCGGTCGCGTACACGGTGGCATGGTCGGCCCGACCGTCCCCGTCACGGTCCTCCAGGAGGCGGATGCGCTCGCTGCGGTCGGTCCACTCCGCAGCGAACTCGGGGTGGTGGCGCAGGTACATCGCGCCGCGCTCCTCGACCGTGCCGAGCCGCAGGTCGTCCGCCAGCCACTCGGGGAAGGTGCGGTCGTCGGGCACCCCCTCGGTCTCCTGACGGAAGGTCTCCGCCACGTAGACCCGCCCGTCGGCGGCGACGTCGAAGGCGACCGGATTGGCGAGCAGGGGCTCGGCGGCCCACAGCGTGACCGTCATCCCTTCGGGAACCCGGAAACCGTCGGCGAGTGCGGCGACGTCCGGAGGGGCCTCTTGGATCAGGGCGTCCTCGGGCGAAGCGGCGACGCCCGGCTCCTGCGGCGCCGACGCCGCGAGCAACAGGGCGACGGCCGCGACCGGGCTCACGCCTGGGACGGCTCCACCGACTCGATGAGCTCGAAGGAACCCTCGGGCAGCAGGTAGAGGACGAACATGGTCCCGCCCTCGACGGTCGGGACGTGCACCGAACCGGGCGCGTAGACCACCCAGCCCTCGGGATGGCCGTCGAAGCGGGGCTCACCCTCCAGCGCCAGGCAGAGGTCGATCTCGCCGAGGGGATGGCGGTGCTTCGGGCCGGGCACCCGCATCCGCACCGCGTCCACCGAGAAGCCGTGGGTCTCCTCACCGGGCCGGGCCACCCGCGAGAAGGCGATGTGCTCGTCCCCCTTGTGGCACAGGGTGCCGGCGGCGATGCGCTCCTCGGCCTCGCGGCGCAACGCGGTCACGAACTCGCCGTCCACGGGGAACTCGGCGGTCAGGGCCTCGCGCACGGCATCGGGCTCGGCGAGGTCCAACCCGGCGACGAAGTCGAGGAGGGGGCGCAGTCCTTGGGCGTCCAACATGGCCCCAGGGTAACGCGTCAGGGCCGGTCGCCGCCCCCGTCCCGGCCCGCTCCCTCGGCCGGCCCCTGGTCGGCGTAGCCGGCGGCGGCGAGGTCCTGCTGCTGGCGCGCGGTGAGGCGGCGCGGCGGCAAGAGAGGCATCGAGTCACGTTCCAGCCGTTTCTCCAGGATGGCCTGCAGCCGCGCCACCCGCTCGGGCTCGTCGGCGAGCCGGTCCTCCCGCTCGCCGGGGTCGGCGGCGAGGTCGAACAGGGACAGTGGTTCGAGCACGTAGGCGCCGGCCACGAGGTCGGAGCTCATCGGATCCTCGACCTCGCCGTAGTCGAGGCGGCAGATCATCTTCCAGTTCCCCTCGCGCACCGCGACGTGGCCGATCATGAACGAGACCTCGCGGTCGCCGGTCGGGCGGTCCAACACCGAGGACCCGTCCATCCCCACGCTGGGAACGCCGCAGAGGTCCGCCAGGGTGCGGGCGGCGTCGGGCAGGCTCGGCGGGACGGCCAAACGGCCCGCAGCCGGTACGCCCGGACCGGCGAGGACGAACGGAATCCGCAGCTCCTCTTCGTAGAGGGTGTGGCGGTGCTCCAGGTTGCGGTGCTCGCCGAAGGCCTCGCCGTGGTCGCTGACCACGAGCACCAGGGTGGGCCGCCCCGACGCCTCGACGCGCTCGAGCAGGCGCCCGAGCTGGGCGTCGAGGTAGGCCACCTCCTCGCGATAGAGGTCGTGGAGGAAGTCGGCGATGGGCCGCCACTCCGCCTCCGGTGCGCCCTCCGCGAGCAGGCGGCGCAGTTCCTCGCGCATCGCGAACTCGCCGGCGGGCAACGGCGGGAAGCCCGGCGGAACTTCCTCGGGGCGGGCGATGGTTCCGGCGAACGGCGCCGGAGCGAGATAGGGCGTGTGCGGGTCGAAGTAGTTGACGAAGACGAACCAGGGTCGTGAGTCGGCCTCCAGCTGGTCCAGGTAGTGCACCACCACGTCGGTGGTCCGCGTGCCCTCGCCGGTGTGGACTCGGCCCAGCCGCAGCGGGTGCGGGTAGAGGACGTGCGACAGCGGGAAGTTGAACAGCGGCCGCGGGGTCAGGAGACCGACCAGGGTGTGCTGCTGGACCCACTCGAGGAAGACCTTGAACGGCTCCTGGCGCTGCATCCCGAACCAGGCATCGAAGGCCGAAGCGAAGTCCTGCTCGTCCCTCTCGGGGTCCGGCGCCAGCGTCAGGAGCGGGTTGGCCCCCACCCCGACCGTCCTCCAGCCGCGCTCGGCGAAGCGCTCGGCCAGCGGCTTCGCGCCCCACTCCCGGCGCAGGAAGTCGGCGGTCGGCCAACGCGAATCGTTGCTGCGCATGCCGGTCTTCTCGACCGCGACGCCGAGCAGGAGCGACATGTGGCTGGGGAGGGTCTGGTTGCACGGCGCGACCGCGAAGTCGCCCCACAGTCCGCGCTCCCGCAGTCGGTCCAGGTTCGGGGTCGGCACCTCCGGGTCGAGCAGCGCATCGGCGCGCAGGGTGTCCACCACGACCAGGAGGACGTCGGGGGATCCGGGGCCGACCTCGAGGGTGGGACGGTTCGCGGGCGCCGGGGGCACCGCGCCGGGCTCCTCCAGGAAGGGCAGCGGTGAGCGCTCCGGCGCGACCAGGAGGGCCAGGAAGGGGGCGGCGTGGGCAGCGAGGCCGAGGGGCGCCAGGGCGCGCGGCGCGGCGGGCAGCGGTCGGGCCAGGGCGAGGGCGACCAACGCCAGCCCGAAGCCGAGGGCGAACCAACCAAGCGGCGCGAGGAGCAGTCCCAGGGCGACCGCGGCGGTGGCGGAGGCGCCGCCGGGCCCCCGTCCGTGACGCGACAGCAGCCGCACCAGGACCGCCGCGATCCAGCCACAGGCCAGGGCGTCGAGGGTCAGCGCGAACAGACGTTCGCGCACCATCGGCTCGGGGCCGGCCCAGCCGACCCCGAGCAGGGTGACGGCGACGGCGCCGAGCACGGCGACCAAGGCCCCGACGCAGGCGTTGCGCAACATCCGTCCTGGATTCTAGGGCTGCGTCTGCCGCGGTGCGCCGCCGGGCCCGCAGGTCAGGGCCGACTCGCCGCCTCCCAGGCCTCGGCGCGCAGGGCTTCGATCTCCTCGATGCTTCGCGGGATGTTCCGCGAAAGGAGTTCGAAGCCGTCGTCGGTGATCACGACGACGTCTTCGATGCGGAAGCCCATGCCCTCGTCCGGCAGGTAGATGCCCGGTTCGACGGTGAACACCATCCCCGGCTCGAGCTTCACGTCGTAGGGGCCGACGTCGTGGGTGGCCATGCCGAGCCAGTGGCTCACGCCGTGCCACATGCGACCGAAGCCGCGCTCGGCGATGACCTCCTGCGCGGCGGCACTGATTTCGCGCAGCGTGGCCCCGGGCTTGCACCGGGCGAAGGCCGCCTCCTGGGCATCGTACACCGCTTGGTAGACCTCGCGCTGACGGTCGGTGAACTCGCGCGACACCGGCCAGGTCCGCGAGATGTCGGCCACGTGGTAGCGGTACTCGGCGCCGTAGTCGATCATGACCACGTCGCCCTCCTGGAGCCGACGGTTGTTGGTGGAGTAGTGCAGCATGCAGGCGTTCGGCCCGCTACCGACGATGGCCATGTAGGCCGCCCCCATCGCGCCTTCTTCGAGCATGATGCCGCTCATTCGCGCCGCCAGCTGCCACTCGTAGTCCCCGGGCATGGCGGTCCGCATCACGGCGACGTGCGCCTTGCCCGACACGTCGCAGGCCCGACGCATCGCTTCGATCTCCTCCGGGGTCTTCACCAGCCGCAGGAGGTCGATGAGGAGGCTGATGTCCTTCACCTCGTGGTTCGGGTAACGCTCCGCGAGCTTCGCCGCGAACTGCTCACCGCGTCCGAGCCGACCGTCCAGCGGGTCGTTGACCATCGCCGACTGCCAGCCGACGAGGTTGTCGCGGCTCATCATCCAGTTCTCGGCCGGTTTCTTCTGGACGTAGAAGGTGTGGTGGTCCTCCGCCAACCGGTCGAGCAGGGCGGTGAAGTTGCCCCAGGGATCGCCCCCCTTGTCGAGCTTGGTGCAGACCTCGATGCCGGTGATGGCCTTCGCCTCCTGGGGGTCGATGAGATCGCCCTGCCAGCGCTCCTGGATCGGCTGGACCCGCGGCACCAGGAAGTACTCCTCGCCGGTCTTCGGCACCATGACCAGCACCGCGTTCGGCGTCTCGATGCCCGTGAAGTACCAGAAGTTGTTGTCCTGCCGGAACTCGCGGTAGTCGTTCATGGCGCCCTGACCGCGGAGCACGATGACGCCGTCCGGGTCGGAGGCCTTCTCGAGGAACGACTTCGCCAGGGCGGCGCGGCGGGCGGCGTGCCACTCGGCGGTGAACAACCCCTGGCCGCGTCCGTCCTCGGGCCGCTGTTGCGCGGGCAGGGACGGGGCGAGGAAGGCGGGCGCGGCGGCGCCGAGGAGCGCGACCAGGACGAGACGAGTGAGGCGCGGACGCATGGTCTTCGGATTCTACGCCCGGAAGGCGACTGCGTTGGCCCGGCGGCGCCCATCGTGGCCGCCTTGGGGCCGGTGCGGCCGGGGAATGGCACAATGAGCCCGTGGAGCCCCTCTACCTGGACCACGCGGCCACCTCGCCGCCGCTACCGGAGGCGCTGGCGGCCTTCGAACGGGCCTGCCGCCAGACCCCGGCCAATCCGGGTTCGCCCCACCACGCCGGGGCCGCCGCCGCACTCGCCCTGGAGGATGCCCGCGAGACCGTGCGGCGGGCCCTCGGGGCGCCCGAGCACCGCCTGGTCTGGACCAGCTGCGGCAGCGAGGCCAACGCCCTGGGGATCCTCGGTCTGGCGCGAGCCCACCGACGCCGCGCCGAGAAGGCCGGCGGTGGGCGGGCGCGGGTGCTGGTCGGCGCGGCCGAACACCCGTCCGCGCTGTTGAACGCCCGCGCCCTTGCCGAGGAAGGTTTCGTCGTGGACGAGGTCCCGGTGGACGCCGCCGCAGTGGTCCGTCCCGACACGCTCGCCGAGCGGCTGGGCCCCGACGTCGCCCTGGTCGTGGTGCAATGGGCCAACAACGAGGTCGGCTCGCTGAACCCCGTCGCCGAGCTCACCGCCCTGACGCGACGACTCGCCCCGCAGGCCGCGTTCCATTGCGACGCGGTCCAGGCCGCCGGCAAGCGGCCCGAACCGATCGCCGCCCTCGGCGCCGACGCGGTCGCGGTCGCCGCCCACAAGCTGGGTGGAGTGCGCGGCACCGCGGCGCTGTTGCTGGCGCCCGGAGCCCGCGAGCCGCGCCCGTTGTGGCGCGGCGGCGGGCACGAGGGCGGCCTGCGCAGCGGCACCGAGAACGTGATGGGGGCGGTCGCCTTCGCCGCCGCCGCCCGCCGTCGCCGCGCCGACCTCGACGCCGACCCCGAGGCCTGGTCGCGCCGCCGCGGTGCGCTGCTCGAGGCCCTGCGCGCGGTCGCCCCCGACCTCGTCGTCGTCGGCGCCGACGCCGAGCCGGCGTGGCTCGGCAGCATCCTCTCCGTGGCCTTCCCGGGCTTCCGGGCCCGCACCCTCTTGACGGCGCTCGAGGCCGAGGGCGTCCTCGTCGGCAGCGGTTCGGCCTGCCACGGCTCGGGCCCCGAGCGCCCGTCCCCGGTTCTGCTCGCCGCCGGACTGCCCGAACCCCTGCTCGGCTCCGTCCTGCGCTTCTCGCTCGGCGGCCACGAGAGCGACGCCGACGTCGCCCGCGCCGCCGCCGCCCTGACCCGCGCCCGCACCCGCCTCGCCGGCGGCCCCGCGGCCCGCGACGTGCCGACCCGCCGCGCCTGACCGGAAACTGCGGAAACTGGCCACGAAGAGTGTTCCATTTTCCACATCCCCCCTGTGACCTTCGCGCACCGAGTGCGTCGTCCTGGGTACCGAGACCCAGGAGACCGCCAC
>JALUVI010000210.1 GCA_027020785.1 Planctomycetota bacterium | reverse complement strand
CATTGGGGGAGCGTTTAAGGCAAATCATTGGGGGATGAGAGGTAGGAGGCGAGCGCGCTGGGGGAGCAGGGCGAGCTTGGGAGGGCGGCGGTGCGGGCTCGATCACATCGGGGTCACATCGGGGGCGTGGGATCGGCGGCGATCGGAGTGGATCGGCGAGAAACGGGGGGCGTGGGGAGGGTCGAGCCGGCACGGGGACAAGGGGGTGCCGTAACGGTGCACGCAAGGTCTGGGGTGGCGCGCCGCGATCAGCGAAAGAGGAGGATCTGGTGTGGAGGATCGGGCCGAGGGCGAGGGGGACCGCGAGGGCCGAGGGCGGCGGCGATCTCGTCGGGGTCGGTGACGGTGCGAACGATCCGCATGGGGCCGTCGCAACGGGGACAGACGGTGACGTCGATGGAAAAGACGCGGGCGAGCAGGGAGGCCCAGGCGATCCTCGATGGCGCACGGTCGGCCGGCGGCGTGGTGGTCAGCGCGGGCAGCTCGGCATCGCGGTGGACGATGAACAACGGCAGCTGGTGGGGCTGGGGGTCGAGCGGCTCGAGCTTGGGCTGTACGAGCGGCCTGAGATGATGGCGGCCAGCGAGGACCCCGTAATAGCGAACGGTATTGAAGCGAGGCGGCGGGACGAGGGCGGCGAGGCGGGCGAGGAAGGCATCGCGGGTGATGGTGGTGAAGCGGGCGCCGGTACGGGCGGGACGAGCGAAGTGAACGCGTACGCGACCGTCGGGGAGGGCCTCGATGGCGTCGTGGGCGAAGGGGGGACGGAGCAGGTAGCGACAGACTCGCTCGAGGCGCTTGCGATCACGGCCGTCGACGGTGGAGGCGGCGTGCAGCTGCATGCCGAAGCGACCGACGGTCATGGGCTGGGGCGGCTGCGGTTGGTCGTCGGTGAGGACGGGGCCGGGCGCGGACAGGCCGAGCTGGACGCAAGCGGCCAGGGCGTCGTCGACCGGCGGCGGCTCGTCGGACTCGTCGGCGAGGTCGCGGTGCAGTGCAGTGAGCACCTCCGACAACGCCGCGGTGTCCAGGCCCGCTGCGGGGAGGAAGCGGACGTCGGTACCGTCGGGCGTTTGGGCAAAGCAGCCGTCGGTCACGAGGGCGTGCAGGTGGACGTACAAACCGAGGTCGTAGCGAAAGCGCTGCACGACGATGACGATGCCGGGATGCAGGGGTTCGACGCTGGCCAAGTCGTGCGCGCGCTTTGTGTGACGACGCAGCGCCGCCATGACCCGATGGGCGAAGCGCTGGCACACCCGACGCAACAGGTCGGAGTCGTAGCCGAGGCGGATGGCCAGCGAGCCTTCGAAGGACAGCACCCACTGCCGGTAGGGTACGGCAGGAAGGCGGTGGTCGACCATGAGGGCGGCGCCCTCGGCCATGCGACGGCCGATGCACGAGGGGCACACTCCGCGACCCTTGCAGGAGAACGGAACGCGAAGCTCCTCGGCGCAATGACGGCACCGGGCGACGACGAAGCCGTGGCGAAAGTCGCCGCACGTGACGAAGGCCGACAGCTCGCCGGTCACGAAGCTAGGCAGGCTGCCGCCCGCTTGCTCGACGCGCTGCACGAAGGCA